>JAKOQS010000087.1 GCA_029778235.1 Chloroflexota bacterium | reverse complement strand
CGTTCGAGGCCGTCGAGCGCGACGGGTTCGTCTGGGGCCGCGGCACCCTCGACGACAAGGCGTCGGTGGCGATGATGCTGGCGGCCGCCGTCCGCGCCCATCGCGACGCCACCCCGCCGCCCGGCGACGTGATCCTCGCGGTCGTGCCCGACGAGGAGGCGGGCGGCCGCCTGGGCGCCGCCTTCCTCGTGGACGAGCACCCCGACCTGTTCAGCGGCGTCCGTTTCGCGCTCGGCGAAGCGGGCGGCTTCACCTTCCACCTCGCCGGCCGCCGCCTCTACCCGGTGCAGATCGCCGAGAAGCAGACGTGCCGGATCGCCGTGACCTTCCGCGGGGCGCCTGGACACGCGTCCTTCCGGCACCGGGATGGCGCCATGGCGCGGCTCGGCCGCGCGCTCGTCACCCTCGATCGTCGTCGCCTGCCGGTCCACGTCGTGCCGCCCGTCCGGCTCATGATCGACGCCATCGCGGATGCTCTCCCCCGGTCGCGGGGCATCGTGGTGCGTCGTCTGCTGACGCCAAGGTTGACCGACCGCACCCTCGACCTCCTGGGAGCGCCGGGCGCGATGCTCGACCCGCTCCTGCATCACACCGTCAGCCCGGTCGCCGTCCGGGGCGGGGGCAGGTCGAACGTCATCCCCGGCGAGGTCGAGCTCACGCTGGACGGGCGCATCCTGCCGGGCCTCGTGGTGGACGACCTCGTGCGCGAGCTGCAGGCGATCCTGGGGCCGGACGCCGAGATCCGCGTGGACGACTTCCAGCCGTACCCTGGACGTCTCGACATGGGCCTCTTCGACGCCCTCTCCGCGGCGCTCCGGGAAGGCGACCCGGGCGGGGTCCCGGTGCCCTACGTCACGATGGCGACGACCGATGCCCGCCACTTCGCGCGACTCGGGATCCAGACGTACGGGTTCACCCCGATGCGACTGCCGACCGGGTACGACTTCGCCACCATGGCCCACGGGGCCGACGAGCGCATCCCCGTCGATGCCGTGGACTGGGGGACGGAGCGACTCGTGCGGGTCCTGGCCACGTTCGGCGGCGCGGGGGCGGCGCGATGACGGGGCCCGGGGGGCGCGACGGCCTCCCTGCCGACCCGGTCGGAGCACCGGGCATGAGCGCCGGCACGACCACGTCCGAGGCGATCGCCCGGCGGGTCGCCGCGCTGTTCGCGCCGGTCCCGCAGGTCGCGGCGGTGGCGCTGGGCGGCTCCAGGGGCGGCGCCGGCCTCGGGGCGGTGGCCGGCTCGGACATCGACGTGGAGATCTACGCCAGGGGCGAGATCGCCCTCGACGTGCGCCGGTCCATCGTGGATGCGGCGGGTGGCGCGCGCCGGGCGGAGCTGGGGATGCGCTTCTGGGGCCCGAGCGACGAGTGGATCGATGCGGCCACCGGCGCCCACGTGGACGTCGTGTACTTCGATGTCGCGTGGATGGAGGACCGGATCGCGGCGGTCCTGGACCGGCACGAGGCGAGCCTGGGGTACACGACGTGCTTCTGGCACACCGTCCGGGGCTGCCGCACCCTCGAGGACGCCGAGGGGTGGCTGGCCGGCCTGAAGACGCGGTGCGACGTCCCGTACCCGGAGGCGCTGCGGGCGAGCATCATCGGGCTGAACCACCCGGTGCTCCGCTCCGTCCTGCCCTCCTACGCGAGCCAGATCGCGAAGGCGGCGGCGCGGGACGACCTGGTGAGCGTCAACCACCGCTTGGCCGGCCTGCTCGCGAGCTACTTCGACGTGCTGTTCGCAGTGAACCGGACGACCCATCCGGGAGAGAAGCGACTCGTCGAGGCCGCCACGCGCACCTGCAGCCGCCTCCCGGAGGGGATGGCGGTCGACGTGGACGACCTCCTGCGGTCGTCGGGCGCCGACCTGCCGGGCCTGCTCGCCCGGGTGGACCGCCTGATCGACCGGCTCGACGCCCTCCTGCGGGCGGAGGGCTTCACCGAGTCCTCGCTGCCGTCGCTCCGGAGACCGTAGCCGGCGAGCGCCGCCCCGAGCGTCGGCGTCAGGCCGCGCCCGCCCTCTGCGGACCAGCCAGCCCGAGCTGCAGGAGCATGCCGAGCTGGTCCGCGACACCCCCGTGCTCGACGACCTTGCCGTCCGACACGCGGACGACGTCGAACACGTCCACCTCCATCGCCCTGCCCGTCGGCGGATTGCCCATCACCGATCCGGTGTTGACCCCGCGCGCCCGGTTGCGGACCCAGACGCGATCGCCGTCCTCGACGACATCCACGACACGCAGCTCGAAGTCCGACAGCCAGCGATGGAGCGTCTCCGTCAACTGTCGGACGCCGTCCGCGCCCTGCGCGAGCCCGCGCTGGTGCT
>JAKOQS010000086.1 GCA_029778235.1 Chloroflexota bacterium | reverse complement strand
CCGTCGGGCTGCGGCAAGACCACCACCCTGCGCATGATCGGAGGCTTCGAGGAGCCCACCTCGGGCCTGATCGAGCTCGACGGCCAGGACGTCACCTGGCTGCCGCCCTACCGGCGGAACGTGAACACCGTGTTCCAGAACTACGCGCTGTTCCCGCACCTCTCGATCGCCGAGAACATCGCCTTCGGCCTGCGGCGGCGCAACGTCAAGGGCGACGAGGTCCGCAAGCGGGTCGCCGAGGCGCTGGAGCTGGTCCAGCTGACCGGCTACGAACAGCGCAAGCCCACGCAGATCTCGGGCGGCCAGGCGCAGCGCGTCGCGCTCGCCCGGGCCCTGATCAACCGTCCCGCCGTCCTGCTCCTCGACGAGCCGCTGGGCGCCCTCGACCTCAAGCTGCGCAAGCAGATGCAGGTGGAGCTCAAGCGCATCCAGCAGGAGGTCGGGATCACGTTCATCTACGTGACCCACGACCAGGAGGAGGCGATGACGATGTCGGATCGCATCGCCGTCATGAACAGGGGCCACTACGAGCAGCTGGGCGAGCCGTCCACGCTGTACGAGAGGCCCCAGACGCGGTTCGTGGCCGGCTTCCTGGGCGTGAGCAACCTGATCCCGGCCACGATCGAGAGCCGCGCCGACGCCTACGCCGTGCTGCGCCTCGCCGGCGGCGTGCCCGCCCGCGCCCCGCGCGCCCTGCTCGACGGCCACGAGGGCGCGCTCGCCCTGGGCGTCCGCCCGGAGAGGAGGTTCGGTCATGGTGCAGCGTCACTCGCGTCGGGAGTTCCTCAAGATCTCGGGCGTCGCGGTCGGCGGGATCGCGCTCGCCGCCTGCTCGTCCGGCACCTCGTCGCCGGCGGCATCGGCGGGGGCCTCCGCTCCGGCCGGATCGGCCCCGGCCGGCGGCTCGATCAACTTCCTCACGTGGAGCGACCACTTCGGCGAGGCCGCGCTCGCCGCCGTCAAGGAGCAGACCGGCATCTCGGTCAACGTGAGCGAGCTCGCCGACAACATCGACGGCTTCAACAAGCTCAGCCAGGTGAAGGGCCAGCTGGACCTGGTCTCCGGCGACGCCCTGTGGGTCCCCAAGTACTACGACGCCGGCCTCGTCGAGCCGATCGACATCAACGGCTTCGAGGTGGCGAAGCAGCTCTACCCCATGGCGCGTGAGTTCGACTTCTGGACGAAGCCGGACGGCTACCTCGCCTATCCGTGGGGCTGGTCGCCGATCCAGGTCGTCTACAACCCCAAGCACGTCAGCCCCGCGCCCGACTCGTGGGAGGTGATGACCGACCCGAAGTACGCCGGGAAGGTCGTCATGGAGAACCAGCCGACGGACATCATGCTGTTCGCCGGGATCGCGACGGGCGCGAAGGACATCTACAACATGACGGACGCCGAGCTGAAGACGGCGCAGGACTGGCTGCGGAAGCTCAAGCCGAACGTCTACAAGCTCGTGCAGCAGAACAACGAGACGGTCTCCGCCCTCGCGTCGGAGGAGGCCTGGATCGGCACGCAGAACCTGGGCGCCCCCGATCGCGTGAAGGATGCCGGCGGGCCCGAGGTCGTCGCGATCATCCCGAAGGAGGGGACCACCGGCTTCATCGACGGGGAGATGACGGTCAAGGAGGGCGCGAACAAGGCCCTCGTCAAGCCGTACCTCGAGGCCGCCGCGCAGGCCGAGTGGGTCGCCCAGAACTTCCTCGACAACGGACGCCCGCTCCTCAACGAGAAGGCCTACCAGCTGCTCGTCGACGGCGGCCACAAGGACAAGGCCGACCGATACCTGTACAACCAGCCGGAGCTCGCCCTGAAGATGCGGCTCAAGGGCCCGGCCGGGAACACGGACGCGTACGTCAGCGCGTTCAACGAGGTCTTCGGCGGCTGATGCGGCCGGCCTCGGCCGCCGTCAGGTCCCTGCGATGACCGCGCAGGCCGGCGGGCCCTCCGTGGGCCCGCCGGCCGAGGCGCACGCGGGGAGCCGCGGCTCCACGCTCGGGCGGATCTGGCCGTTCGGGCCGGCCGCGGCGGTCCTGCTGTTCCTCTTCTTCATCCCGCTGGCGATCGTCTTCGTGTACTCGTTCTGGACCGTCCAGAACCTCCAGCTCATCCCCTCCTGGACGCTCCAGAACTACCTCAAGTTCTTCCAGACGGACACGTACATCCGCACGTTCCTGAAGACGGTGCTGATGGCGGTGCTCGTCACGGCGGCCGGCATCGGGATGGCGTTCCCGTTCGCGTACTTCCTCGCGCGCTACGTGTCCACGCGCTGGCAGCGGGTCATGCTGCTCGCGGTCATCATCCCGTTCTGGTCGAGCTACCTCGTGCGCGTCTACGCGTGGCAGGCGATCCTCGGCGAGAAGGGCGCGCTCAACTGGCTGCTCATGCAGCTCCACCTCATCAGCGAGCCGCTGACCATCTTCCTGTACAACGACGTGGGGGTCTTCATCGTCCTCACGTACGTGTACTTCCCGTTCGCCGCGCTGTCGCTCTACTCGTCGCTGGAGAAGTTCGACTTCACCCAGCTGACGGCGGCTCAGGACCTCGGCGCGACGCCCATCCGCGCGATGCGCCGGATCCTTCTCCCCCAGGTCCGGCCGGGGTTCATCACGGCGATGATCTTCGTCTTCATCCCGATCATCGGCGAGTACCTCACGCCGACGCTGGTGGGCGGCACGAAGGGCGTGCTCATCGGGAACCTGATCGTCAACTTCTACCGCGGCGGCGCCTTCCCGGCGATGGCCGCGGCCTCGTTCATCATCGCGGCGTTCATCATCCTGCTGCTGGTGCTCTTCCGGCGCTACCTGCAGCTCGACGACGTCGTGACCAAGCTGTAGGCGCGGCGATGGCGAAGGCGATGGACCGGCTGGAGACGATGCCCGTGAGCCGGCGCTCGCGGGCGACCCGCAACGCGTTCCGCGGGTGGGCGATCGTCGTCTTCACCTTCCTCTACGTCCCGATCGCCTTCCTCGTCCTCTTCAGCTTCGAGGACAGCCGGACGCCGGGCCTCCCCTTCACGGGGTTCACGCTCGACTGGTACGCCGGCCTGCCGGGCAACGCGCAGCTCATCGGTGCGGTCGTCAACTCGATCGTGATCGCCCTCATCGTGGCCACCGTCTCGACCGTCGTCGGCACGATGGCCGCGTTCCCGCTCGTCCGCGGCGGCATCCGCTGGCCGAACGCCGCGCGCGTCGTCTTCACGATGCCGATCATGCTGCCGGGGATCCTCATCGGCGTGGGCCTGGTCGTCTTCCTCGCCGGGACGCTCCACGTCCAGCTCTCCCAGATGACGGTCATCGCCGGACACCTCGTCCTTACGATGCCCTTCGTCATCCTCATCGTGGCCGCGCGGCTCCAGGGGTTCGACCGCCGCCTGGAGTGGGCCGCGGCCGACCTGGGCGCCAGCCCGGCGCGTGTCGTCCGGCTGATCGTCCTGCCGCTGATCGCCCCGGCCGTCCTCGCCGGCGCACTGATCTCGATCACGCTGTCGATCGACGAGTTCGTGGTGACGTTCTTCACGGTCGGCTCGCAGCTCACCCTGCCGATCTACATCTACACGCAGATCAAGTTCGGGGTGACGCCGGAGGTGAATGCCGTCGCCACCCTGGTCATGGTCGGGACGATCGTCGTCCTCGGCCTCATCACGCTGGTCGCGACGCGCGGCCGGCGGGCCGGTCGCGCCGTGGCCCGGCGCATCCGGGGAGGTGGGTGATGCTCGCGGCGGTCTACCACGGGGACGGGGTCGTCCGCGTCGAGGAGATCCCGGAGCCGGTGCCGGCGCCGGACGAGGTGGTCGTGCGCGTGGAGGCGTGCGGGATCTGCGGCAGCGACGTCCAGATCGCGAACGTGCCGCCGGGCCATCCGTCGACGCCGCCGGTGGTCCTTGGCCACGAGCTCGTCGGCCGGGTCGCCGCCGTGGGCTCCGCGGTCCGCGACACGGCGATCGGCGCGCGTGTCGTGCTGGATCCGGACCCGAAGTGCGGCTCGTGTGCCTTCTGCCGCGCCGGCCGCCCGGCGAACTGCACGAACATCGTGGCGCTGGGCGTCTACCGCGACGGCGCGCTCGCCGAGTACGTGGCCGCGCCTGCCGCCTGCGCCTTCCCGATCGCGGAGGACGTGCCCGCCGAGCTCGCGGCGCTCACGGAGCCCCTTGCCTGCGTCGTCAACGCGACGAACCGCGCCGCGATCCGACCGGGCGAATCGGCCGTGGTCTACGGCGCCGGGGCCATCGGCCTGCTGTTCGTGGCCGTCTTCAAGGCGTCCGGCGCGAGCCCCGTGGTCGTCGTGGAGCCGAACCCCCGCCGCCGCACGGTCGCCCTCCAGGTGGGAGCCGACCATGCGCTGTCGCCGGAGGATCTGGCGGAGCGCAGGACTGCCTTGCTGCCGCTCGGCGCGGACGTCGTGGCCGACGCGGTCGGCAGCGCCCTGGGCGACGCGATCGACGTCGCCGCGATGGGGGCGCGGATCGTCGTGTTCGGCATGAACCAGAACGCGGTGGTTCCGATCAGGCAGATCGTCATCACAGAGAAGTCCATCGGGATCTTCGGGACGTACATCACGCACTTCACGTTCCCGGCCGCGATCCGGATGATCGAGAGCGGCTCTCTCAACCTGACGCCGATCGTGAGCGACATCGTGCCGCTCGCCGACGCGCTCGACGGCCTCGCGCGGCTCCGCGCCGGCGAGGCGACGAAGGTGGTGATCGTCCCATGAGCGAAGCGATGGTCGCGCCGACCGACCGCCTGCCGAAGGCCCAGCGGATGAAGGTGGCCAACGCGCCGTGCAGCTACGGCGTGGACGAGGTCCTGAAGGACGACGCCTGGATGCCGACGGGGCTCCAGGTGCTGGACATGATCGCCGAGGGCGGGTACGAGGGGACGGAGCTGGGACCGCCCGGCTTCCTCGGCACCGCCGACGAGCTGCGTGGGCGCCTCGTCGAGCGGCGCCTCGCGCTCGTCGGGTCATTCCTCCCGATGCGGTTCAGCGAGAACGAGTACGCCGACGAGGACCGCGCCTGGATGCGCGACTCGCTGACGCTCGTCCGCGACGCCGCCCCGGAGGGTTCCACCCCGTTCGCGATCCTCTGCGACGGCTTCGACCAGCCGCTCCGGATGGAGTTCTCGGGCCGGATCGCCGAGCATCCCGAGGCGTGGATCCCCGACGCCCGCTTCCCCGTCCTCATGGACAACCTCCATCGGGCCGCGGAGATCGCCCGGTCGATGGGCTTCGACGTGGTCGTCCACCCGCATGCCGGCACGTACATCGAGACCGTCGACGAGGTGAAGCGGGTCCTGGACCACATGGACCTCTCGCTGCTCGGGCTCTGCCTGGACACCGGCCACCTCCGCTACGGCGGCGCCGACCCGGCCGCGCTCGTGCGCGAGTACAGCGACCACATCCGCCACGTCCATCTCAAGGACGCGCGGATGCAGGTCATCGCCGACTGCAAGCGCGACGACGTGGGCCTCCACGAGGCGCTCCGGCGCGGCGTCTTCTGCGAGCTCGGCCAGGGCGACTCGGGCCTTCCCGAGGTCATGGACGCCCTCGACGAGGTGGGCTACGCGGGGTGGCTCGTCGTGGAGCAGGACCGCGGACTCACGAAGGAGGACACGCTCGAGTCGGTCTACGAGAGCAACGTCCGGAACCGCGAGTACGTCCGGTCGCTCGGCGTCTGACACCGCACCCGCCGGCGACGGATCCCGCGACCCGCCGCCGGCGCTCCACCGCCGTCGCCGCGCACGCGGCTGACGCGCGCATCCACGCGAGAGGAGGGATCGTGAACCCGACGCTCCTCCGACGCGCTGCCGGGCCGGGCCCGGGCGGCGTCGTCGTCCGCACGGACCCGGCGGACGCCGGCTGGCGATACCTGACCTTCGACGTCCACCGTCTCGCCGCCGGCGATCGCATCGAGCGGCCCGGCGACGCCGACGAGGTGCTCGTGCTCGTCCTCGAGGGATCGGCGACCGTGACGGCCGGCGATGCCCGGGACGGCGCCGGCGGCGAGGTCGCCGGCGGATCGTGGCCGGGTGTCGGGGGCCGCGCGTCGGTCTTCGCGGGGCCGCCGCCCGGGATGGTCCTCGCGGCGCCCGGCGCCGACGTCACCGTCGTCGCCGAGACGGCGGGCCTCGTGGGCGTGGCCCACGCACCCGGCGGCCCGGTCCGCCTCACCCGGCTCATCACGCCCGACGACGTGAAGGTCGAGGAGCGCGGGAGCGGGATGACGGCGCGCCGCGTCCACCACCTCCTCCCGCCCGGCGGCGACCGCGCGGGTCGGCTCATCGCGTTCGAGGTCTTCACCCCCGGCGGCAACTGGTCGTCCTATCCGCCCCACAAGCACGACACGGAGGACCCGCCCCGCGAGGCCTACCTCGAAGAGCTGTACTTCTACCGGTTCGCGCTGCCGCAGGGCTTCGCCTTCGCTCGCGTGTACACGCCCGACCACGACCTCGACGAGTCGATGACGCCGACCGACTGCGACATCGTCGTGGTCCCGCGCGGCTATCACCCGGTGGGGGCGCCCGCCGGGTACGACTGCTACTACCTCAACGTGATGGCCGGCGACAACCGGGCCTGGCACTTCACGATCGACCCCGACCACGCCTGGCTGATGGACTGGACGCCGCCGACGAGCTGACCCCGACGGCCGGCCTCGGGCGAGAGGACCGTCGCGTCGCCGGTCCGGGGTGCCACGGCAGCCCGTCGCCGTGGCGAGGGGCTGCGGTGCGGGTGGGTGGCGCCCGGGCTCACGCCGGAGCGGCGAGCATCAGCGCCAGCGCCGCCGGGCGGCTCCGCCCGCTCGAGCGGCGCCAGCGGCGCAGCCGCGGAGGGCGTGAGTCCGGGCGACAGGACCCACCCAGGGCAGGCTGGTACTCGCGGCCTCAGGGGAGGCCGAGCCGGATCGCGGCCGCGGTGTACGCGACGATCGCCACGGCCGGCGCCACGGCGCCGACGACCAGTGCCGTCGGCTCCGCCTGCGCGCGGAGCGCACGGACCCTGCCGAACGTCGCGAGGACGATGCGGCTCGCGAGGAACGAGACCGCGGCCCCGCCGACGATCGGGATCACGAGCGACCCGAGCGGGTCGAGCGGATAGGCCGCGGCCACGCGGATCGCCGCGGCGGCGAGCGTGGAGAGGACGATCGCGATCCCGCCGAGCACCGCGCCGATCGCCAGGTACTGCGAATCCTCGTCGCCCAGCGGCACGTGGCGCGCGGCCACCGGGTCCGTGGCGTCGGGGCCGGCGATGACGTCCACCGCCTCGAGGACGTCGAGCGCGATCTCGTCCACGTCGCGCGTGGCGACGATCGGCCAGGTGCGAGAGACGTCGTCCACGACGGACTCCGTGCGGCGCCCGTCCTCGGCGCCGGGTCCGCCGCCGCGACGTCGCCCGGCCGGACCCCGGAAGACGCGCCGCTCGAGAGCTCGCCAGCCGAGCACCTCGAGCTCGCGCGCCACGACAGGGGGCAGCGCGGTCGCCGTCGCGCGCATCCGCATCCCCGTCGTACCCTCCTCGACGCGGACCCGCACCGCGGCGGAGCGCCCGATGCGCACGTCCGTCTCGCCGCCGGCTCGCACGGTGCTCTCGAGCGCGCGGACGATGGCGGCGAGCTCCGGGTCGGCGATCTCGGCCACGGGGCGATGATGCCCGGTCGGGCGCCGGGCCGTCACGCCGCGGGCGCGGCGTCGGGGGTCGCGGCGTGGGCCGACCCGGCGGCCCTCCCGTCTACTGCGTGGCCGGAGAGGCGGAGGGCGAGGGCTCCGGGCAGGGCCCGTACGGCTGGAAGATCGCGGACCCGCACTTGTCGGTGACGTACTGCGGCGCCTCGCCGAAGAACGGGTACGAGCCGACGAGCGCGACCACGATGTAGGCCACGAGGAGCAGGACGGGGCTGACGCGCCGGCGGAGCAGCCACCAGGTGCCCAGGATCAGCGCGAGGGGGAGCATCCCGGGCAGGACCTTGTCGAGCAGGTCCCGCTGGAGCTCGACGTACGCGCTCCCGATCGTCACGGTCGGCGCCAGCCAGAGGGAGACGTAGGTCGCGCCGAGGGCGCCGAGGACGAGGTTCCCGAGGACGCTGGCCCCGGTGACCATCTGGCCCAGCCGGCCGTCGCGCAGGATGTCCACGATGAGACCGCGCCCGCGGCCGTACCCCTGCATGAAGAACACGTAGCCGATGACGAGCAGGAAGGCCGTGATGAGCACCAGGTAGACGATCGGGCCCAGCGGGTTGCCGGTGACCGCCGTGAGGTCCGGTGGCTGGCCGTTGACGACCGTCGGCACGCCGGTGATGGAGATGCCGAGGGCCAGGAGCAGCGGCGTGACCGTCCCCTGGGTGATCGTGTCCCCGATCCCGGCGACCGGCCCCATGAGGCCGGTCTTCACGGAGTTGATCGCGTCGTCGTCGAGGTCGGCGCCTCCGGCGCGCTGCTCCTCCATCGCGATCACGGCTCCGTTGATGGCCCCGCCGAACTCGGGGGACGTGTTGTAGAAGACCAGGTGGCGGCGCATCGCCGCCTTGATGTCCTCCGGCGCCGAGTACAGGCGCCCGATGATCGGCGCCATCGCGTGGGCGAAGCCGGTCGCCTGGAGGCGCTCGTAGTTGTAGTTCGCGTGGGCGAAGAAGGTCCACAGCAGCCACGACCGGTGGACGTCCACCCGGCTGACGCGCCTCCCGCCCGCGGCGCCCGGACCGGCGCCGGCGGGCTCCGCGCGCTCGGGCGCCGGGACCGTGGCCGTGCCCGCCGGTGCGACGGCCGCCCGG
>JAKOQS010000085.1 GCA_029778235.1 Chloroflexota bacterium | reverse complement strand
GTCCTCCCGCACAACGCCGTCGAGCTCGCGGCGGCCGCGTACGCGGCGGGGACGGCGGTCGAGCCGTGGATGATCCCGGGCGCCGAGCACACGCAGGGGATGCTCCTTCGGCCGACGGACTACGAGGCGCGGCTGCTGGCGTTCTTCAAGCGTGCCATCGGGGACCCGTCGGTGCGCTAGGCTGCGCGGCATGTCCGTGACAGGATCCGTGCCCGCGTCGTCGACCCCCGCCCGCTCGTGGGTCGCCGTGGCGATCCTCGCCTCGGCCCAGTTCGTCATGGTGCTCGACAGCAGCGTGATGAACGTCTCCATCTCGCAGATCTGCGTCGACCTGGGGACGACCGTCCAGGGCGTCCAGGCCGCGATCACCCTCTACACGCTCGTCATGGCGGCCTTCATGCTCCTCGGCGCCAAGCTGGGCGACATCTGGGGGCGCGACCGGACCTTCGCGGTCGGGCTCGCCGTCTACGCCGCGGGATCCCTCACGACCGCGATCAGCCCGAACCTCGCCGTCCTCCTGTTCGGCTGGTCGCTGGTCGAGGGGATCGGGGCGGTCATGGTCGTGCCGGCCATCGCCGCGCTCATCGCCGCCAACTACGAAGGACGGCAGCGCGCCCTCGCCTACGGGATCATCGGCGGCGTCGCCGCTGCCGCCGTCGCCGCCGGGCCCCTCATCGGCGGCTGGGTCACCACCACGTTCACGTGGCGACTGGTCTTCGTCGCCGAGGTCGTGATCGTGGCCGTCATCCTGCTCTTCCGGCGCCGGATGCGGCCCAGCCCGCGGCCGGACGTGAAGCCACGTCTCGACGTCGTCGGCGCGGGGCTCTCCGCGTCCGGCCTGGGCCTCGTGGTCTTCGCGATCCTCATGAGCAGCACGTGGGGCTGGGTGAAGCCGGTCTCCACCCCCACGATCGCCGGCCGGGAGATCACCCCGCTCGGCTTCTCGGTGGTGCCGTTCCTCATCCTTGCGGGACTCGGCCTCCTGTGGGCGTTCGTCGAGTGGGAGCAGCGCCGCAGGCGGCTGGGACGTGACGCCCTGCTGGACCTCGCGATGCTCCGGATCGAGACGCTGCGTGCCGGCCTGATGACACTGGGGATGCAGCAGCTCGTGCTGCTCGGGACGTTCTTCGTCCTGCCCGTCTACCTGCAGGTGGTCCTCGGCCTCGACGCGTTCGAGACCGGGAAGCGCCTCGTGCCCATGTCCGTGATGATGCTCGTCGCCGCGCTCGCCGGGCCGCGTGCGGCAGCAAGCGGATCGCCGAAGCGCGTGGCGCAGGCGGGCCTCGCCGCGCTCGCGGTCGGTGCGCTGATGCTCCTCGGGACGATCGACGTGGAGCTGAACTCGATCGGCTTCGCGGTGGGCCTCGCGGTGTACGGCGTCGGCGCGGGCCTCCTCGCGTCGCAGCTGGGCAACGTCATCATGTCCTCGGTCGCACCGGCGCAGACCAACGAGGCGGGCGGGCTCCAGGGGACCGCGCAGAACCTCGGCGCGTCGCTGGGCACCGCCCTGATCGGCGCGATCCTGCTCATCGGGCTGACCAGCGGGTTCGTGGACCGGATCGAGACGAACCCGGATGTCCCGGCCGACGTCCAGGCGGCGCTCACGACGGCGGTGGAGTCCAAGCCCCTGCCCGTCGTGACCGTCGAACAGGCCGAGGAGCTCCTGGTCCAGGCGGGACTGCCCGCGGACCAGGCGACGGTCGTGGCAGCCGACTACGGCCAGGCGCTCCTCGACGGGCTGCGCAACGCGCTCGGCGCGGCGGCGGTCTTCGCGCTCCTCGGGTTCTGGTTCACGCGGAAGCTTCCCGGTCGATCCACCGCCGCGGCGGCCGCGACGGCGGCGCCCGCCGCGGAGGGAGAGCCGGACGTGGAGGCGGGGCCCGACGAGGAGACGAGCGCGGCGTAGCCGGTCGGGGCCGGCACTGTGGCGGAGCAGGGGAGCCCGGGCCCGCGGTGCCCCGCGCGCCGGGCGCCCAGAGCGAATGTCGCCGCCGCGGCCCGCGGCCCCGGCTCAGCCCCGGGCGAGCCGGAGGAGGAACTCGAGCGTCGCGTCCGGCTCCACCTTGACGAAGTCGCCGACGCTCGGCGGGGTCATCCCGAAGGCCGCGAACGGGAAGGTCACGCTCCCCACGACCTCGATGACGCCGTCGGTGAGACGGGCCTTCGCGGGGATGTAGACGGGCTTCGTCACGCCGTGGATCGTGAGGTCCCCCACGAGGTCGACCGACACCGTCTCGCCGGACAGCGCCTCGGCGGGCACCTGCATGGGCGCATGGAGAATGAAGGCCGCCTTCGGGTACGTGGCGGACTCCAGGCCCATCTGGCGGATCCGGCCGTCGCGGCGGTCGTTGTCGGAGCGCAGGGTCGTCACGTCGGCCGTGAACGACGCCTCCGTGACCTGGACCGAGTCGCCCGCGACGGCGAGCGTCGCCGTGCCGGTGATGTCGCTCGTCCGGCCGACGGCATCGGTCAGCGCGCTCACGCCACCGAGCTGCTCGCGCACGCGGTACCCGACGACGCTGCCGTCGGCCACCGTCCACGAGCCCGCGAGGGCATCCGGGGTGTCGGCCCCGGCCGCCGGAGCCGCGGTGTCCGCGGCGGGGGCCGTCGTCGTCGCGCCGGGGCCGGGCGCCTGCGTCGCTGCGTCGGTCGTCGCCGGCGTCCGGTCGGCGGCCGGCGCTGCCGTCGCCCCGGCGGCCGCGGGGGAGGTGAGCGACAACGGCGCGACCTCGTCGCCCTGGAGGAACTGATCCCACGCGACGTAGGCCCCGACGGCGACGACCGCCACGGCGGCGACGACGGCGACGGCGATCCAGCGCTTCCGGGTCATGCGGGGTCTCCGGCGCGGCCGCCGCGTTCGGCCGCGGATGGGACGCGGGCCGGTCGCCGCGCGGCGCCCGGGCGCGCAGTCTCGCACGGAACCCTGAACGACGGCTGAAACGAACGACCGGGCGGCCGCTGAGCGGCCGCCCGGTCTCCGTGGCGCGTGGGCGTCAGGGGCGGTTCACGCCTGCGGCATCCAGGCCTTCCAGGTGTCCGGGTGCGCGTCGATCCACTTCTTGGCGGCCTCCTCGGCCGTCATGTTCCCGTTGGTGATGTAATCGGCGACCTCGTTCTGGTCGCTGTTCGCCCACGAGAACTTCTTGATGAAGTCCACCGCGTCGCCGCCCTTGTCCATCCACTCCTTGCGGACGATCTTGTTCAGGACGTACGGCGGGTAGTCGCAGGCGACCTTCTTGAGGTCGGCGTCGCAACCGGGGGTGTACGGCGGGAGCTTGACCTGGACGAGCTTGATCTCGTTCTGGAGCCACTGCGGGTCGTAGAAGTAGCCGATGAGTGGCGTCTTGTTCTTCTCGGCCTGCTGGAACGCCGTGATCGACGCGGCCTCGGAGCCCGAGAAGACGACCTTGTAGTCCAGGCCGAGGTTCGCGATCAGCGCCTCGTCGTACTGGACGAACGTGGGGTCGGCACCAAGGAACTGGCCCTTGTCGCCGGACTCCGACGTCTTGAACAGGTCGGCGTACTTGTTCAGGTTGTTCCAGTCGGTGATGTCCGGGTACTTGTCGACCATCCAGCCCGGGACGTACCAGCCGATGATCCCCTTGACGCCCATCGGGCCCGCGTCCACCGCGAGCTTCTCGTCGGTGATGTACTTCTTCTCGAGGTCCGGGTGGCCCCAGTTCTCGAGGATGACGTCCACTTCGCCGGTGGAGAATCCCTGCCAGGCGACCTCCTCGGCGAGCGTGTTGGTCTTGACGTCGTAGCCCATCTGCTTGAGCAGGCAGGCGGCCACCGCGACGTTCGCCTCGGCGCCGACCCACTGGTTGATCATCAGCTGGACGGTGCCCTTGTCGCCGCTGCCCTTGCAGGTCGCCGCCTCCGCGCCTCCGCCGGCCGACGCCCCCGCGGTGGCGCCCGCGCCCGGCGATTCCGCCGGCTTGGCCGTGCTCCCCGAGCTCTGCGCGCAGCCGGCGACGATCACGAGCGTGACCATCGACAGCGCGAGCCATCTCCCGATGACCGTGTGTCGCATGTCGGTGCTCCTCCTCCTGTGCCGGCTCAGCCGGCCGTCTGCATGCCGGCCTGCCGCCTGGCGCCGGCAGCCTGCGTGATGCGGTCGAGCAGGATCCCCAGCAGGACGATCGCGATCCCGGCCGCGAGCCCCTTGCCGAAGTCCTGCCCCTGTGCGAAGCCGGTGATGACGTCGTAGCCGAGTGCGCCGGCGCCCACCAGCGCGCCGATCACGACCATGGACAGGACCATCACGATCCCCTGGTTCGCCGCCAGCAGCAGCGCGTGGCGCGACATGGGCAGCTGCACCTTCCAGAGGATCTGCCGGTCGGTCGCCCCCGACGCCGTCGCCGCCTCGACGACCGTCTCCGACACCCCGCGGATGCCGACGTCCACGAGGCGGATGACGGGCGGCAGGGCGTAGATGACGGCGGCGACGATCGCGGTGAACCGGGTCGGGTTGAAGAGCGCGAGGGCCGGGATCAGGTAGACGAACGCGGGGAGCGTCTGGGCAGCGTCGAGCAGCGGTCGCAGGAAGGACCGGAAGCGATCGTGCCGCGCGGACAGGATCCCGATGACCACGCCGATCCCGAGGGTGATCAGGGTGCCGATCACGACGTTCGCGAGCGTCACCATCGAGTGCTCCCAGAGGCCCAGCCCGATGATGAACGCGAAGCAGACCGAGACGACGATCGCGGCGCGTCCGCCGGACACGTACCAGGCCACGGTGGTGAGGGCCGCGACGACCAGCCACCACGGCGCCGTCACGAGCACGGACTCGAGCGGGTTGAGGACCAGGGTGGTGACGACGTCCTTCAGCCCGATGGTGACCGCATGGAAGGTGGTGGTGAACCACTCGACGCCCACGTTCACCGGCTCGCGGAACGATGCGGCGAACGTGTCCGGGAACGTGGTCGCGTCCGCGAACAGGGGGAGGGCGAGGCCGATGCCCACGAGTGCGAGCGCCACGCCGATGGTCACCCAGCGTGGGCTGCTGCGCGCGGCGCGCTCCCGCGGGTCCGCCCACTCGCCCGCGGCATACGTGAGGCGGTCGAGGATGATCGCCAGGATGACGATCGCGAGGCCTGCGTCGAACGAGGCGCCGACGTCCACCTTGGACAGCGCGTTCTGGAGGTTCCGGCCCAGGCCCGGCGCCCCGATGAGCGAGGTGATCACCACCATCGAGAGCGCGAGCATGATCGTCTGGTTGATCGCCAGGCCCACCGGCCGTCGCGACAGCGGCAGCAGGACCTTGACGAGGATCTGGCGCTCGGTGGCGCCGAGGGAGCGCGCCGCCTCCACGATGGTGGCGGGGACGCCGCGGATGCCCAGGGCGGTGATCCGGATGGCCGCCGGGACCGCGAAGATGAGCGTCGCGATGACCGACGGCGCCACGCCGATGAGGAACAGGAGCGTGATCGGCGTGAGGTAGGCCAGGGTGGGCATGATCTGCATGAAGTCGAGGACCGGCGAGAGCGCGGACGCGAGCCGTTGGCTGCGTCCCGCGGCGACCCCGAGCGGCAGGCCGATCCCCAGGGCGATGAGCACCGCGGCGAGCATCATCGACAGCACGGCCATGCTCGACTCCCACAGGCCGAGCGAGCCGAGGATCCCGAAGCCGACGGCCGCCAGCAGCGCGACTCGCCACCCGCCGAAGATCAGGCCGATCGCCGCCGCGGCTCCGATGACCCCGGGCCACCCCAGCGACGCGAGCACCTGGTCGAAGACGCCGACGAGGCCGGCCACGCCCGCGCGGATCGGCTCGAGCACAGTCCGGTTGCCCTCGACCGCATCGCGAACGCCGTTGAGCGTCCGGAACAGCCCGTAGTCGTCGTCGTGCGGCAGGGTCCACTGGCCGCGGAAGAGGACGAAGAGCACCACCGCGACGACCGCGGCGCCGACGATCAGTGCCCGCCGCGAGGCCGCCGCCGACGACGGCACCGCGAGCCGCGCACGGACGGTGGTCACGCGTCCGGCTCGGTGCCCGCGATCGCCGCCAGGATCTGCACCCGGTCAACGACCCCCACGAGCCGGCCCTCGTCCACGACCCGGATGGGCGATTCGGTCGCGCTGGCGACGTGCACCGCGGCGCGGATCACCGTGTCCGGCGGGAGCTCCGGTCCGTCGGCCGGATCGTCGTCGCGGGGCTCGCGCATGACCCACCGAAGGGTGAGGACGTGCGACCGCGGGACGTCCTGGACGAAGTCGCGCACGTAGTCGTCGGCGGGCGAGCCCACGATCTCCTCGGGCCGGCCGATCTGGACGATGCTGCCGGCGCGCATGATCGCGACGTGGTCGCCGAGCTTGAGCGCCTCGGCGAGGTCGTGGGTGATGAAGACCATCGTCTTCCCGACCTCGTGGTGCAGCCGCAGCACCTCGTTCTGCATGTCGCGCCGGATCAGCGGGTCGAGCGCGCTGAACGGCTCGTCGAACAGCATCACCTCCGGGTCCACCGCCAGTGCGCGCGCGAGCCCGACGCGCTGCTGCATCCCGCCGGAGAGCTGGTCGGGGTAGTCCCACGCGTGGCTCTCGAGGCCGACCAGGTCGAGCATCTCGACCGCTCGCCGGTGTCGCTCCGCCTTGCCCTCCCCGCGGATCTCCAGCCCGAACGCGACGTTGTCGATGACGCGGCGGTGGGGGAGCAGTCCGAAGTGCTGGAAGACCATGGCGAACCGACGCCGGCGCAGCTCGCGCAGGCGCTTCGCGTCGGCCTTGAGGATGTCCTCGCCATCGAGGAGGACCTCGCCCTGCGTCGGCTCGATGAGCCGGGTCAGGCACCGGACCAGCGTGGACTTCCCGCTGCCCGAGAGGCCCATCACCACGAAGACTTCCCCCGGCTGGACGTCGAACGTCGCGGCGCGGACGGCGACCGTGGAGCCGGTCTTCGCCCGGACCTCCGCGGCGGTCAGCTCCGCGTCGGGCGTCCCGATGATGCTGTGCTCGGCCGGCCCGAAGATCTTCCACAGGTCCCGCACCGCGATCGCGGGCCCGCCCCCGGGGGCGCCCGGCCCGGGCGTCGCGGCGAGCGCGGTGACAGCGGCAGGCGCGGCCGCGGCGGCGACGTCGGACACGACGGGCCGGCCGGTCGCCGTCACCGGGTCGCGCCCGCTGTCATCGGGGATGCCGGAAGCCCGGCCCCGTGGCGGGCCGGAAGCCGAACGACGTCCACGCTCCCTACGGAACTCCGTTCATACCCGCCGCGCCCACTGCCGTCCCTGCCCGGGTCGCGACGGATCGACGGATGATACCGGCCGTCCGCACCGGCGGCAAGGAGCGTGCCGGCGGCCCGGCGGTCGACGGTCCACGGCGGGGCGGCGGGGCGGCGGGGCGGCGGGGCGGCGGGGCGGCGGGGCCGCGGGATGTGCCCTCCGACCCGGTCCGTCGGGTTCTGGCTGGATTCACAGGACATGACCGTCCGCCGCGCGCGATGGGGCCGCGAGCCCCCGGCAGGGTCGCAGGTCCGCCAGGATCCCGCCGGGACCGGGCTCCGGTGGCCAGAGTGCCGGCACCGTGACGCATCTGGCCGCGTCCGGCCGTCCCGCCCGCTCGGTGGGGGCCGGGAGGCGGGCCGAACGGTCATGCCACGTGAATCCGGTCAGCTGATGCCCGAGGTAGTGTCCGGGCACGCGGGCTGTGCCTGGGGCGCCCGCCGGGCGGCTGGTCGGTGCCGGGGCGGTGCCCTGGGCGGCGCTGGCCGGGTCGTCGGCCAGCTGACGTCGGGTGGAGCCGGCCGTTCGCCGGCCCGGCCGCGGGCATGCCGCCGTGGAGGCGCCGCGGGACGCCCCCGGCTCGTCCTTACACCGCCTCGGCGAGCGGTTCCCCGAACTGGCTCTGATACAGGTCGTAGTAGAAGCCATGGCGCGCGAGCAGCTCCTCGTGGCTGCCCTGCTCCACGATCCGGCCGTGGTCCATGACCAGGATCGTGTCGGCGTCGCGGATCGTGGACAGTCGGTGGGCGATCACGAAGCTGGTGCGGCCCGCCATCAGGGCCTTCATCGCGCGCTGGACCAGCACCTCGGTCCGCGTGTCCACCGAGCTCGTCGCCTCGTCGAGGATGAGGACCTCCGGGTCCGCGAGGAACGCCCGGGCGATCGTCAGCAGCTGCTTCTCGCCCTGGGAGAGATTGGTCGCCTCGTCGTCGATGACCGTGTCGTAGCCGTGCGGCAGCGTCCGGACGAAGTGGTCCACGTGCGCCGCGATCGCGGCAGCGACGATCTCGTCGTCGGTCGCGTCCTCGCGGCCGTACGCGATGTTCTCGCGGATCGTCCCCCCGAAGAGCCATGTGTCCTGGAGGACCATCCCGAACGTGCGGCGCAGGTCGTCGCGCCGGATCGAGCGCGTCTCCACGCCGTCGAGCCGGATCTCGCCCGCGTCGATGTCGTAGAAGCGCATGAGCAGGTTCACGAGGGTGGTCTTGCCCGCCCCGGTCGGCCCCACGATCGCGAGCGTCTCGCCCGGCAGCACGACCTCCGAGAGGTCCTCGATCAGCGGCTTGTCCGGCAGGTAGCGGAACGAGACGTCGCGCAGCTCGATCCGCCCGTGCACCTCGGCGGGCATCTGCGCGGGGACCGGGTCCGGCGTCTCCTCCGCCTCGTCGAGCAGCTCGAAGACGCGCTCGGCCGAGGCGGCCGCGGACTGCATCACGTTCATGATGCTGGCGGTCTGCGTGATCGGCATCGTGAACTGTCGCGAGTACTGGATGAACGCCTGGACGTCGCCGAGGGACATGGTCCCGTTGGCCACCTGGATGCCGCCGATGACGGCGATCGCGACGTAGTTGAGGTTGCTCACGAAGTTCATGACCGGCTGGATGATCCCGGAGATGAACTGCGCACGGTAGCTGGCCTGGTAGAGCGCCTCGTTCTGGGCGTCGAACGTCTCGATCGATTCGTGCTGGTGGCCGAACACCTTCACCAGCGCGTGCCCCGTGTGCATCTCCTCGACGAAGCCGTTGAGGTCGCCGGTCCGCTCCCACTGCGCGGCGAACTGCACCTGCGAGCGCCGGGCGATGAGGAACGTGATGACGATGGCGGTCGGGACGACGAGCAGGGAGATGACCGCGAGGACCACGCTGATCGTCAGCATCATGATCAGGACGCCCACGACGGTCAGGAGCGCCGTGATCAGCTGCGTGAGGCTCTGCTGGAGCGTCTGGGCGATGTTGTCGATGTCGTTGGTCACCCGGCTGAGGATGTCTCCCCGCGGGTGGTCGTCGAAGTAGCGCAGCGGCAGGCGCGCGAGCTTCTCGTCCACGTCGCGCCGCAGCCGGTAGACGGTGCGCTGGGCCACGCCGGCCATCAGGTAGGCGGCCGCCCAGGTGAACACCGCCGCCGCAAGGTAGACGGCCGAGACGACGAGGAGCTGCTGGGCGAGCGCCGCGAAGTCGATCCCCTGGCCGGGCGTCACGGTCATGCCCGACAGCATGTCGGCGAGCTGTCCCTGGCCGGTCGCCCGGAGCATCGCCTCCGCCTGTGCCTGGGTCATGCTCGCCGGGATCATCTTGCCGACGACGCCCTCGAAGATGATGTTCGTCGCGTTGCCGAGGAGCTTGGGGCCGGCGATGGTCAGTGCCACCGCCACGACGGAGAGGGCGATCGAGACCACGACCTTGAGCCGCTCGTGGCGCAGCTCGCCGATGAGCCGACCGAGCGCTCGTCGGAGGTCCTTTGGCTTGCCCGCGGGCGCGCCGCCGCCGAACGGGCCGCCCATCCCGGGGCCCATCCCGCCGCGCGGACGCCGGCTGGGCGCCGGCCCGCCGCCTCCGCCCATCCCGTGCGGGCCGCTCACGCCGCCTCCTCCGCGGTGAGCTGCGAGAGCACGATCTCGCGGTACGTCTCGCACGACTCCAGGAGGTCGTGGTGCGTCCCCTCGCCGACGACCCGCCCGGCGTCGAGGACCACGATCCGGTCGGCGTGCATGATCGTCCCGACGCGCTGGGCGACGATGATCACCGTCGCGTCGCGCGTCTCGTCGCGCAGGGCCGCCCGCAGGCGCGCGTCGGTCGCGAAGTCGAGCGCCGAGAAGCTGTCGTCGAAGACGTAGATCCGCGGCCGGCGGGCGACCGCCCGTGCGATCGCGAGGCGCTGCCGCTGGCCGCCCGACACGTTGGTGCCGCCCTGCGCGATGTGGGCGTCGAGGCCGCCCTCCATCTCCCCGACGAACTCGGCGGCCTGCGCGATCCGAAGCGCCCGCCAGACCTCATCGTCGGTGGCGTCATGGGCGCCGTAGCGGACGTTGGTGGCGACGGTCCCGCTGAACAGGTACGCCTTCTGGGGGATGACCCCCATGAGGCTCCAGAGGTCCTCCTGGCGCATCTCGCGCACGTCCACGCCGTCGATCGTCACGCTCCCGCCGGTCACGTCGTAGAAGCGGGGGAGCAGGTTCACGAGCGTCGACTTGCCGCTGCCGGTGCCGCCGACGATCGCCGTCGTCTGGCCAGGCCGGGCGACGAACGAGACACCGTGAAGGACCGGATCCTCGGCGCCCGGGTACCCGAAGTCCACGTCGCGGAACTCGACGACGCCGCGCCGGGCCGCGTCGGTCGCCGGCGTCACGGGGTCGTGGACGGAGATCTCCGTGTCCAGCACGGCAGCGATCCGCTCGGCCGACGCGGCGGCCCGCGGGACCATGACGAACATCAGCATGGCCATCATCACGGACATCAGGATCTGCATGACGTACTGCAGGAAGGCCGTGAGGTTGCCGATCTGCATGCTGCCGTTGTCGACCTGCATCGCGCCGAACCACATGATCACGACGGACGACAGGTTGAAGATCGCCATGATCACGGGCATCGCGAGCGCGAAGAGCCGCGTCACCGAGAGTGCCGTGTCGTAGAGGTCGCGGTTCGCGGCGTCGAACCGCTCCTCCTCGTGCCGTGTCCGGACGAAGGCGCGGATGACCCGGATCCCGGAGAGCGTCTCGCGCATCACCTGGTTGATCCGGTCGATCTTCACCTGCATCGACCGGAAGAGCGGCATCGCGCGCCGGATCATGATCAGGACGAACCCGAACATCACCGGCAGGATGACCAGGAGGGTCGCGGAGAGCGGGACGTCCTCCCGCAGCGCCATGACCAGGCCGCCGACGGCCGTGATCGGGGCCAGGATCATGATCGTGAGCGAGATGACGAGCAGCATCTGGACCTGCTGCACGTCGTTCGTGTTGCGCGTGATCAGGGAGGCCGGCCCGAAGACGTTCGTCTCGGTCTGGGAGAACGCGAGGACCTTGCGGAAGATCGCGCCCCGCAGGTCGCGGCCCACGCCCATCGCGGTCCGCGAGGCGAAGTAGACGCCGATGATCATGCAGACGACCGAGACGAGCGTGACGACGAGCATCACGGCCCCGGTGCGCAGGATGTAGTCGATGTCCCCCTTGACCACGCCCTCGTTGATGATGTCGGCGTTCAGGCTGGGGAGGTACAGGTTCGCGAGCGCCTGGACGGTCACCATCACGACGACGATGAGGATCGCCACGCGGTAGCGGGGCAGGTAGCCGCGCACGAGGCGGGTCACGCGCGGCCTCGCGGACCTTCGGCCGCGGGCGCGGCCGCGACCTCCGCCTCAACGGCCGGCGCTCCCTCTCCCCGGCGCCCGCCCTCCGCCGCGCCGGCGGCGATCGCCACCTTGAGGCCGCGGAGGCCGACGAGCAGTCCCGCGAGCTCCTCATCGGTCAGGCGTCCGACCAGCGCGGCGAGGCGCGCGCGGCGGCGCTCGGCGTGATCGTGGAAGATCGCCGCGCCCTCGGTGGTCAGGCCCACGAGCACGCGACGCCGGTCGGCCGGATCGTCGGCGCGTGCCACCAGGCCCCGGGCCTCCATCCGGTCCACCAGCCCCGTGGCGCTCGCGTCCGAGATGTCGAGCGTCTCGGCGAGCCTGCTCATGGCGATCGGGCCGCTGGCCTCGAGTGCGCTCAGGACGATGAGCTGGACCAGGCTGAGCGCGCCCTGGTGCCAGCGCGCGAAGGCGCGCATGCGGTCCGCGGGGCCCCAGCCGGCGAGCTCGTCGATGACGTCGTCCGCGAGCGCGGCTCGGGTCTCGCTCGCCAGCGGGGCGTCGGAGGGGGAGGCGGGCGCGGAGGCCGGCGGCGGCGTCGGTCCGCCCATCGCCCGCGGCGCGCTGATGTTCCGTGTCACATCGATAGTATGCGTCAGACGAAGGAGTCGCGTCCGGCATCTCGGACGGGTGGCCGGCCGCGCGGTACGCGACCGGCCACCCGCGCGGGCGGCGTCAGCCGCCGGTGGTCACCGCCGCGGCGCAGTCGTACAGAGACGAGCCGCCGGAGCCGCCGTAGTCCACCGCGGTGCACGCGGAGGTCACCCACGCATCGCGCTCGCTCGCGGTCGTCCCGCCGGGTCCGCCGCCCTGTCCGCCCACGAGGACGTACCGCAGCTGGCCCGACGCGATGTAGCCCTGCAGCTCTGCGAGGGTGGGGGCCGGGTCGGAGCCGGTGAAGCCGCCCATCGCCATCACGGGCGCGCCGGATGCCAGCTGGATCGGCGCGGCCGCGTTCGCGGAGCTCGCCGCGACGATCCACGCCGCGGAACCGCGGTTGGCGAGGAGGTAGTCGACGAGGGTAGCGTCCACCTGCCCGCCCGTGCCGCCGGGAGCGCCATCGATGCCGCCGGTGCCCGCCTGCATCGCGGCGAGACCGTCCGCCTGGGTCGTGCCCGCCCCGGTCGCCCCCGCCGGGGTGCCCGTCGTCCCGGCCGGCGGCACCCCGATCGGCGGCGCGCCCGCCGGTGGCGCCCCGACCCCCGCCATCCCGCCCATCGCGCCGGGGCCCTGACCGAAGCCACCCCGGTCCGACCCGGCGACCTGGGGCCCGGCCTGGGGATCGCCGCCGCCGTACGCCTGACCCACCGTGTACGTGGAGTACGCGAGCGGGCCGGCGAGCAGGGCCGCGAGGCCCACCGTGACGGCGGCACGCCGCAGCCGCGTCCCGGCCTCGGTCGGCAGCGCCACGACGACGGCCGAGGCCATCCCGACGAACAGGACGCCGATTCCGAGCCCGGGCACGAACGACGCCGACCGCTCCAGCAGGACGCACGCCGTCGCCGCGCTCGCGAGCATCGCCGCCGCCAGCGGCACCCCGCCGAGGCGGGACCGCGCCCGCAGCGCCCACATGTCCACCAGGCCGCCGCCCACGAGCGCCGCGATCGCCGGGACCAGCGCCACCGCGTAGTAGCTGTGGATCGTGCCGGACATGAAGCTGAACACGAGGCCGGTGACCAGCAGCCAGCCGCCCCACATCAGGTAGGCGGCGCGCCGGAGGTCGGTGCGCGGGGCGCGGCCGCGGAGGGCGACGCCCGCGACGAGCGCGACGAGCGCGAAGGGGAGCAGCCAGGCCACCTGGCCGCCCAGCTCGGCGTTGAAGAGGCGGAGGATCCCGGGCGTCCCGGAGAAGCCGCCGCCCATCCCGCCGCCTCCGGCCGACATCCCGAAGATCCGGCCGAGGCCGTCGTACCCGAGGACCAGGTCGAGCGCCGAGTCGGTCGTGCTGCCGCCGATGAACGGGCGTGCCACGGTGGGGATCAGCTCGACCGCGGCGACCCACCATGCCGAGGAGACCACGACGGCGACCGCCGACGCGGCGAGGCCGGCGAACCGCCGGCGGACGGAGCCCGGGGCGGCGAAGGCCCAGACCACGGCGAATGCGGGCAGGACCAGCCAGGCCTGGAGGAGCTTGGTGTTGAAGGCGAGGCCCACGAGCACGGCGGCGAGCACCGCCCAGCGGATCCGCCCGTTCACGATGCCCCGGAGGAACGCCCCGGCGGCAAGGACGAGGAGGAGTGTCAGGAGGGCGTCGGGGTTGTTGTAGCGGAACATCAGGACCGCCACCGGCGTGACCGCCATCACGACCCCCGCGACCGTCGCCGCGACCGGTCCGAAGCTCCGCTTCACGATCGCGAACAGGACCGCGACCGTCGCGATGCCGCAGAGCGCCTCGGGGAGCAGGATGCTCCACGACGAGAGCCCGAGCAGGCGGACCGACAGGCCCATGAGCATCGTCGCGAGCGGCGGCTTGTCGATGGTGATGAAGTTCGATGCGTCGAGCGAGCCGAAGAACCACGCCGTCCAGCTCTGCGAGCCCGCCAGGGCGGCGGCCGAGTAGTACTCGTTGGCGAAGCCGCTCACCGTGAGGTTCGCGACGTAGAAGACCGCGGCCAGGAGGATCACCCCCAGCCACGCCGGACGGACCCAGGCGGCGTCGGTGCCGCGGATGGCCGCGGCGCTGTGCGCGAGCAGCGTGCGGGTGGCGGGCGCGTCGGTGGCGCCCGGGGCCGCGAGGGTGGTCATCGGACGATCCTTTCGACGGGTGCCGGCCGGAGGGCCGGCCGTGCGGCGGGCGCGCCGGCGGCCGCCGGGAGGGCGGTTCGGCGCGCATCGCGGGGGATCCACGCGCGGAGCAGGAGGAAGCGGGTCACGGTGGCCGCCACGTTGGCGGCCACCAGCGCGGCAAGCTCCACCACGTGACCTGCGTCCGGGACGACGAGATCGAGGGCGGCGATCGAGGCGGAGGTCAGGCCGAGCGCGATGCCGAACGCCGCGAGACCCGCGACCTGGTCGCGGATCATCGAAGCGCGGCCGCGGACGCCGAACGTCAGCCGCCGGTTCGCGGCGGTGTTGCCCACCGCGGTGATCACGAGGGAGACGGCGTTCGCGGCAGCGGCGTCCATCCAACCGCGAAGCACGAGGTAGAGGGCCGCGTAGGCGAGCGTGCTGACGACGCCGATCGCGCCGAACGTGAACGCTTCGCGCACGATCCGCGCGCCCGCGGGCCGGGGACGCCCGAGGCCGGGCAGCGCCGGCCGGCGGACGGGGTGGTCCCCGGGCCCGGCCCCGGCGGCAGCGCCGCCGGGGCCGGCCTGGGCACCGAGGGTGGGGAGGAGGGTGGTGGTGTCCATGGACGGCAGTCTCGGCCGCCGTCCCTTTCGGATGGGTTACGCGCCGCGGTCGTCCCCGCCGGGGCCGGCCACGCGGCCGTCTACCCGGGCGGTTATGCGCCCGATGCGGCTCCGCGGCCGCCCGCCGGCCCTGCCGGCGACCAGAGGACGGTCATCCGGGCGCCCCCCGCCGGCGAGGTGCCGAGCTGCCAGCGGCCGCCCGTCGCGCGCACGACCGCGTCCGCGATCGCGAGTCCCAGCCCCGCGCCGCCCGCCGAGTCGGTGGCGCGGTGGAAGCGGTCGAACACGAGATCGCGCTGGTCCTCCGGGATGCCCGGCCCGGCGTCGTCCACGGTGAGCCGCGCCCGCCCGCCCGCGAGGTCCACGGTGACGTCCACCGTCCCACCCTCGGGCGAGTACTTGCACGCGTTGTCCAGGAGGACGCCCACGAGGCGGTCCGCCCAGTCGGCGGGGACGGCCACGATGACGTCGTCCGCTGCATGCACCTCGAGCCGCAGACGGCGCGTCTCGGCGACGGCCGCGAACCGGTCCGCGGTCCCGGCTGCGAGGATCCCCAGGTCCACGGTCTCCCCGGGTGGCGGCGCCGTGGCGGCATCGAACCGGGCGAGCCACAGAAGGTCCTCCACCAGGCGGCGCATCCGGCGGGATTCGCCGTCCACCCGCACGAACGCGTCGCGGTACCACTCCGCGGACCGGTCCTGCGCGAGGGCCAGGCTCGTGTTGGCCTCGATGACCGCGAGGGGCGTTCGCAGCTCGTGGCTGGCGTCGGCGGTGAACTCGAGCTGGCGCTGCCGGGCGCGCTCGATCGGGGCGGCCACGCGGCGGCCGATGGCGATCGCGCCGAGGAAGACGACGATCAGGAGGATCGGGCCGATGATCAGCTCGGCGCGGATGATGGTCGTCTGCGCCTCCGCCACCGCGTCCATCGTCTGCCCGATGACGACGTAGTCGGCCGCGCCGGGGCCGCCCGCGGGCGCCCCGGCGATCCGCATCTCGGTCCCATCGATCGTGACGGTCCGCGGCGCCGTGACCGCCCGGTACTCGACGGGCAGCTCGGGGATCCCCGCGAGGCCGGTGACCACCGTCCCGTCCGCCTTGATCGTCCAGACGAGCGTCGTGGGACCGAACGGTCGGTCGCCCGGGGGGGGCTCGAACCCGCCGCCGCCCGGGAAGGGCTCCTGGGGGACGTGCGAGAGCGATCGCATGAGACGGTCGTCGATCTGGGCGGTCAGGTTCTGCGTGACGATCGCGACGACCGCGAGTGCGATGACCGTGTACGCCGCCGCGACCAGGACCGTCGCGGCCAGCGCGACGCGGATGGAGGTGCGGCGGACCTCGACGCCCTGGGCGGCGCTCATCCCGCCTCCGCGCGGTAGCCGCTGCCCCGGACCGTGACCACGCGCACGCCGCTCCCCACGAGCTTGGCGCGGAGCCGGCTCATCTGGACGTCGATGGCGTTGGAGCCGAGCGGGTCGGTCTCGTCCTCCCAGGCGTGCTCGGCGATGGCCTTCCGCCCGACGACCGCCGGCGACCGGCGGAGGAGCAGCTCCAGGATGCGGTGCTCGGTCCGTGTCAGGCCCACCTCGGCGTCCCCGATGGTGACCGTCTGCGAGACGGGGTCGAGCGCCAGCCTGCCGAGCGTGAGCACCGGCTGGTCCACCCCGCGCGGGCGGCGCTGGAGGGCGCGCACCCGCGCGAGCAGCTCGCCGAAGTCGAACGGTTTGACGAGGTAGTCGTCAGCGCCGGTGTCCAGGCCGCGGATCCGGTCCGCGGGCGTGTCGCGCGCGGTGAGCATGAGGATCGCCGTCGGCCGGTCGTGCTTCCGCGCCCACGCCACCACGTCGATCCCCTCGGCGCCGGGCATCCGCCAGTCCACGATCGCCACGTCGTACTCGTACCAGCGCAGCTGGTCGATGGCGTCGTCGCCGCGGTCCACCGCGTCAACGTGGTAGCCCGCGTCGCGCAGCCCGAGCGCGAGCACCTCCTGGAGGCCGCGGTCGTCCTCCGCCACGAGGATCCTCATCGCTCACGTCCCCTGTCGCGCGCTTACGGGCGGCATCGTCGCACGGCCGCCGGCCCGGCGCGTGCCGCCGACGGCGACCCGCCACGCGACCGCACCGAAGACGGCACCCACGCAGAGCGCGTCGATCGCGATCATCCAGGCGGTCCGGGCGTCGGTCCCGGCGGTGATCCCGTGTGCCACGGCGAGCGGCCACGCGGCGTAGGCGGCCCAGTGGACCGCGCGCCACGCTCGGACCCCGATGTGCCGCCGGAGCTCGCTGGTCAGGACCAGGGCGACGCCGAGGTAGACCGCGACGAGCCCCAGGCTCACCGCGAGCGGCCGGTAGCCCGATGTGAGGGGCACCACCGCGGCGAGCGGCCCGACCGCGGCGAACGGGTCCAGGACGGCCGTCCCGACGTGCACCCCGAGGAAGACCAGCGAGAGCAGCGCCACGTTGCGGTGGAGCCCGCCGGTCAGGGCCGGCGGCCACGAAGGACGGCGCCAGCGGCCGGCGCCGAGGACGCCGAGCAGGACGACGCCGGTGAAGAGGAGGAGCGAGACGGCGCCGGCGCCGCGTGTCGCATACCAGAGGATCTCGGAGCTCATGCCACGTTCCTTTCGGGTCGGGGTGTCGTCGCGGCGGGCGCCGGCCAGCCGGCGATCCGGACGACCGTCCCGTCGGTCGCGACGAGTCGCGCCGGCAGGTGGAGCGCCCGGAGCCACGCGACGGCCTCGGTCCCGGCGACGATCGCGGCCGTCGCCGCCGCATTCGCGTCGACGCAGGTGGCGGCGACGACGGTCGCCGTCCGCCATGGCCCTGCGGCGGGCGCGCCCGTCCGCGGGGCGATGATGTGATGGACGTCCTCGCCGTCGCGCCGCCAGCGTCGGACCATCGTGCTGGATGTGGCGACGGCGCCGGCCGAGAGCGTTACGACCTCGTCGGCGTCGCGCGGATCGGCACCGCTGTCCTCGCCGACGGCGATCCGCCAGCCGCCGGGCGGGGGAGCACCGGCGACCGCGATGTCCCCGCCGAGGCTCACGAGGACGCCGGCGTCCGGCCCCATGGCGTCCACGGCGCCCGCCGCCGAGAGGTCCGCGGCCAGCGCCTTGCCGACCGAATCGAGGTCGATCGCGACGCCGCGGGGGACGCGCACGGTGCGCCCTCGCGGGTCGAAACGGACGGCGCGCCAGCCGGGCACGCGCTCGATGCGGACGACCGGGGCGTCGGCGCGGGCCGCCCACATGCCCGCGAGTGCCGCGGGCGTGCCCGCGAAGGCCGCCGGGGCGGCCGGGCTCGCCGGAGATGGCGCGTGGGCCCCGAGCGCCGCGGTGGCCGTCGGCGGCCGCACAGCGGTCGGCCCGCCCGTCCCGCCCGTCCGCCGGGCGACGACCGAGAAGTCGGCGTCGTAGCCCGTGGCGCGGACGGCCCGGCCCACCGTGGGGTCCACGAGGCCGCGCGTCGTGACGGCCGCGCGCATGCCCGCGTCGATCGCCCGCGCGAGCAGGTGGCTCACGCGCACGGTCTCGCCGGCCGCGGCGTTCAGCCGCGTCAGCTCGCTGTCCGTCCGAAACCTGCTGTACGTCGCGTCCACGCGGGCGAGCGTCTCCTCGACCGCGGCCCGGGCGACGGCGAGGTCGCCGTCCGTCACGAGCAGGTGGACGTTCGTGCCGAGCGCCCGCCAGATCGCCTCGGCGGTCATCGGGTGGATCCGCCGGTGGTGACCTGGCCGGCCCCGGTCGCCGCCGAGACCTGCCCGGGAGCCGCCTGGAGGGTCGGCGCCGCGGTCGTCGTGGCCGCCGCGGCATCCGTCGGATCCGTGGTGCCGACCGCGCCGGTGCCGCCGGTGACGGCGGCCGAGGTCGTCGGCGTGCCCGCTGCCACCACGGAGCCGGAGCCCTGGGCCGCAAGGAGGCCGAACCCGGTGACGCCGGCCGCGCCGGCGAGAGCGGCGGCGACGGTGAGTGCCCGGATCCG
>JAKOQS010000008.1 GCA_029778235.1 Chloroflexota bacterium | reverse complement strand
CGGGTCGCCCGCCGCGAGACCGGCGAGCCCGGCGAGGTCGGGGTACGCCGCGGCGGCGTCGTCGGCGACGGGCGTGAGGCCGACGACCGGGGCCGCGGTGAGGTCGGCCGCGAGCGCGGCCCGGGCCGCCTCCGCCGGCGGGGCCCCGGCGTTGACCAGTCGGCGCATGAGGTCGAGCCGGGCCACGTCCAGAGCGCAGTAGCGCCGGTGCGACCCCGCCGTGTGGCTCGACGGGCCGACGCCGTAGCGCCGGTCCCAGGTGCGCAGGGTCGCCGGTGCCACACCGAGACGGCGGGCGACGGCGGCGACCGTGAGCCCGGGCGACCCGGCGGCGGGAGCGGTCTCGTGGCTGGCCATGACGGGCACCAGTGTCGTGCCGGTGCGCCCGTCCTGCCATTCGAGACGCGCCAGGCGCGCGGAACGAATCGCGCCGCGCACGGGTTGAACCCTCGTGGCGGCTCGTTCGTCTTCACCAGCAGGAGACGGCGCGCGACCTGCGGCGACGCTCCCACGGAACCCGCGGCAGCGTTGTCCACAGATCGATTCACATGTTGTGCAAAACACTCTCTTGACCAACCTATGAAGCGGTTGTAGGTTCGACCCAACGACGAGAGAAGAGGTGCCGACATGGCGGACGTCTCCCGGCTCCCGGGTCCCAACGCCGACCTCTGGGACTGGCAGCTGCACGCGGCCTGCCGCGGCGAGGACAGCGACCTGTTCTTCCACCCCGAGGGCGAGCGCGGCCCCTCCCGGCTGTCGCGCGAGCTCGCGGCCAAGTCGGTCTGCTCCCGCTGCCCCGTCGTGGCCGAGTGCGCCGCGCACGCCCTCGCCGTCCGCGAGCCCTACGGCGTGTGGGGCGGGATGAGCGAGGACGACCGCGAGGCGATCTACCTGCGCCGCCGCATCCCGCAGACCGCCTGATCGTTCCCGGCGACCTCCCGGCACGCCGCGGCGCCCACGGCCGCGCGTGCCGGGATCCGGGCGGGCCTGCGTTGCAGACCCTGCCCCTCGGGCCGCGCGACCACGACCCCGTGCCGTCCCCCAGCCCGAGGTCGGTCCCGCGGCCCCCGACCACGACGAAGCCCCCGTCCGATCCGGACGGGGGCTTCGTCGTGCTGGGCGGATGCCTAGTGGCTGTGGCCGCCGGGGCCGTGCGAGTGGCCGTGACCGTGGCCCTCGTCCTCGGCGTCCTCCTTCTTCTCGACGACGAGCGCCTCGGTGGTGAGGAGCAGGCCGGCGATGGACGCGGCGTTGGCGAGCGCGGAGCGGGTG
>JAKOQS010000084.1 GCA_029778235.1 Chloroflexota bacterium | reverse complement strand
GACGTCCTCATCCGCGTCCGCAAGACCGGCATCTGCGGGACGGACCTGCACATCGCCTCCTGGGATGCATGGGCCGCGAAGACCATCCACCCGCCGCTCGTCGTGGGCCACGAGTTCGTGGGCGAGGTGGTGGAGATCGGCGCCAACGTGAGCGACTTCCGGCCGGGCGACATGGTGAGCGGCGAGGGCCACGTCGTGTGCGGGCGGTGTCGTCACTGCATGGCCGGCAACCGCCACCTCTGCGCCCACACGGTGGGCCTCGGCGTGGGCCGCGACGGGGCGTTCGCCGAGTACGTCGCGCTCCCGATGACCAACGTGTGGCACCACTGGCCGGGGGTGGACGAGGACGTGGCCGCGATCTTCGACCCGTTCGGGAACGCGGTCCACACCGCCCTCGCCTTCCCGGTGCTCGGCGAGGACGTCCTCGTCTCGGGCGCGGGACCCATCGGGCTCATGGCCACGGCGGTCGTCCGCCATGCAGGCGCCCGGTACGTCGTCGTGTCGGAGCCCAACCCCGTCCGCCGGGCGCTCGCCTCGCGGATGGGCGCGACCGCGGTCGTGGACCCGCGCGAGCGGAGCCTCGCCGACGTCCAGCGCGACCTGGGGATGACCGAGGGGTGGGACGTGGCGCTCGAGATGTCGGGCAATGCGACCGCCCTTCGGACGGCGATCGCGTCGATGGCCCACGGCGGCCGGATCGCGATCCTGGGGATCCCGACCGAGGAGATCACGCTCGACGTGAACGAGATCGTCTTCAAGATGCTCACCCTGCGGGGCATCTACGGCCGGGAGATGTACGAGACCTGGTACAAGATGACGGTGATGCTCCAGTCGGGGCTGGACATCACACCGGCGATCACCCACCGGTTCGGGTTCCGCGACTTCGAGGCGGCGTTCGCCGCCGCGCGGTCGGGCGACTCGGGCAAGGTCATCCTCGACTGGACCCGCTGAACGCCGACCCGGAGATGGCGACATGACGAACCGCCCGGAGGACCCGATGTCGACCCGACCGGACCCCCTCGCCCACCTGGCGCTGGAGCTCGACGAGCTGAAGGCCGCCCGCCTCTACCGGCCGCTGCGCGTGATGAGCACCGCACAGGGCCCGGAGGTGGTGGTGGACGGGCGCGGCGTCATCAGCCTCTCGTCCAACAACTACCTGGGCCTCGCGGACCACCCGCGGCTCAAGGCCGCCGCGGTCGCGGCGGTCGCCGACTACGGCGCCGGGAGCGGGGCGGTCCGCACGATCGCCGGGACGATGACGCTGCACGAGGCGCTGGAGGCGCACCTCGCGCGCTTCAAGCACGTCGAGGCGGTGCTCACCTTCCAGTCGGGCTTCACGTGCAACACCGGCGTCATCCCGGTCGTGGCCGGCGAGCGCGACCTGATCGTGAGCGACCAGCTCAACCACGCGTCGATCATCGACGGGATGCGGCTGTCGAAGGCGCCGCGGGAGATCTACCCGCACCGCGACGTCGATGCGCTGCGCGCGATCCTGGAGCGGGCGCGCCGCGAGGGGGATGCGCAGGGCCGGCCCTACCGGTCGATCCTCGTGGTCACCGACGGCGTCTTCAGCATGGACGGCGACGTCGCACCGCTGCCCGCGATCGTGGAGGCCGCCGAGGCGTTCGAAGCGGCCGTGATGGTGGACGACGCGCACGCCTCGGGCGTGCTCGGCCGGGACGGACGCGGGAGCGTGGACCACTTCGACCTGCACGGGCGGGTCGCGATCCAGGTCGGGACGCTGTCGAAGGCGATGGGCGTCCTCGGCGGATACGTGGCGGGCTCGCAGGCGCTGCGCGACCTGCTGATCCAGCGGGCGCGACCGTTCCTCTTCTCCACCTCCCACCCGCCGGCCGTGGCCGCCGCGTGCCTGGAGGCGATCCGCGTCATGGAGGAGGAGCCGGAGCTGCTCGAGCGCCTCTGGGAGAACACCCGGTGGTTCAAGGCGGAGCTCTCCCGCCTCGGGTTCGACACGGGTGCCTCGGAGACGCCGATCACGCCGGTGATCGTGGGCGATTCGGCCGCGGCGATCGAGTTCGCCGAGCGCCTGTTCGCGGAGGGCGTCTTCGCGCCGTCGGTCGTCTACCCGACGGTCGCGCTCGACCGGGCGCGGATCCGGACGATCGTCACCGCCGCGCACACCCGGGGGCACCTGGAGCGGTGCGTTGCCGCCTTCGACCGCGTCGGCCGCGCGATGGGCGTGATCGCCGGATGAGGCGCCGAACCGCCGGACGGGCGGCCGCGCGGGTCCTGTCGGCCTGCGACCCCCGACCTCCGCGGCTGCGCGCCGGCGCAGATGCTCGCCGCTCCGTCGGGGGCTCGCCGTCCACCGCGCGCTGCCCCGGCCGCCGATGACCGACGACACGGCGGGCCGTCCCGCCGCGATCGACCCCGGCGACCCCGTCGCCGAGGCGGTCGAGGGGCGCCCGGACGACCGCGACCTGCCCTTCGACGGCCATCTCCACACGCGCCTGTCACCCGACGCCGACGTGGCGATCGACACGTACGCCGCGGCCGCGGCTGCGCGTGGGATCGCCGAGATCGCGATCACCGACCACGTGGACTTCGATCCCTCCGCGCCCGCGTACGCGTTCGCGGACCTGCCCACGCGCGAGCGGTACGTGCGCGGGGCGGCGGAGCGCTGGGCCGGCCGTGGCGTGACGATCCGCTTCGGGATCGAGGTGACCTACCAGGCCCGGTACGAGCCCGAGATCCGCGAGCATCTGGCCCGCGGGCCGTACGACCACGCGATCGGCTCGGTGCACGTCATGCGCGACGACCCGTACACGCGCGAGCGGGTCGCGGCCTGGGTCGCCGGGCGCTCGTTCGCCGAGATCGTCGGGCCCTACTTCGCGGAGGTCCTCGCGGCCGCCCGGAGCGGGCTCTTCGACGTCGTCGGCCACTTGGACTTCGTGAAGCGCTACCTGGCGCCGCACGTTCCCCCGGCTGCCTTCGCGGCCGCCCCGGAGCTGTACGAGCCGATCCTCCGGGCGCTGGTGGAGACGGGGACCGGCCTGGAGGTGAACACCAGCGGGCTCCGCCAGGCCGCGGAGGAGACGTACCCGGCGCCATGGGTCGTCGCGCGGTTCCGCGAGCTGGGCGGCTCACGGGTGACCATCGGGTCGGACGCGCATGTCGCGCGGTCGTTCGCGTTCGGACTGGGGCGGGGGTACGAGATCGCCGCCGGGGCCGGGTTCGCCGAGGTCGCCATGGGCGGCGGCGCGCCGGCCGGTCTCGGCGAGGCGCCGAGCCGAGCCGGCGAGCCGATCGTCCGCGCCAACCCTCGCGCGAGCAGCACGGTCGCCGGGTAGCATCGGCCCATGGAGCTCGTCGTCGCTGGCGCCGGACCCGCCTACTCCGCACGGCCAGGCGCGGTCGGCGCCGCCTACGTCCTGCTCCTCGAGGGGCATGCGATCGTGCTCGACCTGGGGCACGGCGCCTACGCGGGCGTCGCCCAGGCCGTCGAGCCGAGCACGCTCGACGCGATCCTCGTGAGCCACCTGCACCCGGACCACTTCGTCGACCTCGTGCCGCTCCGCCATTACCTGCGCTACGAGTTCGAGCCGCCACGGCGCGTGCGGGTGATCGCGCCGCGCGGGCTCGGTCAGCGACTCGACGACCTTCACGCGCAGCCGGGCTTCACGGCCGACGCGCTCGACGTGGAGGCGCTCGACGAGGGCCAGCTCACCGTCGGACCGTTCTCCATCGAGGCCCGCCGGGTCACGCACAACGCCGACAGCTACGCGTTCCGCGTGGTCCCGGCGTCGCGAGCGGACGGCCCCGGCCTGGTGTACAGCGGCGACTGCGGTCGAGCCGAGGACCTTCTCCCGCTGGTCCGCCCTGGGGATGCGCTGCTCGTGGAGGCATCGTTCGGGACCGGTCCCGTCCGGGTCGCCGACACGCACCTGGACGCACCGGCGGTCGCCGGGCTCGCAGCTGCCAGCGGCGCGGGCCGCGTCCTCGTCACGCACGTGCTGGGCACGTACGACTTCGACGCCGTGGCGGCCTCGGTCCGCGCCGGGTACACCGGCGACGTCCGGATCGTCGCGCCCGGGGATCTCATCGAGATGTGAGCTCGCGAACGGATGGCTCGCCCCGAGCGCCCACCGGCTACGATCGGCACGTGACGCCCCCTGTCCACGTGCCGCCGGGAGGGGCGCTCCGCCTGTTCACCCGCCCGGGGTCCCGCGCACCGTTCGCCCGTCCGGAGGCATTGTGACCGCACCCGTCCAGCCCCCCGTCCGCGCACTCGTCCGCAGGGCGGTCGAGCGCGCGTGGGAGCGGGCGGTCGCGACCGGGGCCCTGCCCGCTCTCCCGGCCGACGCCGCACCCGTCGCGATCGAGGTGGACCGGCCTGCGAACCCGGACCACGGCGATCTCGCGTCGAATCTCGCGATGAAGCTGGCGCGCCCGCTCCGCCGACCGCCCCTGGAGATCGCGAGTGCGCTGGCGGTCGAGCTCGAAAGGGATGTGGAGGCGGGCGGGGCCGCGGACGCGCCACGGGACCGGGCGCCCGACGCCGAGGCCGCGGACGCGGCCACCGCGGTGCTCGGCTCGCCGATCGGCACCGTCGAGGTGGCGGCGCCGGGCTTCATCAACATCCGCCTCGCGCCTGCGTTCGTCGAGGCGGCGGCGGACGCCGCGCGGGTCGCTGGTCCATCGTTCGGGCACGTGGCGGCGGCGCGCCCGCAGCACGTGAACGTGGAGTTCGTCTCCGCGAACCCGACCGGCCCCCTCCACATCGGGAATGCGCGCGGGGCGTTCGTCGGCGACCTGCTCTGCCGCGTCCTGGAGGCGGCGGGACACCGGGTGACCCGCGAGTACTACTTCAACGACTTCGGCCAGCAGGTCTGGAACCTGGGCGGTTCGGTCGCGGCGATCCGGCTCGGGACGGGGATCCCGGAGGATGGCTACCGCGGCGAGTATGTCCACGCGCTCGCGGCGGAGCTTCCCAACGACCTGCTGGCGCGGGCCGTCGCCTCGGGCGACCAGCGCGACCGCATCGTGGGCGAGTGGGCCTCTGAGCGGATCCGGGCCGGCATCGAGGCGTCGCTCGCGCACCTGGGCGTCCGCTTCGACGTGTGGAAGAGCGAGGGCTCCCTGTACACCGACGGATCGGTCGAGGCCGCTGTCGCACGACTCCGCGCGGGCGGCCACGTGTACGAGCAGGACGGCGCGACGTGGTTCCGCTCGACGGCGTTCGGCGACGACAAGGACCGCGTGATCCGCAAGTCCACGGGTGACTGGACGTACTTCGGCTCGGACATCGGGTACGTGGCCGAGAAGTTCGGGCGCGGCTTCGACCACCTCATCTACATCTGGGGCGCCGACCACCACGGGACGGTGGCGCGGGTCCGGAACGCGGCCGAGGCGATGGGGTTCGAGAAGGACGCCGTCGAGATGCTCCTGATCGCCTGGGTCCGGTTCGTGCGCGACGGGATCGAGGTCTCGATGAGCAAGCGGGCCGGCGAGTTCATCACGCTCGACGACCTGCTCGCCGAGGTGGGCGTGGACGCTGCCCGCTGGTTCTTCGGCTCGCGCGCGCACACGAGCGGGATCGACTTCGACATCGAGCTCGCGAAGAAGCAGTCGAACGAGAACCCCGTCTACTACGTCCAGTACGCCCACGCGCGGATCAGCTCGATCCTGCGCAAGGCGGCCGAGGCCGGGCTGCGGGCGACGGGATCGCTCGACGGAGCCCTTGCCGACGACTCGATCTCGCGCGACCTGGCCATCCTGGCGCTGCGCCTGCCCGAGGTGGTGGAGGACGCGGCGGCCGCGCACGAGACGCAGGGCGTCACGGCGTACGCGACGGACCTTGCCACCGCGTTCCACGCGTTCTACCGCGACAGGCGCGTGGTGGACCCGGACGACCCCGGGACCTCGGCGTCGCGGCTGGCGCTCGTCGAGCTGGTGCGGCTCTCGCTCGCGAACGCGCTCGGCCTGCTGGGGATCTCGGCGCCCGACAGCATGTAGGGGCATCGCGCGCGGACTCCGCGGCCGTCGCCGCGGGGACCCGGCTACCTTGCGGCGGCCGCTTCCAGCTTCCCGAGCACGGCCGCGTCGCTGCCCACGAGGATCACGGGCCCCTGCGCGCCGGTCATGAGCGTCGCGTGGGGCAGCGCACCCACGACCAGCCGTGCCGCCTCGGTGAACCGCCCGGCGGCGGCCGCGTCGTCCCAGGCGGTGCGCATGACGATCGCCCAGCCGCCGGCTGGACCGCGATACAGCTCCACGCGGTCGCCGCCCCAGCCTGCCGCCGCTGCATCGGCGGCCTGGGCGTCGTTCGCCTGCGCGAGCCAGGTCCGGAGCCCGAGCTCGCCGAGCGTGTCGGTATAGGTGAGGCGCCAGTCGGGCCCGATCGCCCCCGCGACCCCACGCGGCAAGGGCGTCCCGACCTTCACCGGCCCCTCGCCCGCCTGGTACTTCTCGGGGTGCAGGATCTGCTCGGTGGAGGCGGGTGGTCTCGCGTAGGCCGCATCGACAGCCTCCCAGCCGCCTGTCGTCTGCAGCCCCATCACGAACTGGAGGCCCTGGAGGTACGGGAACGTGAGGCCCTCGCGGACGATCGGCGGCAGGGCGTCGAGCGCCTCCTGGGCACCTGGCGCGGCGGCGGCTCGCAGGATCTCCCCGAGGTCGGCGAGGCTGAGGTGCCCCTGGCTCCAGTACACGCCGGCGAGCGACGCATCGCCCTCCACGAGGGAGAGAGCGGCAAGGGCCCGGTCGCTCTGCCCGGGCGTGTCGAGACCGAGCGACGCGAGGCCGAAGTGCTGGTCCTGGAGCGCATGCGTGAGCTCGTGTGCGGCCGTGTACTTCTCCACCGGCCCGAGCCCGCCGGACCGCCGGACGATGTAGAGCGTCCTGTCGTCATCGCGGTAGAAGCCGAGCACCTGGCTGCCGAGCGCTTCGAGGTACAGGTCCTCGAGCGACCGATCGCCCGTCATCGCCCCCAGCCCGCGGTAGAGCGCCTCGACCTCGGCGAGGTCCCCCGACGTCCCGCTGGTCTCGAAGTCCCGCTGGAGGAGCCGGCGCAGCTCCGCTTCGTCGATGACGCGCGGGGTGACCGCTGTCTTCCACCCAAGGTCGCGGATGCCCGCGATGTCGTCGGCGATGCCCCGCAGGACCGCGACGTCGTCGGCTGCCGCCGTGGGCGCGGCGGTCGGGGCGCCCGGGGCGGTCGTGGGCGCGGTGGCGGCCGGTGAGGCGGGGGCCGTCGGCGGCGCCGCCGTCGCGGACGCCGTCGCGATCGGGGTGGCTGCGGCGGTCGCCGACGGCGACGGGCGCGTGGACGAGTCGCACGCGGCGAGGAAGCCGGTCAGGAGAGCGGCAGCGACGGCGGCGGTGAGCGCGGCCGTGGCGGAGCGGGACACGCGCGGTGCGCGGGATCGACGGTGCGGCATGGCCGAGAGCGTAGTCCAGGTGGCGGCGGAGGGCCGTCGCCGGGGCGAGGGCGGGCCGTCGGTGGGCCGCGGAGGGCCGGTGCCCGGGTCGCGGAGGATCGTCGGCGGGTCGGACCTCGGCGGTCGCCGACGGCAGGTGCCCGAACGCGGCCGCGGCGGGCCGGTGCCCGGGTCGATCCGGTCGTCAGGCGAGGGGCAGGGCGATCTCGAAGCGCGACCCCCCACCCCCGCTCTCAGCGCGGACCGTCCCGCCGTGCAGCTCGGCGGTCGCGCGGACGATGGCGAGGCCGAGCCCGCTGCCGGGGTACGCGGCGGCGTTCGCCCCGCGATGGAACCGCTCGAACAGCAGGGGGAGGTCCGGCGGCGGGATCCCGATGCCGGTGTCCGCGACCCAGATGAAGGCCCGGTCGTCACCCGCCCGGAGCCCGATCGTCACGGTGCCGCCCGCCGGCGTGAACTTCAGGGCGTTGTCCACGAGGTCGCCCACGGCGGTCCGCAGCCGTTCCGGGTAGGCCATCACGACGACCTCCCGGCCGGGGAGGTCGAGCCCCAGGTCCACCTCGGCCTGGTCCGCGCGGGAGGCGAACGCGTCGGCGACGTGCCGGACGAGCTGGTCCAGGTCGGTGCGCTCGG
>JAKOQS010000083.1 GCA_029778235.1 Chloroflexota bacterium | reverse complement strand
CGGCCTCGGTGCCTGCCTCGGCGGAGGCTTCGGTCGCCCCTGCCAGGTCGCCGGCCGGGCTCGCGTCCGCGGCGCTGTCGAGAGGCTGCGCGTCGGGCGAGCCCTGGCTGTCCTTGTCCGTCATCCCGTCGTCCTGCTCCGTGTCGGCCATGGACGGCCGTGGCGATCGTGGCACGTCGCGTGCTGCGGTCCGTGGGCGCGCGGCGACCGCGCCGGCCTCACGGCTCGCGCCAGTGTACCCAACGCGACACGGGAGCGAGGGTGACGCCGCGTCAGGCGTCGCGGACCGACCGCGTGAGGAGCCCCGCCAGGCCCGTGGCCGCGGTGATCACTCCGGATGCGACCAGCACGGTCGAGACGCCCGCGCCCGCGGCCAGGAGGCCCGCACCGGCCATCGCCGCGCTCATCGACGCCGTCACCAGCGCGAATCGGAAGCTCACGACCCGTCCGATGAGGTCGGCCGGCGTCCGCTCCTGGAAGAGCGTCTGGCTCGGGATGACGTAGACCATGTTCGCGATGCCGCAGCCGGCCATCAGGCCCAGCGCCAGCGCCACGTTCCCGGTCAGGCCAAGGCCGGCCACGCACGCCCCGTACAGCGTGAACCCGACGATGACCATGCGGCCTCGCGCGAGCCGCATCCCGACGAGCCCGACGACGAACCCGCCGACCAGGCTCCCGATCCCCACGGCGGTCTCGAGCAGCGCATAGACGGTCGATGCATCAAGGGCGCCGAGGTCGAGCACCTCCGCCGCGTAGACCGGCGTCAGCGCGATCGTGGTCCCCACGCTCACCTGGGCCACGACGCCCTGGGCGGTGTTGGCCAGCAGCACCGACTCGCTCCGCAGGAAGCGCCACCCCTCCCGCAGGTCCGCCAGCACCCCCCGGAGGCCGGCTCCCGCCCGGTCGATCGTCCGCACCACCGGCGGGATCGCCATCGTGCCGATGAGGAGCGCCGACGCGACGTAGGTGAGCGCATCGAGCCAGAACGCGAGTGCCAGCGCCCCGCCCAGGAACCCGACGAACAAGCCGGCGATGGGGTAGCCCACCACGTCGGCCAGCGTCTCGCCGATCCAGGTCGCCGAGTTGGCGGTCACGAGCTCGTCGTCCCGGACGATCCGCGGGATGACCGCCGTCCGCGCGGGCCGGAAGAAGATCGTCACGCTCGTCACCGCGAACACGAGCGGGTACACGAGCAGGACGTCCACGGTGGCCGCCGCCGGGATGAGCACGACCGCCGCCGCGCGGAGGAGGTCGCTCACCACCATCACCTCCCGGTGGTCCCAGCGATCGACGAACGCGCCGGCGATCGGCCCGAGGATGAGGTTCGGCAGGAACGCCGCCACGAAGACCGCGCTGACCGCGACCGGCGAGCCCGTCAGGCCCAGGACCAGGAACACGACAGCGATCTGGTTGATCCGGTCGCCGAAGAAGCTGATCAGCTGGCCGATCCACAGTGCCGAGAAGTCGCCGTTGAGCGCGAGACGGACGTACGGGTGCCCCAGCACGCGCCGGCCGAACGATGGCGCCGCCGGGACCGGGGCGGAGATCGCCGGACCCGCCCCGACGCCGCCGAGCAACGACGGACGCTGGAGCGCAGCCGCCTCGCCGACCTCCGCGAGTCCGGCGACGAGGAGCCCGTCCCGCGACGCCTGCTCAGGGACAGGCACGCCGCCGCCGTCGCGGGTCCGCGGACCTGCGCCCGGCCGTCGGGCGACCGCCGTCCCCGCGTCGTCCTCGATCCACGACGGACGCCCCAGGACCGCGGCGAACACGAACATCGCCAGGCCCGCGTACAGGAACACGTCGCCGATCGACGCGACGTTGCGAACGAACGGGATCGGGATGGGAACGACGTCCGACAACGGCCCGAGGTGCAGGAGGAAGGAGGCGTCGAGCGGCGCCGGGAGGAGGACGTGCAGCGCGGTGGCGACATCCGCGTCGGTGAAGCCGGCGGCGATGAGGCTCGGCTCCCAGATCGGCATCCGGCCGCCATTCCAGAGGATGACGATCCCGTTGCTCAGGACGCCGATGAGGGCGAGCAGGAAGCCCGGGTATCGCCTGTTGGCGGCGAGCCCCACGACCAGGAGCCCGTACGAGACCGTGAGGAGCGCCATCCGGAGCGGCTGCGGGAGGTCGAGGCCGGCACCCACCCCGATCTCGAACGCGAGGCGCAGCGCCAGCGCAAGGAAGATGAGCCAGGCAGATCGGATCCGGATGGAGGCGAGGTTCCACAGCGAGCCACCGGCGACGAGGCCGGCGACGAGCCCCAGGACGATCGCCCCGGCGAGCACCCGCTAGCGGTTCTCTGCCGGGGCGGTCGGCTCGGGCGCGCTGGTCGCGGTCGCGAGCCGGTCGGCCATGTCGCGCAGCATCGGCACCGGGTGGACGTCGTTCGGCCGCGCCGGGTCCGGGGTGTCGCGCACCCACTCGGTCCTCGCGAACGCCTCCACCATCTGCGGGTCGAACTGGATCCCCGCGAACCTTCGGAGCTCCGCGAGCGCCTCGGTCCTCGTGAGCGGCGTCATCCGGTACGGCCGCGCGGCGGTCATCGCCTCGAACGCGTCCGCGACGGCGAGGATCCGGGCGAGCTCGGGGATCTCCATCCCGACCAGCCGGTCCGGATACCCGGAGCCGTTGAACCACTCGTGGTGATGCAGGATCAGCGGCACCACGGGAGCGAGCTTCGTCACCGGGCCGATGATGTTCGCCCCCATGACCGGGTGCGCGTTCATCAGCGCCCGCTCCTCCTTCGTGAGCCGATCGGGCTTGAGGAGGACCGCGTCCGGGACCCCGATCTTCCCGACGTCGTGGAGCAGACCGCCCCATTCGAGCGCGTCGAGGTCCGCGGCGGACACCTTCCTGACCCGGCCGATGTCCACCGACATCGTCATCACGCGCCGGCTGTGGTTGGACGTGAACTTGTCCCGTGCATCCACCGCCTCGGCGAGAGCACCGATCGTCTGCGTGAACATCTCGCGCATCTCGACGAACCGGTGATACGCGACTCGCGTGGTGTAGAGAGG
>JAKOQS010000082.1 GCA_029778235.1 Chloroflexota bacterium | reverse complement strand
TTCGCGGCCGTCGTGCCGGATATCCCCCCGGAGACTGCTATCGACGCCGGAGTGGCGATCCGGCGTCATCCATGCTCCGGGAGACTGGTAAGCGCGGCTGATGACCCCTCGCACCCCTCCGCGAGCGGCTCGGCGACCCCGGCCGGCGTCGTCGCGAGCGTGGCGGAGGGGTACGACCCGCCGCGATCGATGGCACGGACCCGGCGAAGAGTCTCCGGGGCGCTATCTGGGGCCGCCGTGGGTGCGCGCGGGGCTGTCGGGAGCGGAGGGAGGCGGCGGGGCCGCGCCCGGCGCCATCAGCCCGCTCTGGCCCGGCCGCCGGATCGAGCGTGGAATGGACCGAAGATGGCCGGCCGACGTCGCCTCGATCCTCGCCACGCGCCCACCCGGTGTGCATCCGGCGGTCGTGCCCGGGGTCCGGCCGGCCCCGCCGCCCCGCCGCCCGGCCGCCGCGCCGGCCCGCCGCCCCACCGCCTCCGCCCCGCCCGGCCGCCGCCCGGGATGGGCCTTCGCCGGACTCTTGGTACGATGACGCGACGCGTCCCGCGGGGCTGCCGGGTCCTCGCCGCGCGCGTGCCGACAGGACACACCGTGACCGAAGGACTCAGGGTCCAGGCTGACGCTGCGCCGCCCGCCCGTCGGCGGCGGATGTGGCCGCGCGTGGTCGTGGGGACGCTGTTCGGCGCCCTGGCCGCCCTCGCCCTCACCTCGGGCCTCGTGCTCGCAGCCGACCAGCAGTACGCCGGCCGCATCCTGCCGGGCGTCCGGGTGGCCGGGACCGACCTGTCCGGGCTCGACCCGGACCAGGCGACCGAAGCCGTCACGACGTCCCTCGCCGGATACGGCGACGGGACGATCGTCGTCCACACCCGCGCCGGGGACCGCGAGATCCCGTATGCGTCCGTGGGGCGCCGGCCGGACGTGGCGCCGATCGTGGCCGCTGCGCTCGCGGTCGGCCGCGACGGCGAGCCCGTCGACCGGCTGACGACCGACCTGCGCAACGCCGTCCGCGGCGTCGAGGTCGCGCCCGCCGTGACCCTCGACAGGGATGCGGTGCGCGCCGCGATCGCCCTGATCGCGGCCGAGACGGACCTCGCCCCGGTGGACGCGACCGTAGCCTACGACCCGGATGGCTCCACCGTGACGCCCTCCGTCCCGGGCGAGACGATGGACGTGGACGCGGCGACCGACCAGGCCGTGGCTGCGCTGTCCACCACGGACGCGCCCTCCACGGTCGAGATCACCCCCACGTACGCGCCCGTCGAGGCCGGGACCACCACCGCCGACGCGGAGGCTTCAGTCGCGGCGGCCGCCAGGATGCAGGGCCCGGTGCTCCTCGCGCACGGCAAGGACAAGTGGACCGTCACGGCGAAGACCGTCAAGACCTGGATCACGCTGGGGACCCGCCCCGACGGGTCGTTCGGGCCCGTCGTGGACCTCCAGAAGGCCGCGGTCTCCATCGCCAAGCTGGCCCCCAAGATCGACCGGCCCGCGAAGAGCGCGACGTTCCTGACCGGCAAGGACGGCAAGGTCGTCGGCGTGGTCGCGGGCACGGAGGGGCGGACGCTCGATGCCGAGGCGACCGCGGCCAACGTGGCCGCGGCGCTGCTCGCGCGCGGCGAGGACCCGTCGATCGCGGCGGCGCCCGTCACGATCTCCTCTGCCGCCCCGGAGCCCACCCTGACGACCGAGGAGGCGCGCCAGGCCGCTCCGCTCATGAAGCGGATCTCCACCTGGACCACCAAGTACGAGGTCAGCGAGCGCAACGGCTTCGCGGCGAACATCACCATCCCCACCAAGATCATCGACGGCACCGTCATCGGCCCCGGCGAGGAGTTCGACTTCTGGAAGGTCGTCGGCATCCCCACCATCGAGCAGGGCTACAAGGCGGGCGGAGCGATCATCAACGGGCGGACCGAGCCCACCGGCGCGTTCGCCGGCGGGATCTGCTCGTGCTCCACGACGCTGTTCAACGCGGCGGTCCGCGCCGGCTTCGAGATCCTGGAGCGCGAGGCGCACTACTACTACATCTCGCGCTATCCGCTCGGGCTGGATGCGACCGTCTGGCTCACGGGCAACAGCGGTCGGTCGATGCGCTGGCGGAACGACACCGACTACCCGGTCCTCATCCGGGGCTTCGCCTCGCCCGGCGTCGTCCGCTTCGACCTCTACTCGGTGCCGACGGGCCGGACGGTGACGTTCAGCAAGCCGGTGGTGACGAACTACGCGAAGGCGACCGACGTCACGCAGTACACCACCGCACTCAAGCCCGGGCAGTCGAAGCGCGTGGAGTTCCCGACGGACGGCATGAACACGGTCGTGACGCGCGTCGTCAAGGACAAGGACGGGAAGATCATCCGGACCGACACGTTCTCCTCGCGATACGCACGCGTCAACGGCCTGCTCCTCATCGGCAAGAAGAAGGCTGCCGAAGCGACGCCCGAGCCTACTCCGACCGACCTGCCGATCGTGGACGGCGGCGTGGTGCCGCCCGACGACGGGTCGGTCCCGCCGCCGGCCCCGTAGGCCCCCGAGATCACCCCGGGGCGCCCGCGGAAGGATCGCGCCGGGGCGCCCATGAGATCCCGCGCCGAGCGCCGATCGCGGCGCGCGCCACGGCGCGCCCGCCGGGCCCTCCCCGGCGCTCTCGATCCCTGGACGGCACGAGGCCCGCCGCGATGGCGGGCCTCGGTCGATCTCCGATCTCCGTCCGGGCCCCGTCATCCGAGCCCGGGTGCGGTCCCCGCTACGGGAGCGTGACCCCGGACGGGAGCTCGATCCCGGACGGGAGCGGGAAGAGGCCCTCGGGCGAGTCGCTGACCTTGGACGGGTCCGGCGCCTGGATGTCCACCGGGGTCTGGTAGTCGAACACGAAGACCATCGAGGTCGGCGCACCCGGATTGTCCGCGTTGGGCGTCAGCACGAACGCCATCGACTGCGGAAGGCCGGTGGCGGTGTCCACGCGGGCGACGAACGCAGCCGCGCCGTTGAGCTCCGCGAGCGGGTTGGTCGAATCCCCGGCGACCTCGGGCATCTGCAGCGAGTAGCCGACGACGCAGGAGGACGAGCCGGGCAGCTCGAGGGCGGGCGGGATCTCGTCGAGCGGCTGCAGCCCGCTGGTATCCAGGCTCGATCCGAAGAGATCGGGGTTGTCGCCCGATCCCTGGGCATCGCTCTTGGTCCACGTGTCCGACCCGAACATCGAGATCCAGCTGTCCTTCCCGATCGCGATCGACCGGAACAGGGTCATCCCGCCGCCCATCCCCGAGGACATCTCCACGCGGTCGGGCTTCTGGAACTTGAGCGTGAGGTCCATCGAGAGATCCGCCGCGGACGATCCCGGCAGTGCGGTGGTGACCTTGGCGGTCGCCACGTAGTGGTCGACGTTCTTCATGGCCTCGGCCATCGCGGCCGGGTCGGCACAGGCGTTGTTCGTCGATCCCCCGGCCGACGCCACGGGGGCCTCCGTCGGCGGGGTCGTCGGCGCGGGTGCGGTGGTGCCCCCGGCCGGTGCCTCGCTGGCGACGGCGCTCGCACCCGGGGCCGCGGAGGCTGCCGGGGACGAGGAGGATCCGCCGCAGGCCGCGACGGCCAGGGCGACGACGGCCGCGCCGGCGACGAGCCGGACTGCGACGAGCGGGCGGGTTCGGTCGAGCATGGAGTCTCCTCAGGGTCGCTGCGAACAGCGCGGACGCGGCACGAGGATACAGCGGCGCGTCCAAGCCGGCCCTCGGGGAGCCCCGGCGATCGTGAGCGCGTCGTGCGACCGACGCGACGATCCCCTCTGGCGCGACGGCCCGCGGGCCCCCACGCGGCGCGCGCGGGCGTCCGACGTGCCACCATCGGGTCATGGCGATCGATGTCCGCGAGGCACGCCCCGAGGAGTCCACCGAGCTGGGGCGGATCGTGGTGGACGCGTACCGGGCGATCGGTGCCCTGGAGGGCGACGAGGACTACGCGGCCGAGCTGCGCGACGTCGCGGGCCGGGCGACGGTCGCCGTGGTCCTTGCCGCGGTGGACGCGGCCGACGGGCGGCCGATCGGCTGCGCGACCTACGTCCCCGGACCGTCGTCACCGCTCGCCGAGGAGCTCGGCCCGGGCGAGGCCTCGATCCGCATGCTGGCCGTGGACCCGGCGGCGTCCGGGCGGGGCGCGGGCACCGCGCTCGCGGCGGCCTGCGTGGAGCGCGCCCGCGCCGACGGGTACCGGCGGGTCGTGCTGCACTCGCTCCCCGTGATGACGGGCGCGCAACGGATCTACGAGCGGCTCGGGTTCCGCCACGTCCCGGAGCGCGACTGGGTGCCGGTGCCGCACATCCACCTGCTCTGCTTCGTGCTCGACCTCGACGCCTGACCGGCGCCCCCGGCGCGGCACGACCCTCGGCGCGGCCGACCCTCGGCGCGGCCGACCCTCGGCGCGGCACGACCGGCCACGGGCATGGACGGATGACGATGCGCGTGCATCGTCACGCGCCCCATGCGATCGGGCACCTTCGACGGCTGTCGCCGCGCGCATCCCCCGCCATCCTCCATTCATCGCCGCGAGGTCCGCGGCGGGGGAGCGTCCCGGCAAGACCGGCCGATCCCGCACCGACGCACCGAGAGGAGGGGCGCCGAGATGTTCGTCCGGACCCTCGACCTCCGCGAGTTCCTCTGGCCGACGCTCCGCGGCGAGCCCGGCGAGCGCACGGACGTCCTGTCCGTCGAGACGCCCGCGGAGCGCCTCGCGCGGCGCATCCCGCTGCCGTTCCCGGTCGCGGCCGCGGCCTTGGCCATCCTCGCGACGTTCCCGGTCATGCCCTACCTGATGCCGGCGGCGCGGTCGGGCCTCATGACGACCTACTTCAACCCGGACATGGGTGCCTTCCACGGCCCCGCGGATGTCCTCGTGAAGGCCGCCATGGTCGCCCTGCTGACGTTCCTCATCTGGGCGCCGCGCCACATGCGCTCCCGGATCGCCCGGACCCAGGCGGACCTGACGGGGATGTGCGGTGACTGCGAGTCCGCGTTCGACGGGGCCTTCCGCTGGGCCGTCCGGTGGGAGCCGGCCGCGGCCCTCGCGGCGGCCGTCACGGGGTTGAGCGTGGTCGGCTTCGTGGCGACCGGCGGACGCGTGACGCCGGGGACCATCACGCTCTTCGTGCTCGACGCGATCCAGGCCGGCGCGCGCTGGATGGTCGTGTTCACGTTCTTCTGGTTCTACATCGCGTCCGTCCGGGGGCTCGCCGCCCTCGGGAGCCAGGTCCGCCAGGTGACGCCGTACTACGTGGACGACATGCTCGGGATGCGCCCGCTCGGCTCGCTGTCGCTGACCTTCGCCTCCACGTACTTCCTGGCGCTGGGCCTGGGAGGCGTGTGGGCGACCGTCTCGACCCGGAACCTCGTGACCCAGGGCGCCTTCCCGATCTTCCTCGTCGTCGGCCTCGTGCTCTTCTTCCTGCCGCTCCGCGTGATCCACGGCCGGATGGTCGAGGAGAAGAAGCGGGCCCAGGTCGAGCTCCGCGAGCGCTATGCGACGCTGTTCGAGGCCCCGCGCCGGCTGCCGGCGGGGAGCCGCGAGGCGGAGCGCGCGAGCCTGGACGACCTGCGCGACGCGATCGGCTTCGAGGTGACCGAGCGCCAGGTGCAGGCGATCAAGGCGTGGCCCTTCGACACGTCGCTGATCGGGAAGCTGGCGACCTCGTTCGCGCTCCCCATCCTGCTGACGCTCGTGGGACGCCAGCTGATCCTCCTGATCCTCCACGTCTAGGCGGTCGGGCCCTCCTCCCCGACCGGTCCGTCCCGACGGCCCGTCATCCTCGTGATGGCGGGCCGTTCGGCCGTCTCCTGCCTGGAGCCCTTCACTGCGCCCGGGCGTGGACGCCGGGCCCGGGCAGGGAAGAGCGCGGGCCGGCGGGGCCCGCGGGCCCACTTCACCCCGGGCCTACCATGTCCGGCATGACGCCCGCCGCTCGCCCGCTCACCATCGGCTTCAAGACGACGCCCGTCGGCGTGGACCTCGCCACCCTCGACGCCACGTGGCGGCGGGCCGGGGAGCTCGGCGCGTTCGACGCCGGCTGGGTCAACGACCACCTCTCGGACGCCTCTCTCGAGCGGGGCGGCGCCAGCATCGAGCCGATGACGCTCCTCGCGCGGCTCTCGCACCACGTCCCAGGGCTGTGGCTGGGCACGGCGGTCCTCTCGAACACGTTCCGGCACCCGTCCATGCTCGCCAAGGAGGCGACCGTCATCGACAACGCGACCGGCGGCCGGTTCATCCTTGGGCTGGGTGCCGGGTGGCACGTCGGAGAGCACCAGACCTTCGGGATCGCCCTGCCGCCGCCCGCCGAGCGGTTCGACCGGCTGGAGAGCACCCTGCGCGTCCTGCGCGCCCTCTTCTCCGAGGACGCTCGCCGTCCGCCAGGCGTGGACCTTGACGATCCGTTCGCCCCCCTCCGCGGCGCGACGAACGAGCCGGGGACCGTCCGGCCCGGCGGGCCGCGCATCTGGCTGGGCGTCGGGAAGCGGCGCGGCATCGAGCTCGCGACACGGTACGCGGACGGCTGGCCGATGCCGGGGAACATGCCCGGCGACGTCGGGTACTTCATCGCGACGCGCGACGAGATCCGCCGCGCGCTGGAGGCCGCGGGCCGCGACCCGGACGACTTCAGCTTCGCCGGGCAGGTCGCGGCGGGCCTCGACGCCGCGGGGCGGCGGACCGCGCTCGCGCAGGCGGAGGCGTTCGTCCGCGCGGGCGCCGACCACGTCATCGTCGGGATCCCCGCCGCGGCCGGGCCCGGCGCGCTGGAGGCAGCGGCCCGTGAGGTCGCCATCCCCCTCCGCGAGCGGATCGGGTAGGGCGCCGTGACCGGCGACGGAACCGGCGAGGTCGGTGCGCTCTTCGCGACGGCGCGGCGCGTGGCCCTGCGCCCGGGAGCGGTCATCGTGTCCGAGGGTGACCAGTCCGGGCGCGTCGTCCTCGTGCTGTCGGGGCGGCTCAAAGTCTCGACATACTCGGAAGCGGGGCACGAGACGGTGCTCGGGTTCCGCGGCAGGGGCGACCTGATCGGGGAGCTGGCCGCGATCGACGGCGAACCGCACTTCGCGACCGTGACCGCGGTGGAGCCGACCGAGATCGCCACGCTGACCGTCGATCGGTTCGTGGACGGACTGCGGGCCCACCCGGACGCCGCCCTCGGCGTCCTGCGCACGGTCATCGCGCGGCTCCGCGACGCCGACCGGAAGCGGGCCGAGTTCGCCGAGCTCTCCGCCGACGGCCGGGTGGCGGAGCGGCTCGTGGAGCTCTCCGGGGCGGCGGAGGCCGGCGGCACGGGCAGTGCGGGCGGGGCCGACCCGGCTCCAAGGGCCGGTGGCGGCTCCCGCGGTGCGACCCCCGGCACCGTCCCCGGCCGCGCCGCCCCCGTGACGCTGACGATCACGCAGGCGGAGATCGCCGGCTGGGTCGGCTGCTCGCGGGAGGCGGCGAACCGGGCGCTCAACCGGTTCCGCGACGACGGCCTCGTGGAGATCGGCCGCGGGCGGGTCACGGTCCTCGACGTCGCCGGGCTGCGGCGGGTCGCCGACGCCTGAGCGCCGCGGCGGCCGGGGCGCGAGTCGCGGCCGCCGCGGCGCTCCCGCGCGGCACGGCCGAGCCCCCGGACGCCGCGGAGCCCGCCGTCGGGACTCGACGACGGGCTCCGCTGTCCCGTTCCGGATCGCCCATCCTCGACCCTGGGCGTCGGGGTCGGGGTCGGGGTCGGTGGTCGATCGCTCAGGCGCGGGAGGCCGCGGCGGCGGGCTCGCTCGCCGGACGACCGACGAGATGGGAGATCACGCTCCGGAGCGTTCGGGCCTTCGTTCCGGCCGCCGTCGCGCGAGCCTCGCGGGCCGCGGCCGCATGGGCACGAGCAGGACTCGAGTACTCCCGCACGCGGTCCTCGTGGATCGTCTGGGCGAGCATCCCCTGCAGCGTCGTCATCGTGGCCCCTTCCTTCCGGTCTCGTTCCTGGTGCGTCCTCGACGACCGCAGTCTCGATCCCCTCGTCGCTCCCCTGAACGGGCGCCGCCACACGCGGCGTGGTACTTCGTCACATGTGCGGCGCCACGTCCCCGGGCACATGGACCCGGGGCGTGAGCGGGCCGATCCGACCGACCCGACGCGAATGACCCCCGCCGACGGCCGGAGGAGCGTGGCCGTCGGCGGGGGCCAGCCCCCGGGGATGATCGGGTCGGGATCGAGGACGCCGTGGCGGGGCGGTCACCAGCCCCGCGCAGGCGCGCGGCGGGACCGCGCCTGGTGGGCCGACTCGGCGGGAGCGGGATGCGCGGGTCGCGCTCCGAACGCGACCCTTCCGTCGTCCGTCGTCGGCTCGGTCGGGCCGGCCTCGCTCGCCTTCGCCCAGGCGGCCCAGGCTTCCGGGCGGACCGGTGCGAGCTCGGCGTCGTCGATCATGGGCGGCGCTCCATCGGCCTGCCCGCTCAGTGAGAGATAGACGATGCCCCAGGCCCCGGACTTCATCGTCGCGCCTGCCTTCCTGCGTCGATCGGGTTCTTCGGTGGTCGCGAGCCGGCGGCGTCGCGCGTCGGTCACGCAGCCGCGAAGAGGGCGGTGACGAGCTGCCGGAACGCACCGGCGAAGCCGACGCCACCGGCGGTGCGCTGTCGGCGGACCTTGCGCGCGAGCCGCCCGGCGGCGGCCTCGGCCTGCAGGTCGCGCTGGCGGGAGTCCACGTGGTGCCGGGCGTTGGACTCGTACATCGGATGCTCCTCTCGTCTCGTCATCGCCACGGCGGCGATGACGAGACGGTGCGGCCGCGAGGCCCGCGGAACGGTGACGCCGGTCCCACGCGGTGTGGTACTTCGTCACACAGCGCGCCGGGATCGCCGAGCCTGGCCGCCCGCCCGTGTCGCGTCCCCGATGCGGACGGGCCCACGCCGGCGTTGACTCATGATGATGAGTCGACTAGGCTCATGGACATGACAAAGCGCCTGCAGGTGCTCCTCGATGACGACGAGCTGGCGGAGATCCAGGATCTCGCCCGGCGCCGGCGCCAGACGACGGCGGCCTGGGTACGGGATGCGCTGCGCCGGGCCCGTGAGACGACCGCCTACCCCGACGCCGGGGCCAAGCTCCGTGCCGTCCGCGAGGCGAGCGCGCACGCCTATCCGACCGGGGAGATGGACGAGATCCTGGCCAGCATCGAGCACGGCTACGTTGAGGAAGACCGTCCGTGATCTTCGTGGACTCCAACGTCCCGATGTACCTCGTCGGGGCGGAGCACCCGAACAAGGCGGCGGCACGCGCCCTGCTCGAACGGGCCATCGCCGACGGCGAGCTGCTCGTCACGGACGCCGAGGTGCTCCAGGAGATCCTCCACCGCTACGTCGCGATCGACCGACGCGACGCGATCGGACCCGCGACGGACGCCCTCCTCGGTGTCGTGGACGAGGTCTACCCCGTCGAGCGCGAGGACGTCGACCGCGCGCGACGGATCGTCCAGGCCACGCGGCTCTCGGCGCGCGACGCGATCCACGTCGCGATCATGCGCCGACGCGGGATCGTGCGGATCCTCTCGTTCGACCGCGGCTTCGACGGGATCGACGGGGTCGAGCGCAGCTCCTAGCGCTGCCGTCGGCGTACGCGACCGCTGAGGTGGAGCGCCGCCCTGCTCGCACAGGGGTGACGGCGATCCGTCGGCCCGGGCGGCGCCGTCGCACCGCCTGACGCGGCGTCGGGACCTGTGGCGCCCGTGCGCGGGTACCCGGGAATCCGAACGTCCGCCGCGGGCCCCGCCGGGAGGGAACGGGCAGGGCCGCGACGGACGTCCGGTATCCGCGCGAGGTCAGCGTCGTTGCCGACGCGGATCGGCGCGTCCGCGGGCCTTCCTGACGCGTCCCACCGCCTTCCGAACCGGTGGACGCGCGGGACGCAGAGGCTGCCCGCGAACGCCCATCGGACGGCGGCGACCGTCGAACGGTTCCCTGGCGGTCGCCTCACCCGGCCGGTGCGAGATCGAGAACGAGCCGGGTCGGGGACGACAGGGTGCTCACGCGGGCGCATGCGGGTGCGCTCGTCCCCGCGACCCACGTCATCACCGCCTCGAAGTCGCCGGTCCGGACGAGCGAGACGAGGATCCCGTCCTGCCCCTCGGGGCCGTCGAGGGCGGTGGGACCCGCGTAGGTCTCCATGCCGGTCGCGAACGGGAAGCGCACCCGCAGGAAGGACGCGCCGGGAACCGCCACCGGGAGCCCGCTGGCGTCCTGCGTGAAGGGAGGCCCGGCGGGAGCGATCTCGAAGGCGGGCACCGCGTCGCCGGCGAAGACGAAGGCGATCCGGTCGGCACCGCCGACACTCTCGACGCGGACATCCGTCAGGCGCACCGGCTCGGCGGGGGCCGGGCTCGGCTCGACGACCAGGCGGGTCACGCACGGTCCGGTGGGCGCGGGCGAGTCGGCGGGGACCGATGTGGCGGGGGCCGAGCCGGCCGGACCGGACGGGGCGGGGCCAGAGGCCCAAGGCGACGCGAATGAGGTAGCCGGCGACGCCACCCCGGACGGGCCGGAGTCGGCGGGACCGGTCGAGCCCCCGGGAGACGACGCTGCGCCGCCGCACCCGGCGACGATGACGGCCGCGACGACCGCGGCGAGGGACGGACGCCATCCCGACCCGTGCATCTGCGCACCTCGGTCGCGCGCCGGCGGGGCGCCGGCGCTTCCACCCGCGCGACGTCGTGCATCGTGCGCCGGTTCCCCGCCGCGCGCTCGCGCGACACGGCGCCTCCCCAGTGGCTACAGCACTTGCGCAAACACGCAACCCAGTGCTATGGTCGTGCGACAGGAGGTGCCCGACCATGTCGCGACTCACCAGCTTCACCTTCGGGACGCATCTTCCCGGGACGGTCGCCGAGGAGCGGCCGAGGGTGGAGGCGGCCCTGACGGCCGAGGGCTTCGGCGTCCTCACGGAGATCGACGTCCAGGCCACGGTGAAGGCGAAGCTCGGCGTGGACCGGGCGCCGATGGTCATCCTGGGCGCCTGCAACCCGGCGCTCGCGAACGCCGCCCTGGAGGCCGACCCGTCGGTGGGCGCGCTGCTCCCGTGCAACGTGGTCCTCCGGGACGAGGGGACGGGGACCCTCGTGGAGGTCATCGACCCGCTGTCGATGCTGGGCGTGGTGGGGCGTGCCGGCGTCGCGGCGGTCGCGAAGGAGGCGCGCACCCGCCTCGAGCGCGTCGTCGCCTCGCTCGAGCAACCTGCGTGACCACGGCCTGGCCGTCGCCCACCGCGCGCTGGGCGCCGCCGTCCGACGCGAGCGCGATCTGGTGAGCGCGATCCGCGACCGCCGCCTTCTCCTGTGGTCGGCCGCGTGGACGGTCGCGGCCCTGGCCGGACTCGGCCTGACGTCGGCCGTCATCCCCAACCCGGTCTTCGGACGGTCGGTGCCGCCCGAGCCGTTCGCATACCTCGTGTGGCTCGTCTCGGCCCCCCTGATGGGCGTCCTCGCGGCCACCTACGTGGTCCCCGCGACGAGCACCGTCGGGGCCGCGGCGCTGGGACCCACCCCGGGGCTGGCCGAGGCCGTGCCCGCGACGCCGGCCGCCGTCGCCACGGGCATGCGTGGCGGCGTGACCGCGCGCGACGGGTCGCTCCTGGGGACCGTGGCGGGCCTCGGTGCGTTCCTGGCGATCGGGTGTCCGCTCTGCAACAAGGTCGTGCTCGTCGCCCTTGGCGCGAGCGGCGCGATGTCCATCTGGGCGCCGCTCCAGCCGATCGTGGGCGCGGCGTCCGTCGCGCTCCTCGCGGGGACCGTGGTGTGGAGGCTCCGCCGGCGCGCGGCCGGCGACGTCTGCGCGGTCCCCCAGCAGGCTCACTGACCTCGTCGGCGGCCGCGCGCGGGCCTGGTCCCGCGCGCGTGTCCGCCGGTCTCCCGCCGCCAGGCGTGCCGTCCCGGTCCGGCGCCGGGTAGACTCCCGGGCCATGACCGACCTGGACCTCTCCCGCTTCGACTGGCTCACCTTCGACTGCTACGGCACCCTCATCGACTGGGAGGCCGGGATCCTCGCCGGGCTGCGGCAGGTGATGGCACGCTCCGGGGTGGACGCGTCCGACGACCTGCTCCTCGAGACGTACGCACGCCACGAGGCGACCATCGAGGCGGGGCCGTACCGCACCTACCGCGAGGTCCTGGGCCTCGCGCTCCGCGGTGTGGGGGCCGACCTGGGCGCGGCGGTGACCGACGAGGACGCCGCGGCGTTCGGCGGGTCGGTCGTGGACTGGCCGGCGTTCCCCGATTCCGTCGAGGCGCTCGCCACGCTGCACGTCCGCCATCGCCTGGGCGTCCTCACGAACTGCGACGACGACCTCTTCGCGGGATCCAGCCGGCGCCTGGGCGATCCGTTCGACCTGGTGGTGACGGCCCAGCAGGTGGGCGCGTACAAGCCGAGCCTGCGCGGGTTCGAGATGGTCTTCGATCGCATCGACGTGCCGCGGGACCGGATCCTGCACGTGGCCCAGAGCCTGTTCCACGACCACGTGCCGGCGAAGCGGCTGGGCCTCGCGACGGTCTGGGTGGACCGCCGGCACGGCAGGCAGGGATCCGGCGCGACGCCTCCCGCGGAGGCGACCCCAGACCTGGTGGTCCCCGACATGGCGACGCTCGCGGCCCTCGCGACGCGCTAGGGCGGGGAGCGGCCCGCGGAGGGCGGCCCACGGGGGTGGCTCGGGGGCCCTGATGGCGCCGGTCCGCCCCGCGTGCGACAATTGCCTGCTGGCAAGTAAAGCCGGCAGCGAGCGGCCGCCCCCGAGGATGTGGTCCCGGTGGGCGTCCACCGCGAGGGAAGCGGCGCTCAGGAGGCAGGCCTGTGACTCAGGGCGTGCGGCTCGCGGCCGACATCAGCCGGTCTTCGCTGCACCGCGTCGGGTTCGTGTCGACGCGCTTCGCTGGCACAGACGGCGTCTCGCTGGAGACCGCGAAGTGGGCCCGCGTCCTCGAGGAGATGGGTCACACGTGCTTCTACTTCTCCGGCATGTCGGACCGGCCGCCGGAACGCAGCCGCGTCGTGCCCGAGGCGTTCTACGGGCACCCCACCATCGACGCGATCAACCGGGATGCGTACCACGGGGATTCGATCCCGGACGATCGCCACGGTGGGCAGGCTGGCCCCCGCGGCGACTCGAGCGCCTCGCGACAGGCGGGCCGCACGCGGCCTCCGGAGACCACGTCCCGCATCCACGAGATCCGGGCGATGCTCAAGGCCGAGCTGCACGCGTTCGTCGCAGGGTTCGACATCGATCTCCTCGTCGTCGAGAACGCGAGCGCGATCCCGCTCAACCTTCCGCTCGGGCTCGCGATCGCGGAGCTCGTCGCCGAGACCGGGCTGCCCACCATCGCGCACCATCACGACTTCCACTGGGAGCGCCAGCGTTTCCTCGTCAACGCCGTGCCGGACATCCTCGGCGCCGCGTTCCCGCCCGGTCACCCCGCCATCCGGCACGTGGTGCTCAACTCGGTGCAGGCCTTCGCGCTCGCATCGCGACTCGGCCTGACGTCGAGGATCGTCCCGAACGTCATGGAGTTCGAGCGTCCTCCCGGCCACCCGACGGTCGACCCCGCCATCGTCCGATCGGACCTGGGCGTGGGCCCCGGAGAGCTGCTCATCCTCCAGCCCACGCGGGTGATCCAGCGGAAGGGCATCGAGCACGCCATCGAGTTCACGCGCAGGCTCGGCAGGCCGGCTCGCCTCGTCATCTCGCACGCGTCCGGCGACGAGGGACCCGAGTACGAGGTCCGCGTCCGCGACTACGCCAGGCTCCTCGGCGTCGACGTGCGCTTCGAGGCTGAGATCGTCGGCGACCGGCCGGGCCGGACCGCGGACGGCCGGATGGTGTACACGCTCGCGGACGTCTACCCCGCTGCCGACTTCGTCACCTATCCGTCGGCCTTCGAAGGCTTCGGGAACGCCTTCCTGGAGGCGGTGTACCACCGCCGGCCGATCCTCGTGAACAACTACTCGACCTACGAGGTGGACATCCGGCCCCGCGGCTTCCGTGCGGTCTGGTTCGACACCTACATCGGCGAGGAGACGATGGCGCTGGCGCGCCACCTGCTCGACGATCCCGTCGAGGCCGCGGCGTGGGCGGACCGGAACTACGCGCTCGGAGCGCGCCACTTCTCGTTCACGGTCCTCCGCCATCGGCTCGCGGACTTGCTCGCCGACTGCTTCGGCGAGGAGCCGCCGACGTGACGCTCTCGATCGGGCTTCTCCACTACACGGCGCCGCCGGTCGTTGGCGGCGTCGAGGCCGTCATCGGCCATCACGCGCGCCTGCTGGCCGACGCCGGCCATCGCCCGCGGGTGATCGCGGGTCGCGGGAAGGCGACGGACCGCCGGGTGGAGCTGGTGCGGGTCCCACTCGCGGACGCGCGACACCCGCGCGTGCTCGCCGCCCGCGCGGAGCTCGACGCGGGCCGTGTGCCGGAGGACTTCCCCCGGCTCGTCGCCGACCTCGAAGCCGGGCTCAGGGACGCCCTCGCGGACCTCGATCTCGTCTTCGTCCACAACGTCTGCTCGATGCCGTTCAACCTCGCGTTGACCGCGGCCCTCCGCTCGCTCCTGGAGCAGGGCCTCTCGCCGCGCCTCGTGGCGTGGCATCACGACGTCGACGGGGGCCTCGGGCCGGGCATCGCACCCACCGGCCGCCCGTGGTCGCTGCTCCGGGAGGCATGGCCGGGTGTCCGCCACGTGGTCGTCTCCGATGCTCGTCTTCGCGACGTCGCCGGCGCACTCCGGCTCGATCCGGCGGACATCACGGTGGTCCCCGCCGGGGTCGACGAGGACGCGTTCCTCGGGCTATCGCCGGCGACGCGGCGGATCGTCCGCACCCTGGGACTCCCGGCGTACGGTCCCGTCCTCCTCATGCCGGCCCGGCTCACGCCGCGGAAGAACGTTGAGCTGGCGATCGAAGCCTTGGCCGAGCTGCGCTCGGACGGGTCGGACGCACGACTCATCGTCACCGGTCCGCCGGATCCACACCGGTCGGACGACCTCCAGCCGTACTCCCGACGGCTCGACGGGCTCATCGACGCAGAGGGGCTGCGCGGGGCCGTCCATCTGCTCGCGATCGACCATGGTGCCGGCACCCCGGCGCGCGTCGTGGCCGACCTCTTCCGGGTCGCGGACGTGCTCCTGCTCACCAGTCGCGACGAAGGCTTCGGCATCCCGGTCCTGGAGGCGGCCGTCAGCCGCCTGCCGATCGTGTGCCCGGATCTCCCCTCGCTCCGGGGGCTCGCTGGTCCTGCCGCCTCGTACTTCGCGCCGGACGCGTCGCCCCGCGAGGTCGCGGACGCCGTCCGATCGCGGCTCGCGTCGGAGGCCGGGATCGCGCTGCGGTCCAGGGTCCGGGCGCAGCTGACCTGGACGGCCGTCTACGCCGCCGCGATCGAGCCGCTCATCGCATCCTGCATCCGGTCCGGCCCCGGGGATGCGCCCGCGGCGTGAGTCGGGGGGTGCCGGTCAGGACTGGCCGCCGTTCGCCCCCACACCGGACTCGAGCGGCGCGTCGTCACTCTCGATGTCGTCTCCGGACGGCCCCGGACCGCGGGCGATCAGGTCCATGAGCTCGGCCCGCGCGGACTCGTCGGCGAAGAGCGACAGCCGGTCCCCGGGCGCGATCCGGATGTCCCCGCGCGGCACGAGGACGGCGTCATCACGCTCGATGGCGACGACGACCGCCTTGCGAGGCCACGGCACATCCGCGATCCGCCGGCCGGCGAGCCCCGACCCTGCGCCCACCTCGGTCTCGATGATGGCACCGTCGGCTCGGAGTCCCCGGACCTGGCGGACGTTGCCGTTGAGCGCCGCGCGGTAGGCGGCGATGGCGTCGCGGAACGAGAGGATGCCGGTGAGCGTTCGCCCCGAGGCGACCGGCGCCCAGTCGCGGCCGTGGTCCGCCATGGCGCCCAGCGCATCGTCGAGGCCGTCGTCCGGACGGAGGATCGGCTCCCGCACGAGGGCCTGGCCGCCCACCAGGTCCTCGCTGCGCGCCGCGACCAGCCCCTCGGCATCGACGAGGCCAACAAGCGTCCCGTCCTCCGACACGACGGGCGCGCCGGGCACCTCGGCCGCGGCGAGACCTGCACGCGCCGCGGCGACGGTCTGGTCGGATCGGAGGACGAGGCGCGGCTGGCGCGCGGCGTCTCCGACCGGGACGGCGGCCAGGAGCGGCATCGCGAACCGGAACCGGTGCGCCGGCGAGTCGGCCTTCGTCGCGAGCTGGCTGCGGTAGATCGTCCGCGATCCCACGACGAGCATCGCGACACCCACGGCCACCATCGCGGGCGCCAGCATCGAGAGGTTCCCGGTCATCTCGGCGACCATGAGCATGACCGCGAGGGGCGCGTGGGCGACGCTCCCGAAGAGCGCCATCATCGCGACGATCACGAACGGGGCAGGGTCCGCCGGGACCGCCGGGGCGACAGGCTCGAGGAGCCGCCAGATCCCTGCGCCCAGCAGGCCGCCGATGACCATCCCCGGACCGAAGACGCCGCCGGAGCCTCCCGATCCGATCGAGAGCGACGTCGCGAGGATCTTCGCGAACGGGAGCACCAGGACGACCGCCAGCGGCACCGCGAGGAGTGCGTCACGGTCCAGGCTCGCCTGCACGTACCCGTAACCGGTGCCGAGGACACCGGGGAGGACGATCCCGATGCACCCGACGAGGAACCCCGCGATCGCCGGCTTCGCCCAGCGCGGGATCCGCCAGCGCGTGAACCTGTCCGAGAGCCCGTAGAAGGTGGTGACGTACAGGATCCCCACGAGGCCGCAGGCGACTCCGATGAGGACGTACCAGGCGAGCTGGGCGGGATCCGAGAAGCCGAAGCGCGCCTGCGCCCCGAAGATCGGCGAGAAGCCCTCGACGGATCCGAAGATCGCGAACGCGACGATCGATGCGATGAACGACGGGACGAGCGCGTCCGACTCGATGTCGTCGCGGTACATGAGCTCGCCCCCGAGCACGGCTCCACCGAGCGGCGCCCGGAAGATGGCCCCGATCCCGGCCGCCATCCCGACGGCGACGGCGATGCGCGCGTCGCGAGCGTCGAGGTCGAGCGCTCGTCCCAGGAAGGAGCCGAAGCCCGCGCTGATCTGCGCCGTCGGGCCCTCGCGACCGCCGGAGCCGCCGGAGCCGATGGTGATGGCGGATGCAACGAGCTTGACGATCGGGACGCGCCCGCGGATGCCGCGCGGGTCGTGGTGGTACGCGGCGATCGCCGCATCGGTGCCGTGGCCCTCGGCCTCCGGCGCGAGGCGGAACACGATGAGTCCCGAGAGAAGGCCGCCGAGTCCGACGACGAGCGGGAGCGCCCACGGTCTGGCGGCCGCCGTGATCGGCGCGCCGCCCTCGCCGGCCGGCGAGGGCGGCGCGTAGCCGGCGAGGACTCCCAGGAAGAACCACGTCGCGATCTCGAGCGCGCTGTAGAAGGCGATCGCCCCGATGCCCCCGACGATGCCGATCGCGACGCCGAGGACGACCCACTTGCGCAGGAACGGGGCCCGGCGGATGCGGCGCCGCATCGCCCGGAGGGCCGGGTCGAGCGCCGTCGGACGGGTGGAGGTCACGCGAACCGGTCGAACTCGGCCGCGACCGCCTCGAGCAGCCGATCGAGCAAAGATGGTTCGCCGCTCCGACGATCCGAAGGGTCCGCACGTCCGACGGTGGCTGCGACCCCCCGGAGGGCGCCCCTCCGGTGCTCCAGGATCGCCTCGCGCACTTCGCGCCCCTGGTCGGTGAGCATCGCGCGCCTCGCCCGACGATCGCGCGCGTCCGTCTCGAAGGTGACGAGCCCGCGCCGCGCAAGGCGGTCGATGAGCCGGCTCGTCGCCGGCAACGTGACCCCGACGCGGGGGGCGACATCGCCGAGGCGGACCCCGGCCGGCTCGTCCCCGAGGATGATGGGGAGGCGCCACTGCGGCAAGGTGACGTCCACGCCAGGCGCCGCCGAGCCGAGAGCCCGGGTCGTCATCACGACCGCCCCGCGGGCGATGCGTTCGAGCGCGGCGAGCCGTTCATCCTCCATCGGACGGGATGATACCCGGTTACTTGCCAGTCGGCTATCATCGTCCGAGTCGGCACTCGCGGACGCGGCGTTCCACCGGTGGCCGGACGCGACATCCGACGACCGCCCTGGAGATCGGGGTTCCCCGGGTCGGTCAAGCCCCCCCGGCGAGCATGCCCGTCAGGCGTGTCCCGGCTCGTCGCTCACCAAGTGAACCTCCAGGGCGGGGACCTCGTCGAGGATCCGGCCGGCCAGGGATGGACGCATCAGTCGCTCGAGCCCGTGCCGCCGGTGGTGAACGAGGACGAGATGCGTGACCCTCTGTGCGCGGGCGACCTCCGCGACGCCCCTGACGAAGTCCGCCGACTCGCCGCGAACGACCTCCGCGCCGAGGTCGGCCGCGTAGTCCAGGTTCGCCTGCAGGTCGAGCTGCCGGTCCCGCGAGAGCTCCACGCCCGATGTGGCCACCGCGAGCGCGACGCACCGGGTCCGCAGCGCGCTCGCGAGGAAGACACCCCGCCTCAGCGCGCGGCGGCTCGCGTGAGACTCGTCGACGACGACCATGACCCGCTCCGTGACAGGGCCCAGGCGGTCGCCTCGCGCCGCGATCGTGTCCTCCAGCTGCGCGTCCACCTCCTCCGCCACGAACCGAAGGCTCAGGTCGCGCAGCGCGGTGAGGTTGGTCTCCGTGAAGAACCTCTCGAGGGCGATCGCCGCCCGATCCGGCGGATAGACGTTCCCATGGCGCATCCGCTGGCGGAGCGCCTGGGGGCTCATGTCCACCAGCTCGATCTCGTCCGCCTCGCGGACGACCGCGTCGGGGACGCGTTCGCGGACCGGCACGCCGAGGATGGTCTCGACCGCGTCGGCCACCGACTCGACGTGCTGGACGTTGCACGTGCTGATGACGTCGATGCCCGCGGCCCGGATCGCGGCCACGTCCTGCCAGCGCTTCTCGCGCGGCGACCCGGGCGCGTTCGTGTGGGCGAGCTCGTCCACGAGTGCGACCTTCGGGTGCCGAGCGATGACGGCGTCGGTGTCCATCTCCTCCACGACGACGCCCCGATGCTCCACGCGCGCCCGGGGGATGACCTCCAGGCCGTCGAGGAGGGCGGCGGTGAACCGCCGCCCGTAGGTCTCGACGAAGCCGACCGCGACGTCCGTGCCACGGTCCTGCCGTCGGTGCGCCTCCTCGAGCATCCGGTACGTCTTCCCGACGCCCGGCGCCATCCCGAGGTAGACGCGCAGCCGGCCGCCCTTCGTGCGGTCCTCCGCCCGGAGTCGGGCGAGCATCTCGTCGCCCGACGGACGTCCGGCCCGGTCGCTCTCAGCGTTCATCCGCCTCGCTCCGTTCGCTCCATCGCATCATCGCAGGAGGCCGTCGAGATCGAGGTTCACCTCCAGCACGTTCACGTTCGCCTCACCGAGGAAGCCGAGCACCTGCCCGGAGGTGTGTCGCGCGATGACCTCGCGGACCGCGTCGGGCGACATCCCGCGTGCGGTGGCGATCCGGGCGACCTGGTAGTCGGCCGCAGCGGGGCTGATATGCGGGTCGAGGCCCGACGCCGAGGTCGTGACGAGGTCGACGGGGATCGGCCCGTCACCGTTCGCGGCGCGCAGCGCGGCGACGCGCTCCGCGACCGCGTCGATGAGCTTCTGGTTCGTGGGACCCAGGTTCGATCCGGCGGACGACATCGCGTCGTAGCCGTCGGCGCCGGCCGCGGACGGGCGCGGCCAGAGGTACTTCGGGTCGGTGAACGACTGGCCGATGAGGACCGAGCCCACCTCTCGGCCGTCCGCGACGACCATCGAGCCGTTGGCCTGCGAGGGGAAGACGACCTGGGCCGCGGCGGTCACGACGCCCGGGTAGAGGAGCCCGGTGATGACCGTCATCACCGCGATGAGGCCGAGGGCGGGACGCAGCTGGCGAGTGATGAAGGCACGCATCCGATCGCTCCTATGCCAGCCCGAGCCCGCTGACGATGAGGTCGACGAGCTTGATGCCGAGGAAGGGCGCGACGATGCCGCCGACGCCGTAGATCAGGAGGTTGCGCCGCAGGAGCTCGGCCGCCGGTGCCGCGCGGTACGCGACGCCGCGGAGCGCGAGCGGCACGAGCGCCACGATGACGAGCGCGTTGAAGATGACGGCCGAGAGGATGGCGCTCTCCGGGCTCGCGAGGCCCATGACGTTGAGCGTGTCGAGCTCCGGGTAGGCGACGACGAACATCGCCGGGAGGATCGCGAAGTACTTCGCGACGTCGTTGGCGATCGAGAACGTGGTGATCGCGCCGCGGGTGATGAGCAGCTGCTTGCCGATCGCGATGACCTCGATGAGCTTCGTCGGGTCGGAGTCGAGATCGACCATGTTCGCGGCCTCCTTGCACGCGGAGGTCCCGCTGTTCATGGCCAGCCCCACGTCGGCCTGGGCCACTGCGGGCGCGTCGTTCGTCCCGTCACCGGTCATCGCGACCAGGTGGCCCTCGGCCTGCTCGCGGCGGATGAGGTCGATCTTGTCCTCGGGCTTCGCCTGCGCGACGAAGTCGTCCACGCCGGCCTCTTCGGCGATCGTCCGCGCGGTGAGGGGGTTGTCGCCGGTGACCATGATCGTCCGGATGCCCATCCGGCGGAGCTCGTCGAAGCGCTCTCGCAGGCCGGGCTTGACCGTGTCCTTCAGCTCGATGACGCCGAGGATCCGGCCGTCCGCGCGGATCGCCAGCGGCGTGGCGCCGAGGGCCGCGATGCCGTCGGCCACGATCTCGAGGTCGTCGGGCGGCGATCCGTCCACGGCCCCGGCGATCGCGTCCACGGCGCCCTTGAGGACGAGCCGCCCGTCCGCGAGGATGACGCCCGACGTCCGAGACTCGGCGGAGAAGGGCACGACTTCGTCCACGCCGGGCCGCTCGGCCGCGAGGACCTCCGGCGCGATCTCCGCCAGCCGGCTCGTGGCCAGGTCCACGATCGAGCGGCCCTCCGGGGTCTCGTCGTCGAGCGACGCGATGAGCGCGGCCTCGAGCGCCTCGCGCTCGGTGGCGCCCCCGAGCGGCACGACACGCGACGCGAGCCGGTTGCCGAAGGTGATCGTCCCGGTCTTGTCGAGGAGGATGACGTCCACGTCGCCGGACGCCTCGACCGCGCGGCCGCTCATCGCGAGAACGTTGAAGCGCGCGACGCGGTCCATCCCCGCGATCCCGATCGCGGAGAGCAGCCCGCCGATCGTGGTCGGGATGAGGCACACGAGGAGCGCGACGAGCACGACGAGCCCGAGCGGCGCGTCGGCGTACAGCCCGAACGGGCGCAGGGTCACGGTCGCCAGGAGGAAGACGGCCGTCAGGCCGGACAGCAGGATCGAGAGGGCGATCTCGTTGGGCGTGCGGAGCCGCTTCGCGCCCTCGACGAGGGCGATCATCCGGTCGAGGAACGTCTCGCCGGGGTTCGCGGTGATGCGCACGCTGATCGAGTCGCTGACGACGAGCGTCCCGCCGGTCACCGTGCTCCGGATGTCCGTCCCAGGCTCCTTGAGGACCGGGGCCGACTCGCCCGTGATCACCGCCTCGTTCACGTATGCGACGCCGTCGATGACGTCGCCGTCGCCGGGGACCGTCTCGCCCTCGCGGATCACGATGACGTCGCCGGCCCGCAGGGCCGAGGATCCGACGTCCTCGTACGTGCGGTCGGGACGGAGTCGGTGCGCGATCGTCTCCGACCGCGTCCTGCGCAGCGTCGCTGCCTGCGCCTTCCCGCGCGCCTCCGCGAGCGCCTCGGCGTATGTCGCGAACAGGACCGTCAGCCAGAGCCAGATCGCGATCTGGAGCTCGAAGCCGGCGGACCGGCCGACCTCGTCCGCCTGGGCGGACGCGATGCCGGCGACGTCGGCGGCGAGGACGAGCGTCACCAGGACGGCAGTCACCTCGACGACGAACATGACCGGGTTGTGCATCAGCTCGCGCGGGCTGAGCTTGCGGAGCGCGGGACCGAGCGCGGCGACGAGCTGGCGACGGTCGAACGCCCCGCGGCCGCCGCCGGGAGCGCCGGCGCCGGCGCCGCGCGCCTCCCGCTCGGCGCGCTGCACCCGCCGCGTGCCACGGGACGTGTCGATGATCGCCTGCAGGCGGGCCGGGGCCGGGATCGTGCGGATGGTCATCAGAACAGCCTCCCGGCGTTCATGAGGAGCTGCTCGACGATCGGACCGAGCGCGAGCGCCGGGAAGAACGTGAGAGCGCCGACGATGACGATGACGCCGATCAGGAGCCCGACGAAGATCGGGCCGGTGGTGGGGAACGTCCCGAGCGAGGGCGCGACGCGACGCTTCGCCGCCATCGATCCGGCGATCGCGAGGATCGGGATGATCATCGCGAAGCGGCCGGCGAGCATGGCGATGCCGCCCGCCACGTTGTAGAACCACGTGTCGCCGGTCAGGCCCGCGAACGCCGAGCCGTTGTTGGCCGTCTGGCTCGAGAACGCGTAGAGGATCTCGCTGAAGCCGTGCGGACCCGGGTTGAGCGGCCCCGCGAGGCCGACGTCGGTGACCGTGGCGATGGCCGTCGGGACCAGGATGCTCGTCGCGAGGACGAGGACGACGAGCATCGCCATCTTCATCTCGTACGACTCGATCTTCTTGCCCAGGTACTCCGGGGTCCGGCCGACCATGAGCCCGGCGATGAAGACCGCCAGGATGGCGAAGACGAGCAGGCCGTAGAGGCCGGCGCCGACGCCGCCCGGGGTGACCTCGCCGAGCTCCATGTTGAAGAGCGGCACGAGGCCGCCGAGCGGCAGGAAGCTGTCGTGCATCGCGTTGACCGCACCGGTGCTGGTGCCGGTCGTGATCGCCGCCCACAGGCCCCCCGTGGCGCTGCCGAACCGGACCTCCTTGCCCTCCATGTTGCCGAGGGCACCGGCGACGTCGGCCGGGAAGTTCGGGTTCACCTGCGACTCGCTCCACATCGCGATGCCGGAGCCGACGACGAGGACGATCGCCATCGTCGCGAACAGGACCCATCCCTGGCGGCGGTCGCCGGCGAGGCGGCCGAAGGTGTACGTGAGGCCGAAGGGGATGATCAGGATCAGGAGCATCTCGAACCAGTCGGTCAGCGCCGTCGGGTTCTCGAACGGGTGGGCCGAGTTCGCGTTGAAGAACCCGCCCCCGTTCGTCCCGAGCTCCTTGATCGCCTCCTGGCTCGCGATCGGGCCGAGCGGGATCGTCTGCGTCGCGCCCTGGAGCGTGGTCACCGTCACCGGCCCGGCGAACGTCTGCACCGCGCCGAGGGCCACGAGCACGAGGGCCGCCACGAAGGCGATCGGCAGGAGGATGTAGAGGACCGACCGGGTGACGTCGACCCAGAAGTTCCCGATCGTCGGAGACGTCCGCCGCACGAGGCCGCGTGTAAGCGCGATGGCGACGGCGATGCCGACGCCGGCCGACACGAAGTTCTGGACCGCCAGGCCGGCCATCTGCGTGAGGTGGGTCATCGTCGTCTCGCCCGAGTAGTTCTGCCAGTTCGTGTTCGTCACGAAGCTGACTGCGGTGTTGAACGCGAGGTCGGGAGCCACCGGGCCGAGGCCCGCCTGGTTCAGCGGCAGCGACCCCTGGAGGCGCTGGAACAGGTACAGCACGACCACCGAGACGAGCGAGAAGACGAGGAGCGAGACCGCGTAGGCGGTCCAGCGCTGCTCGGACTTCGCGTCCACCCCGAGGATCCGATACGTGACCCGCTCGACCGGCTGCAGGACGGGTGCGAGGATCGTCCGCTCGCCCTCGAGGACCCGGGCCATGTATCGGCCCAGGAACGGCGTGACGAGGAGCACGGCGGCGAGCAGGCTCACCGCCTGGAGGATGTTCGCGGCGGTCACGGTCAGAACGCCTCCGGCCGGAGGAGGGTCGCGAGCAGGTAGAGGCCGAGCAGCAGGGCGATGAGCCCGCCGATGAGGTCGGCGACGTTCATCGGGCGAGCCAGTCGCAGAGCCACACGAGGCCGGCGAGCAGCAGCGTCGCCGCGGTCCCGAGGACGAGCACGACGAGGTCAGCGAGCATCGGACCCCTCCACGCCGTCGGCCTCGGCGGGCGGCTCTCCGCCCGCCGAGGCCTGGCGCTCGACGATCTCCATGAGAGTGGGCAGCGCGAACGGCTTCGGCAGGTACCCCGCCACGCCGAACTCGCGGAGCCGGGAGGCGGTGACGGCCGTGGCGCTCACCACGTAGACGGGAGGCGCGCCGGCGGCCGCCAGGTGCCCCGAGCGAAGGAACGCCCACCCGGTGTCGCCCGGGAGGTTGATGTCAAGCAGCACGACCGACGGCCGGACGCCCGATGCGAGGATGCACTCGGCCTCCTCCACCGACGTCGCGCTCTCGACGGCGTAGCCGCGTGCGCGCAGGTGCCGCGCGACGACCCAGGCGAGCTGCTCGTCGTCCTCGACCACCAGGATCGGGCCGCGGCCCGGATCAGGGGACATCGGCCGCCGACACCACGAGGTCGTGGTCCACGTCGTCCATGCCGGTCCTGAGCTCGAGGCGGACACCCCTGTCCGCGGCCTCGGCCCGCATCCGTGGCCAGAGGATGTCGCCGTAGAGCAGGCCGGCGAGGTCCACCCGCCGCGCCGCGCCTGCCGCCACGAGGTCCACCGCCGCGCGGATCTCGGCGACCTCGAGGTCGAGGCGACGCCGGATCGCGTCGGCGTCCAGCGCCTGCGCGCCGTCGCCGCGGACCTGGTGCGTCACCGCCGGTCGTCCCGTCCGCTCACCCATGTCCTGATCGTCGTCCGGGGCGCCAAGAGGCGAGAGGGGTCCGGCCGGCGCGCGGCGCTGAACGATCGCTAAACAGCGGTGGGCGGGATGTCCTCGGGGTCCGCGACGCGATAGCCGACGCCAGGCTCGGCGACGATCAGGTCGCGCGCGGTGCCGGTGCGGTCGGCCGCGGCGATCTTCCGCCGCAGGCGGTTCACGTAGACGTGGAGGTACGCGGACTCGTCGGCGTACGCCTCCCCCCACACGGCACGAAGCAGCCGGGCCTTCGTCACGACGCGCCCGCGGCTCGACAGGAGCGCCTTCAGGAGCTCGTACTCGCGCGGGGTGAGGTGGACAGGTTCCCCATCGACGGCGACCGTGCGGCGTGGGACGTCGAGCACGACCGGACCGAGGGCCAGCCTGCCTTCCGTGTCGGCGGCGGGACCCGCGGCGCGCCGGAGGACGGCGCGGATCCGCGCCTGGAGCTCGTCGATCCCGAACGGCTTGGTGACGTAGTCGTCGGCGCCCGCCTCGAGTCCGGCGATGCGGTCGCGCTCGTCGCCGCGGGCGGAGACGATGATGATCGGCGTCGTCCCGTCCCGGCGCACGCGCCGCACCACGTCGATGCCGTCCCGGTCCGGGAGCCCGAGGTCCAGCAGGATCAGGTCGACCCGGTGCGCATCCCAGGCCGCGAGCGCCTCGCGGGCGGTCGCAGCCTGGCGGACCACGTACCCGCGTCGCCCGAGGTACTGGCGCAGCCGGATCCTGGTGGGCTCGTCGTCTTCGACGAGGAGGATCTCCGGCCCGCCGGCGCTCACGCTCCAGTCTCCGCGTCGTCGGGGCGCGGCGCGACGGGGAGCGAGACGTCGAACGCGAGCCCACCGAGGGCACTCCGACGCGCGACGATCCGACCACCCATCGCCTCGGCGAGCCCGCGCGCAACGGTCAGGCCGATGCCCATCCCGCGCCGCGAGCTCTCCCGGCGCCCGCGTACCCGGTAGAACTTCTCGAACAGGTGGTCGCGGTCCTCGTCCGGGACGCCCGGCCCGTCGTCCTCGACCGTGATGACGACCGCCGCCGGGTCGCGCACCTCGCGCGCGACGACCCGGATCGTCGGACCTCCGTGGCGGAGCGCGTTCTCGACGAGGTTCGTCAGCACCTCGTCGAGGTAGGTGTCGTCGATGAGGATCGGCGGGAGATCGCCGGCGACCTCGACGCCGATCCGCGTGGCGACCGGCGGCGTGATCCGCCGCACCACGCGCTCCACGCACTCGTCGACATCGTGGGCCTCGAGCTCGGGATGGAGGGCGCCGCCCTCGATCCGGCTCAGGTCGAGGAGGTTGCGCACGAGGCGGTTCATGCGCTCGGCCTCCGCGTCGATCGACCGAAGCGCGTCGTCCCGCTCCTCCGGGGTCCAGGCGACCTCGTGGTCGAGCAGGCTGCCCGCCGTCGCCCGGATGGTCGCGAGCGGGGTCCGCAGGTCGTGCGACACGGAGTCGAGGAGAGCGCTCTTGAGAGCCTCGCTCTGGCGCACGACCTCCGCGTGGAGCGCCTGCGCGAGGAGTCGGTCGCGACGCACGGCCTGGCCGAGCTGGTCCGCCGCCGCGGCCACGATCCGCGTCTCGGCGGGGCCGGGGTCGACGGAGCGGCCCCCGCGCGTCATCCAGATCGATCCGAGGATCCCTTCGGGACCCTCCAGCCGGACGCGGTAGAGGGTGGTCGCCGCCCCGCCTCGCGTCCCGGGTGCAGTCGCGACGTGCGTGCGCGTCCACCGGGCGGGCTCGTCGCCCGGGCGCCTCTCCAGCACCACGTGGATCGGCACTGACGGAAGCTGCTCGTCCGGACGCGTGTCGGCGACGGTGCGCTCCTCGCCGGGGGTGGGTCCCAGGCCCAGACGGACACGATCGGCCGCGACCGAGGAGGCGAGAAGATGCGCGACCGGTCCGGCAGCCTCGTCGAGCGTCCCGCTCGTCGCGAGCGTCCGGCTGATGGCGAAGAGCGCCTGCGCCTCGTGCGCCCGATCCATCGCTTCCTGCGTGCGCTCCGCCTGCAGCGCGGCGAGCCGGCCGATGACGATGCCGACGACGAGGAAGAGGAGGAGGTTCAGCCACTCGGTCGGGTCGGAGACGGTGAGCGTGTAGACCGGCTGGACGAAGAGGAAGTCGTACAGGATGAAGGACGCGGCGGCGGTGATGACCGCCGGGAGCATGCCGCCGGTCACGCCGGCGACGAGGACGGCGATCAGGTAGACCGGGGAAGCGTACGGGACGGCGACGACCTGCTCGAGCAGGGCGACCGCCACCGTCGAGAGCGCGAGGCCGACGACGACCGCGCCCCATGCCCGAGTCGAGCGCGGCAGCCCGCGCAACGCCCGCCGAGGGCCGTCCAGGCTCATCTGGCCGAGCCCACCCTCCGCCTACTCGACCGGGTCGAGCTCCGGGCCGGCCGCGGGGAGCAGCGGGAGTCCGTCCTCGGGGACCGTGCCCATCAGCCCGACCTCGTGGTAGACGCGGATCTTCTCGCGCGTGTCCTCGATGTCCAGGTTCCGCATCGTCAGCTGGCCGATGCGGTCGAGCGGCGTGAAGTAGACCTCCTCGCCCCTCTCCATCGTCAGGCGATCCGGGTGGTATGTCAGGTTGGGGCCGGTCGTGTCGAGGATCGAGTAGTCGTTGCCGCGCCGCAGCTCCAGCGTCACCTCGCCGGTGACCGCCCGCGCGACCCAGCGCTGGGCCGTTTCGCGGAGCATGAGAGCCTGCGGGTCGAACCAGCGGCCCTGATAGAGCAGGCGGCCCAGGCGCCGCCCGTTGCTGCGGTACTGGTCGATCGTGTCCTCGTTGTGGATCGCGGTGACGAGGCGCTCGTACGCGATGTACAGGAGCGCCATCCCCGGCGCCTCGTAGACGCCGCGGCTCTTCACCTCGATGATCCGGTTCTCGATCTGGTCCGACAGGCCCAGGCCGTGGCGACCGCCGACGGCGTTGGCCTCCATGAACAGGTCCACCGGGCGCTCGTACGTGGTTCCGTTCAGCGCGACCGGCTCCCCGTCCTCGAACCGGACGCGCACGGCCTCCGGCGCCACGTCGACGTCCGCGCGCCACGAGGCGACGCCCATGATCGGGTGGACGATCGAGACGCCGCGGTCCAGGTACTCGAGGTCCTTGGCCTCGTGCGTGGCGCCCAGGATGTTCGAGTCGGTCGAGTAGGCCTTGTCGGCGCTCATGTGGTACTCGAGGCCGGCGCCCTCGAGGTACGCGGACATCTCCGCCCGGCCACCCAGCTCCTCGATGAACCTGGGGTCCAGCCAGGGCTTGTAGATCCGGAGCCGCGGGTGCACGAGCAGCCCGTAGCGGTAGAACCGCTCGATGTCGTTGCCCTTGTACGTGCTGCCGTCGCCCCAGATGTCGACCCCGTCCTCCTTCATCGCCGAGACGAGCATGGTCCCGATGACGGCGCGCCCGAGGGGGGTCGTGTTGAAGTAGAGCTGCCCGGCCGTCGAGATGTGGAAGGCCCCGGTCTGGAGGGCGGCGATCCCCTCGGCCACCAGCTGCGGCCGGCACTCGATGAGGCGGGCCTTCTCGGCGCCGTAGACGAGCGCCTTCCGGGGGATCGACTCGTAGTCCGCCTCGTCGGGCTGGCCCAGGTGGGCGGTGTACGCGTACGGGATGGAGCCGTGCTCGCGCATCCAGTGGAGGGCGGCGCTCGTGTCGAGCCCGCCGGAGAAGGCGATGCCGACCCGCTCGCCGACGGGGAGGCTCTGCAGGATGTTCGGCACGGCGCTGGTCCTCGGAGCGATGGAGAGGACATCGTCCCGGCACGCGGGGCCGAGGCGCGAGGATGGACAGAGGTGGTGGAGATGGGGGAGAGTCGAACTCCCCGTCCGAGACCCGTGACCCGGGACCACTACGAGCGTGTCCGATGCTTTGTCGTCGGCCCGGCGGACGGCCATCGGCAGCCTGCCGCCGGGTCCAGTCTCGTGCCCCTAGATCGGGCTTGGACCGCCGGCTACGAGACGCTTGCCGGGATCGCACCCTCGCTGAATGACGCTTCCACGGCCCACGAGGGGGAGGCCGCTTCCACGCTCACCTTACGGCCTAAGCCGCGAGGGCGAGAGCAGGCTGGCGGTTGCCAGTTACTTCGTTTCGCCGCCTGTTTAGCGAGGCCTGACGGCACCTCGGCTCGCGTTCCCGGGCTGCGGGGCCCCGTCGAGACCACGCATCCCCACTGACACGTCGGCCGGCGCCCACAGGCTCCGGCTCGACCTCATCATACCGCGGCCGTCGATGCCCGGGTCCGATGGCGCCGCCGCGTCAGCCGGGGGCCGGCTCCGCTCTCCCGGCCCAGCCGAGCCGCTCCTCCACGTGCACGAGCGCGATCGCGATCACCGCCGCGACCGCCGCGCCGAGGAGCGTCATCCCGACCCGCTCGATCGCCACGTCGAGGTCGCCGCCCGCGCTGAGGACGACGAACGGCGTGAGGAACGTGACGAACTGCCCGTACCGGCCGAGCAGCACGTACGCGACGACCGGGACGAGCAGGGCTCCCGCCGCGGCGACCGCCGCGGTCCCGGGCAGGATCTCCAGGAGCGCGATCGCGATCAGGGCGCCGATCACGGTGCCTGCGATGCGCTGGTACGCGATGCTCCGCGTCTCGGACCCGACCGGCCGCAGCACCATCGTCATCGTCATCGGGATCCAGTAGCCGTGCGGTACGTCGAGCGCGATGACGACGAGCGTCGTGACGCCGACCGCGGCCGCCATGGTCCCGGCGTGCAGGTACGCGACGTTCCCGGCGATCGGCACGCGCCGTCCCGTCTTCGGGATCCGCGACAGGACGACGACCGCGACCACGGCTCCGGCGAGCAGGCCGACGGCCGCGACCGCAGGATCGCCGGGCGTCGACTGCGCGAGGTAGACGACGACGATCGTGGGCAGCCCGGCCATGAGGCCGTTGTCGAGCTGGTTCGCCGGCGCGACGAGAAGGCACGCGAGGGCGGCGAAGCAGGCGGCCACGAACGGCTGGCCGGACAGCCCGACCGCGACCGCCGCTGCGAGGGCGACGGGGACGGCGAGCAGCAGCGCGAACCGGGCGCGGTCCTTGATCGCGACCGTCAGGCACGCGACGTACGCCATGTTCATCGCGAACGCAGCCGGTCCCCCGAACGCGAGGAGGACGGCGATCGCAGGAACGGCCAGCCCGGCGAGGATGACGACCGCCGTCCGGGCCACCGGCCACGGCAGCGCCCACGGGGCGAGCAGTCGGGACGCGGGGTCGGGGGCGGCGCCCTCAGGCATCCGGGTGAACGTCGAGATCGATCTCCAGCCCGACCAACCGGACCTCGTCGCCCTGGCCGGCGCCGCCACGGAAGAAGATCCGTCCGAGGACGCCGTACCGGCGCTTCACCTCCGCGAGCGTCGCCGCAGTGCCCGCCTCGTCCTGCAGGCGCGCTGTCGCCTCGATCGCCTCCGCGCTCGGCCGGCCGCGCATGTCGCTCGGCGCGACGAGGACGCGCGGGTCACGGCGCAGCCGCTTCACCTTGCCGCTCGTCGCCCCGGTGACGACGAGCAGCCGCTCTCCGTCCGGGACGAACCAGACCGCGGTGGCCACGGCCCGGCCGTCCCGGCGGAACGTGGTGAGCGACAGGTACCGTGCCTTCGCGAACGTCTCCGACCGCATCCGGCAAGGCTACCGTGTCAGCGCGTCGATCAGCTCCGCGAAGACGCTCACGTAGTGATCCACGTCGTCGTCGGTCATCCGGATCGACAGGGTCCACTCCTCCTCGCGGCCCGGCGTGGCGAAGATCCCGCGGTTCATGTTCCAGAGCCAGGCGAGCGCCATGAGCTGCTCGTCCTGCGCCCGCTTGAACGTCTCGTAGTCCACCAGCTTCGAGTCGGAGAAGGCGACGACCCCCTTCGACCGGATCCCGACCGGGTAGGCCGCGATGCGGTAGGCGTCGATCACCCCCTGGGTCTCGTCCAGGAGCCGGCGGTTGATGTGCTCCAGGTGGTCGTACGCGGCGGGCGTCATCACCTCGAGGAGGTTGGCGCGTGCCGCCGCCATGACGAGCGGGTTCCCGTTGTACGTCCCGACCATGCAGACGCGGCCCGTCAGGACCGGCTCCATCATCTCGTGCGTCGCACCGATCGCGGCGGACGGCAGGCCGCCGCCGAGGGCCTTCGCGAGGCAGATGAGGTCCGGCTGGATCGCGAAGTACTCGCACGCGCCGCCGGGGGCGATCGTGAGGCCGGTCTTCACCTCGTCGACGATCCAGACGATCCCGTGCCGGCGCGTGATCTCGCGAACGCGGTCGAGGTAGCCGGGCTCGGGGAGGATGACGCCGCAGTTCATCAGCGCCGCCTCCATGATCAGGCAGGCGGGCGCCCGGCCCTCCGCCTCGAGGCGGACGATCCGTCGCTCGAGGGCATCTCCGTCGTTGAACGGGACAGCCACCGTCATCGCGGTGACGCTCGGCGGGATGCCCGCGCCGTACGCGACCGACGGGTAGTCCTCGCGGTCGCCCATGTGCTCCTCGGAGAGCCCGATCGAGACCATGACGTAGTCGTGGTGGCCGTGGTACGAGCCGAAGATCTTCAGGACGGTGTCGCGGCCGGTGATCGCCCGTGCGAGGCGGATCGCGTCCATCGTCGCCTCGGACCCGGAGTTGAGGAACCGCCACTGCGGCAGCCCGAAGCGCCGCTCGAGCTCCTCCGCGACGACGATCGCGTCCTCGGTGGGTGCCGCGAAGTGGGTGCCGAGCGCCATCCGGCGCGAGACAGCCTCCGTGATCAGCGGGTGCGCGTGGCCCTGGACCATGCTCCCGAACGCGTTGTGGACGTCGAGGTACCGGCGCCCGTCGACATCCCATACGTACTGCCCGTCGCCGCGCGTGAGGTAGATGGGCCATGGCTTCCGGGCCTGGTAGGACGAGGGAACGCCGCCGGCGAGGGTCCGCTTCGCCCGCGCGAACGTCGCGGCGGAGCCCGGCGTCGACTCGTCGAGGCGGTGCGACTCCTCCTCGAGAAGCCGGGCGATCCGATCGGGGTCGAACGAGACCGTGGGGCCCTCGGGCGGCTCCATCCGCGCGGGGACGGGCGCGAACCGCAGGGCGGGTGCCGCGGCAGCCGGAGGTCCCGACGGGGACGCGTCGACCGGGGTGGGGTCGGCCGGGGCGGGCGGCGCGCCCTGCGGCACCCCGGCGTCTGAGGGCTCGGACGGCTTCGACGGGTGGAGGATCGCCATGGCGGATCGCCTCGGGTGTCTCCGGCCGGAGGTTCGATTTCCGGACCTCGACGGCGCTCTGAGAACGAATCTAGCACGCCCCATGGCGTGCACGCCAGCATATCGTCGCCGGACGGCAGGATCCACCGCGCCCGACCCTGCTGCCGGTACCATCCCATCGATGTCTCGTGACCACGGCGATGCGCCGGACGCCCCGGCCCTGCCCGTCTTCGACCCCTCCGCCGCCCTCCAGCTCTGGCAGGGCGACGCCCGCATCCTGCTGCGCGGGATCCCCGACGCGTCGGTCGACCTCGTCTGCACCGACCCGCCGTACAACCTCGCGCACTACTCGACCGGCAACATCGCGCCCACCTGGCGCGCGCCGTTCAACAACGACGTCGCGGACTGGGACGCGGAGACCTTCGACCCGGCCGCCTGGCTTCCCGAGATCCGGCGCGTCCTCAAGCCGACCGGCAACCTGTTCGCCTTCACCAGCTACAACATGCTCGGCCGGTGGCACGCGGCGTACGACCCCGCGTTCGACACGTTCCAGGTCGTCGTCTGGCACAAGACCAACCCGCCGCCCAAGCTCCGCCGAGCCGGCTTCCTCAACAGCTGCGAGCTGATCGTCGCCGCATGGGACCGAGGGCACACCTGGAACTTCACGCGCCAGCGGGAGATGCACAACTTCATCGAGGCGCCGATCTGCATGGGCGCGGAGCGCGTGAAGGAGCCCCGCCACCCGACGCAGAAGCCCGTGGCCGTCCTGCGTCGGCTGATCGAGTGGGGCTCACGGCCGGGGGACCTCGTGCTCGACCCGTTCACGGGCGTGGGCTCGACGGGCGCGGCGGCCCTCGGGCTGGGTCGCAGGTTCGTGGGGATCGAGATCGACCCGGGATATGCGGCGGCTGCGGCGCGTCGTCTGGAGCCGCTGCGGCCCGCTCCGCTCCGGGGCCCGGGCCTCGCGGAGGAGACGACCTAGCGCCCCCGGCTCGTGTCGGCCAGCTCGCGCTCCACCTCGCGCCGCGAATCGCGCGCGGCGATGTCCCGACGGCGGTCGTACTGCTTCTTCCCGCGCCCGATCCCCAGCTCGAGCTTGGCGTGCCCGCGGTCGTCGATGTACAGCCGGAGCGGGACGATCGTCAGCCCCTTCGACTTCACGCGCACCCCGAGCGTCACGATCTGCGAGCGGTGCAGCAGCAGCTTCCGGGTCCGCTTCGACTCGTGGTTCCACCGGTTGCCGGCCTCGAAGGGCGCGATGTGCGCGCCGACGAGCCACGCCTCGCCACGCTCGATCCGGACGTAGCCGTCCGTCAGGTTCACTTTGTGCGCCCGGACGCTCTTGATCTCGGTCCCGGTCAGGACGATCCCCGCCTCGAGTGTCTCCTCGATGAGGTAGTCGTGGCGGGCCTTCCGGTTGAGGGCGATCGTCTGTTCGCCCATGGGGGTCACTCCTGTCTGGGTGGGGGCCGGCGGGCGATGCGCGACGCCCTTCGCCGGTGGTCCGGCCTCGGTCGCGCCGGACGCGCGAACGCCGGCCCGGGAGGGCCGGCGTTCGAAGCTCACCCACCTTGCGGGGCGAAGGTCCTAGGCCTTCGTCTCCCGCGAGGTGGTGCAGCTACTGTGATCTATCACTGCACATCACCTCCTTTCGTTGCCGGGGACGATAGCCGACGCGGCCCGATGCCGCAAGAGCCACCTTCCGGCCGAGGTCCCGGCCGACCGGGTGAGGCCGCCCGGGGACCGGAGATGGCCGGCCGCCGGCCCGGGGGCCGGCGCCGGGATCGCCCGGCGAGCGCAGGCGTCGCCGGCCCGTGGCGGCCGCGTCCGGGGGGCCGGCCATCCGGGCGAGGCGCAGCCACCTGTCAGGGAACGGGCGAGGCTCCCGGACCGCCGGAGGCGGCCGGCGTGGGCGTCGCGGCCGGGGTCGCCGACCCGCCCGGCCCGGCCGGGGAGCCGGCCAGGACCTCGAGGGCGCGGTCGAGGACGGCGTCGCCCGTGGCCGATGCCTCGCCCGCCGCGGCACCCGTGTCCACGGCGATGTCCGGCTCGATCCCCTTCTCGTGGATCCATCGGCCGGCGGGCGTGAGCCACTTCAGGACGGTCAGGCGCATCCCGCCCGTGTCGTTGGGGAGGGGCAGCCACTCCTGGATCGTCCCCTTGCCGAACGTCCGGCCGCCGACGAGCGTCGCGCGCCCGCGGTCCTGCAGCGCGCCCGCCACGATCTCGCTGGCGGATGCGCTGTTCCCGTCCACGAGCACGGTCACGCGCACGTCGTCGCCGGTCGCGGCCCCGCCGGACTTCGCATCCACCTCGACGCGCGTTCCCTGGGCGTCCTCCTGGAAGTAGACGGGGCCGGACGCGATGAACTGGCTCGCGATGTCGCGCGCCGCCGACACGAACCCGCCTGGGTTCCCCCGGATGTCCACCACGAACCTGGTGATGCCCTGGCCGGCGAGGTCCGCCACCGTCGCCGCGAACGCCTTCGACGCGCTGTCGCTGAAGCCCGAGAGCTTCACGTAGCCCACCGTCCCGTCGGCCAGGATCCTGGAGGTGACCTCGGGCCGGGCGATGTAGTCGCGGACGATCTCGACGTCCCGCACCGGCTCCGACCCGCGCGCGATCGTGAGCGTCACGGGGGTCCCCTTGGGTCCCCGGATCTTCGCCGTCGCCTCCTCGCTGGTGAGGCCGGCGAGCGAGGCCCCGTCCACCGCGAGCACGGCGTCGCCGGGCACGATGCCGGCCTTCTCGGCCGGGGCTCCCGGCACCGTGGAGACGACGGTCAGCCGGCACGCAGGCCCCAGCGGCGTGCACGGCTCGCCGCCCGGCGCGGGCTGGCCCTGCATCTCGGCGCCGATCCCGGAGAAGCGCCCCGAGATCCCCTGGAGGCTGTCGCGGTACTGCTCGGACGTGAGGTACTGCGACCAGCGGTCGCCGAGCGAGTCCACCATCCCGCCGATCGCGCCTTCGACCAGCCGCTTCTGGTCCACCTCGCCGACGAACTGGTCGGTGATGGCCCGATAGGCGTCCCAGAACGGCGCCCAGAGCTCCGCCTCGTCCGCCGGCGTGCCGGGCGTGGTGGCGACCCGCGCGCCGAGCGCGTAGCCGGAGAGGAAGACGACCGATCCGCCCAGGACCGCGACGAGCAGCAGGGCGACGACCACGGCGAGCGGGCGACGCCGCGCCCGGCCCGACCGGCCATCTCCGTCCACGGGCTGACCGCCGCCGGGTGGAGCGGCAGCCGCTCCCGGGTCCGCCGGGGCCGCGCCGGACCCCCCGGGGGCGCCGCTCGTCTCCGGCGTGGCCGTCGGGTCACCCGGCATCGGCTCCCCGATCGGCGTCCCGTCAGCGGATGAGGTAGCTGCGGACGGAGACATACGAGCCGACGACGCCGAGCCCCAGGCCGGTGACGACCACGAGGACCGCGACGTCGCGGACCAGCGTGCCGAACTCCAGCGGGAGGACCCGGAAGAACCCGAGCATGAGCGACGACAGGGGGGTCGCCGCCGCAGCGAGGATGAGCAGGGTGGCGAGCGCGCCCAGCAGGCCGACGAGGGCGCCCTCGAAGATGAACGGCCAGCGGATGAAGGCGTCCGACGCGCCCACCAGCCGCATGATCTCGATCTCCTCGGCGCGCGAGGTCACCGCGAGCCGGATCGTGTTCACGATGATGAAGAGGACGGTCAGGCCCACGAGGAGCAGGGCACCGATCCCGACGGTCCGGATGACGGTGGTCACCGTCGTGATCCGGTCGACGAGCTGCTGGACGTCGTCCACCCGGTCCACGCCCGCGCTGCTCTCGAGCTGCGTCACGACCGCCCCGAAGTCGTTGGGGTCGACGAGGTAGACCTCGATGCTGGCGGGGAGCGGGTTGGTGTCCAGGCTCCCCGTGAGGTCGGGCTGGCCGCGCTCGGCGAGGTTGGCGCGGAACCGGGCGAGGGCATCGTCCTTGCTGACGAAGGCGACGTCCTTGACCTCGGGCATCAGGCGGACGCCCGCGACGGCCTCGTCCACCTGCTTCTGCGTCGCATCCTCCTTCATGTACGCGACGACCTGGACCTTCTGCTCGACGTACTGGAGGCCCGCGGACAGTCCCGCCTGCACGACCCAGAAGCCGCCGAGCAGCAGGAGCATGAAGGTCATCGTCGCGGTGGCGGCGATGCTCATGAGGCCGTTGCGCCAGAAGCCCTGCCACGCGCGCCGGAAGCTGAACAGCACGAAGGGGATCACGCCTCAGTCCTCGCGGTGGTAGGCGGCGCCCAGCTCGTCGCGGACGACCCGCCCCTCCTCGAGGGCGACGACGCGGCGGCGCAGGGCCGTCACCACCTCGGCGTCGTGGGTGGCCATGAGCACCGTGACGCCCAGCTCGTTGATCCGGAGCAGCAGCTGGATGATCTCCCAGCTGATCAGCGGGTCCAGGTTACCGGTGGGCTCGTCGGCGATGATCAGGCGCGGGTCGTGGACGAGAGCCCGTGCGATCGCCGTGCGCTGCTGCTCGCCGCCCGACAGCTGCGTCGGAAGCTGGCCGGCCTGCGCGGTGAGGCCCACCAGCGCGAGGACGCGGTCCACGAGGGGCGCGATGCGCTTGCGCGACATCCCCGTGACCTCGAGCGCGAACGCGACGTTCTCCCAGACGGTCCGGGTGGGCAGCAGCTTGAAGTCCTGGAAGATGGTCCCGATGTGCCGGCGCACCTTCGGGATCTCGCGGCGGCCGAGCCGGGCGAGGTCGGTCCCGTCGATGAAGACCTGGCCCTCGGTGGCGACCTCGTCGCGGATGAGCAGCTTCAGGAGCGTCGACTTGCCGGCGCCGGACGGGCCCACGATGAAGACGAACTCGCCCTCGCGGATGGTGAGGTCCACGTCGCGCAGCGCGACCTTCCCCCCGGGGTACGTCTTGGTGACGTCGCGAAGGAAGATGACGGGACGCGCCGCGCCGAAGGTCGCTGCAGGGGCCGGGCGGTCGGTGCCGGGTCCCGCGAGGAGTGCCACGGGCGCGAGCGTACCCGAGAGTCCGCCGGAGCGCTCGGGGCGCCCCCGCGCGCCGGGGCGCCGGGGGGCAGGCGGCCGACCCCACGCGGGGGGCGGGCCGCGCGTGGACGGGCGCACGCCCCGCGCGCACACGGGTGGCTCGCGGGCCCGCGCGCTCAGGTGAGCGCGAGGCCGATCGGGAGGTAGCGCGAGAAGTCGGCGAAGGGGCGGTCCCAGGCGAGGATCGTGGGCGGGTCCGCGATCCGGAGACCCCCGTCGAGGCAGGCCCGGAACGTCGGGCCGGCGGCGCCGGGCACGATGATCGAGAGGTCGTCCAGGGCCGGCGGCGCCCCAAGCGCGAGGACGCCCACGATCACGGGCACGAGCGCGGGGTCCAGCGCGCCGACCGGCCCGATGCGGCCGTCGCCGCGAAGGTAGCCGTAGCCGACCGGCTCGCCGTCCGCGTCGGTCACGAGCACCCCGCGCCGGGTGAGGGCCAGCCAGCGGTGGTCGGCCGGCCGGGTGAACCCGAGCAGCTCGCGATCGACCGTGGCGGTCGTGTCCGCGACCAGGCGCGCGTCGGACCCGAGCACGGCCGTCCGGTCGTCCCAGGGGCCCGGCCGCCGTGCGGCGCCGGGCGCGGCGGCGCCCGTGGCGCCCTCTCCCTCGACGGCGTCGCCCTCGTCCATCCCCGCCGGCGCGAACGCGAGCACCCGCACCTCGGGCGGCGGTGCCGGGAACGCATCGGGCCGCGAGATCCGGCCGTGCAGGGCGAACACGGGCATCCGGGGGATCATCCCGTAGCGGGCGTAGAGAGCGTTGGAGATCGGCTGGAGGCTGTCGGTGGCGACGCCCAGGATGTACGGCTCGCCGTCCGGCGCACGCTCGCCGGGCCGTGGGAGGACCGCCTCGAGCAGCCGCCGGCCCAGCCCGCGTCCCTGGTCGCCCGGCAGGACGAACAGGAGCGCGAGGAACCAGAGCCCGCCGCGGACCCACGCCGAGGCGAAGCCGACGATCGCCCCGTCACGCTCGGCGACGACGAACCGGCCAGGGTCCGTTGCGAGCAGGTGGGAGGCAAGGGCCGCGAGGGCCGGGAGGTTGAGCGCCGGCGTCTGGCCGAGCGGCACGAGGTAGTCCTCGAGCGCGACCGCCTGCACCTCCGCGCACGTCGCGATGTCCGCCTCGGTCGCGGGCCGCAGCACCACCGCGCCGTCCGGGCCGCCGACAGGCGCCCAGCCGGCACGCCCTTCCGCCGGTTCCGCGCCAGCGCGCCGGCTCGTCCGCCCGGCGCCGGTCCCGTCGTCCATGCTCAGTCGGGCGCCCCCACCTCGGTCATCGGCGCGCCCGTCGCCTCGCGCTCGAGCTCCGCCTGCATGAAGTCGTCCAGGTCGCCGTCGAGCACCCCGGTCGTGTCGCTGGTCTCGTGGCTCGTGCGGAGGTCCTTGACCATCTGGTACGGGTGGAGGACATAGCTGCGGATCTGGTTCCCCCAGCCCGCCTCCACGTGCGCGCCTTTCAGCTTGCGGATCTCGGCCTCGCGCTCCTCGAGCGCCTTCTCCAGCAGCCGCGACTTCAGGATCTTCGTGGCTGTCTCTCGGTTCTGCATCTGGGAGCGCTCGTTCTGGCTCTGGGCCACGATCCCCGTGGGCAGGTGCGTGAGCCGGACCGCCGAATCGGTCTTGTTCACGTGCTGACCGCCGGCGCCGGTGGCGCGGTACGTGTCCACCCGGATCACGTCCCAGTCGAGCTCGATCTCCACGTCGTCCTCGACCTCGGGCAGCACCTCGATGAGGGCGAACGTGGTCTGACGCCGCTTCTGCGCGTCGTAGGGGCTGATGCGCACCAGGCGATGCACGCCGCGCTCCGCCTTCAGATAGCCGTAGGCGTACCGGCCGGCGACCGCGATCGTGGCGCTCTTGATGCCCGTCTGCTCACCCTCGGTGGAGTCCAGGATCTCCGTGGAGAAGCGGTGACGCTCGGCCCAGCGCAGGTACATGCGCAGGAGCATCTCCGCCCAGTCGGTCGCCTCGGTGCCGCCCGCGCCGGCCGAGATGGAGAGGAGCGCGTTGCGCTCGTCGTACTCGCCCGAGAGCAGGAGCTGGAACCTCTCCTTCTCGAACGTCGCCGCGAGAGCCTGTGCGTCGCGGTCGATCTCCGCGATCAGGTCGGCGTCGGACGCGTCCTCCGCCATCTCGCGGAGTTCCAGCAGCGATGCGGCGCGCGCCGACAGGTCGGACCACAGCGAGATCTCCGACCGCAGGCCCTCGGCCTGGCGGAGGATCCGCTGGGCCGCGCGCTGGTCGTCCCAGAACCCCGGTGCGCTCGTCAGAGCGTCCAGCTCCGCGAGGTGGCTCTCCTTGGTGGGGAGGTCAAAGCCTCCCCGAGGTCGCTGCGATCCTCTCCGCGAGGTCGCGCTGAGCGGCCAGGTCCATCAGGCCTGGGCTCGCGCGTCCTGCAGGAGGATCGGCCGGAGCTCGATCAGCCGGATGGCCGACTTGCTCCGGGCGACGACGGGGTTCACGCAGGGGCAGTATCCGTTGTGGGCGCAGACCCCGCAGTTGCCGTCGCAATCGAGCGCGGCGGCGTAGCTGCAGGACCGGCAATCTCGCTCGCAGGCGATGAGATCGATGAACCGGGGATCCTCGACCTGCTTCACCTATCCCTCTCTCGGCTGCGCGGCCGCACCAAAGGGCTGGGCGGTGCGGACGCGTCGGGTGACGATGGTCTCGGGGTCGCCGACCGGGTTCCCCCAGCCGGTCGGCTGTCGCCCCGAAGTATACGGGCGAGTCGGCCACTCGCCTAGAGGGAAACTGGTCTGAATGGTCCGCGCCGCGCCGCGCGGCTCGGTCCGGTCAGGGCGGCCCGGCGGGTCCTGTCGGCCGGCGGCCCCCGACCCCCGCGGCTCCGCGCTGACGCAGATGCTCGCCGCTCCGTCGGGGGCTCGCCGTCCACCACCCGCTGGCCCGGCCGCCCGGACCGGGCGTCCGCGCCGGCGCCTCCGCCCTCAGCCGCCGCTCTCGCGCCCGAAGAGGAAGTACCAGCCGAGCGCCCCGAGCTCGTGCACGGTGGCGCGGGCGCGCGCCGTGACGGTCGCGTCGCTGGGACTGTCCGCTGCCGGGGAGCCGTATGCCTCGATGCCCAGGTCGCTCGCCAGGCGCAGCACCCGCAGCATGTGCCCGCGGTCGGAGACGAAGACCGCGCTGCGGATCCCGTGCTCGTGGAAGAGGTCCCTGATCGCCTCGAGCGACCCGATGGTGCTCCGCGCCCGGTTCTCGCCCATGATCGCCTCGAGGGGCACGCCCCGCGAGATCGCGTAGGTGCGGGCTGCGGCGGCCTCGGTGGAGCTGTCGCCGTCGGCGGAGCCGCCGGTCACCACGAACCACGGCGCCACACCCTGCTTCCAGAGGTCCACGGCGTGGTCGATCCGGCTCCGGAAGACCGGTGAGGGGACGCCGTCCCACTGTGCCGCCCCGAGCACGACGATCGCGTCCGCCGGGCGAGCCTCGTCCGTGTAGCCCTGTGCCCAGATGCGCCACGTGGCGTAGGCGGCGACACCGGTCGTGGCGAGCGCGGCGAAGGCGACGACGATCGCGAGGTCGGCGAGGCGCCTGCCGCGCCGCGATCCGTCGCTCAGCGGCCGTGGCACTTCTTGTACTTCACGCCCGACCCGCACCAGCACGGGTCGTTGCGTCCGACCTTGGCCGTGCCGGGCGGACGCCCGTCCGTCCCCGCGGGCCGCGCGAGGGCGCGGTCCCCGAGCGACTCCTGGACCTGGCGCATCGCCGGGGCGCTCGGGAGGCCGGTCGCCTTCTCGGCGCGCGCCTTCGCGGCCGCGGCGGCGCCGGGCGTCGCCGCGGCGGCGGCCCGGCCGCCTGCCGGGCCGGAGGCCGTCGTCGATGACGTGGTGAAGCTGCCGCTCGCCGCGGCGCCGCCCGTGCTTCCGCCGAATGTCGCGGCCGCGGCGGCGGCCTCGGCCTCGCCGCCCCCGTCCCCGTAGAACTCGGTCGGCATGGGCATGGGCCGCGGCTCCTCACGCACGACCGAGACCCGGAAGATCGTCGTGGCGACCTGCCGCCGGATGAGGTCCCGCAGCTCCTCGTAGAGGCGGTACCCCTCCTTCTTGAACTCGTTGAGCGGGTCCTGCTGCGCATAGCCGCGCAGGCCGATGCCGCGGCGCATGTCGTCGAGCTCGGTGAGGTGCTCGATCCACAGGCTGTCGATCGTCCGCAGGAGCACGAGGCGCTCGACGAGCGCCCAGTCCGTCTCCCCGACCTCCTTCTCGCGCTCCTCGAGCCGCGCATCGGCGACCTCGCGCAGGTGGCCCAGGATCGCCTCCCGGGCGCCCACGTCCCAGAGCTCGTCGGTCGTGGTCCCGTCGCCGTGGAGGCCGATCGCATGGAGTGCGGCCGACAGGCCCTCCATGTCCCATTCGTCGGGCGCGCCGGCCAGGTGGACGTCCACGAGGTGGTCGATCTCTTCGTCCACGAACGCCCGGATCGTCTCCGTCAGGTCCTCGTTGCGCAGGACCTTGTCGCGCTCTGCGTAGATGGTCTCGCGCTGCTTGTTGATCACGTCGTCGAACTCGACGACGCGCTTGCGGATGTCGAAGTTGTAGCCCTCGACGCGGGACTGGGCCCCCTCGATCGTCTTGGAGACGAGGCGCGATTCGATCGCCTGGTCCTCCTCGAGGCCGAGCCGCTCCATGAGCCCCGAGACGCGCTCCGACGCGAAGCGCTTCATCAGGTCGTCCTCGAGCGAGAGGTAGAAGCGCGTGGAGCCTGGGTCGCCCTGCCGTCCGGCGCGACCGCGGAGCTGGTTGTCGATGCGCCGCGACTCGTGCCGCTCGGTGCCCACGATGTGGAGGCCGCCCACGCCGACGACCTGCTCGTGGTCCTCGTCGCAGATCGTCCGGGCCTCCGCGAGGGCTTCCGCGTACTCTTCCTTGCTCACCTCGAGCGGGTTGAGCCCGCGGCGATGCAGCAGCTCGGACGCGAGGCCCTGCGGGTCGCCGCCGAGCTTGATGTCCGTCCCGCGGCCCGCCATGTTCGTCGCGATCGTCACGGCCCCCGAGCGTCCGGCCTGGGCGACGATCCCCGCCTCCTTCTCGTGGAACTTGGCGTTGAGGACCTCGTGCTTCACGCCACGCCGCTTGAGCATGTCGGACAGGATCTCCGACTTCTCGACGGAGACGGTGCCCACGAGGACGGGCCGGCCGATCTCCTGCATCTCGACGATCTCGTCGATCAGCGCCTCGAACTTGCCGTTCTCGGTGCGGTAGACCAGGTCCGCGTCGTCGTCGCGGATCATCGGCCGGTTGGTCGGGATGGCGACGACGTCGAGCTTGTAGATCTTGAAGAACTCCTCCGCCTCGGTCATGGCCGTGCCGGTCATGCCCGCGAGCTTGTCGTACAGGCGGAAGTAGTTCTGGAAGGTGATCGTCGCGAGGGTGACGCTCTCGCGCTGGACGCGCAGGCCCTCCTTCGCCTCGATCGCCTGGTGGAGGCCCTCGCTCCAGCGGCGGCCGGGCATCTGGCGGCCGGTGAACTCGTCGACGATGACGATCTCGCCGTCCTTCACGATGTAATCCCGGTCGCGCTTGAACAGCGCGTGCGCACGGAGCGCCTGCTCGAAGTGACGGGCGAGGGCCGGGTCGGCGTCGTACATGTTCTCGACGCCGAGCAGCTTCTCCATCTTCGCGATGCCCTGCTCGGTGGGCGAGACGGCCTTCTCCTTCAGGTCGATGAAGTAGTCGCCGCCCTCCTCGTCGCCCTCCGGCCTGCCCTGCAGGCGCGGGACGAGCCGCGCGAAGGTGTAGTACTTGTCCGCCGACTCCTCGGCCTGACCGCTGATGATCAGGGGGGTCCGGGCCTCGTCGATGAGGATGTTGTCCACCTCGTCGACGATCCCGAAGAAGCGCTCGCCCTGCACCCGCTGGTCCAGCTCCGTGACCATGTTGTCGCGGAGGTAGTCGAAGCCGAACTCGTTGTTGGTCCCGTACGTGACGTCGGCCGCATAGGCCTCGCGCCGGGTCACCGGGCGCAGGCTCACGAGCCGCTCGTCGGTCGCGGGGTAGGTGGGGTCGAAGACGTACGAGGAGTCGTGCGTGATCATCCCGAGGCTCACGCCGAGGAAGTGGAAGATGGGCCCCATCCACTGGGGGTCGCGGCGGGCCAGGTAGTCGTTCACCGTCACGACGTGGACGCCCCGCCCGGCGAGGCTGTTGAGGATGGCGGCGAGCGGCGCGACGAGGGTCTTGCCCTCGCCGGTCTTCATCTCCGAGATCTTTCCCTGGTGCAGCACGACGCCGCCGAGGAGCTGGACGTCGAAGTGGCGCATCCCCAGGGTCCGCCACATCGCCTCGCGGGTGGCGGCGAAGACGTCCGGCAGCACGTCGTCGAGGGCCGCTTGGATCCGCGCGGCGTCCTTCTTGCGGCGGTCCCGGGCGATCTCACGGCGCCGCTCGACGTCGGGGTGGTGCAGCTCGTCCTCGTCGGGCTCGCTGGGCACCGCGACCTCGCGGATCTCGGCGCGGATCTCGTCGAACCGCTCGCGGATCTCGGCGTCGGAGAGGGCCTGCCACTCCGCCTCGAGCGCGTTCGCGCGGTCGACGTATGGCTGGATGCGTCGGAGCTCGCGATCGTTCGAGTCGACGAAGCGGTTCAGGAAGCTGAGCATGGGAGGCCAAGTATAGGCGAGGGTGCCCCACGGCCCCCTCCGGCGGCCCGTCCGTCGCCGGGCGACCGCCTATGCCACGGGCGCCCCGTCCACGTCCATGTCGCCCTGCTCGCATGGATCCGCGGCCGGGCCCTCGGCGCCGTGCGCGTCCGCGGCCGGGCCCTCGGCGCCGTGCGCGTCCGCGGCCGGGCCCTCGGCGCCGTGCGCGTCCGCGGCCGGGCCCTCGGCGCCGTCCGCATCGGCGGCCGCCGGACCCCCGGCTTCGCCCTCAGCCTCGGGGTCGCCGTGGTCGGCGGACCCTCCGGGGAACCGCACCACGACGCCCGATCCCTCGCCCGACGCGGCCCGCGTCTCGGTCCCCCAGCGGACGCGCTCCTCCACGGTCTCGCGCTGCGGGTAGATGCGCTCCTCGAACCCGGCGATCCACCAGCCGATCGCCCGCCCGGCCGGCGGGGCGCCGCGCCGCCGCCGGCGCTCCTTGCTCACCCCGTGATCAGACCTTCCAGAGCCCGACCCCGTAGCCGGCGAGGAGGATGACGAACGTCAAGGCAGCGAGCGCCAGCCAGAAGAGGACCGAGCGGAGGCGCGAGGTGGGGTTCATCTCGGGGTTGGCGAGCCGCGCCACGGTCCATCGCGGGGAGCGCAGCTCCGTGCGGAAGTCCGCGGCCGGCGGGACCGTCTGGATCCCACCCTCGCCGTCCGGTCGATGCAGCTGGAGCGTCATCCGTGCCTCGCGTCGCTTCGGGTGCGTGTGGCCACCATCCTATGCCAGAGCGGCCGGTCGCGGCCCGTCCACTGCCCACCGGCGGCCCGGACAGCGACGGGGCTCGTCCGCGCGGTCCACCACCACCGGATACCGGCCGGGGACTCGCGGACGGATCGCCGACCGGCCCTGGGCGCGCCGCCGAGCACGGCGCCCGCGCCGCCGGCCCCGCCGGAGTCGGGGGCCCGTCAGGTCAGTTCGGCGACCGTCGATGGTGCCTCCGCGGCCTCGGTCTCGCGTGCGACGGGGGGCAGGACGGCGAGTCCGTCCTCCCAGAGGAGCATCTCCTGGGTGAACGCGACCTCGCTCTGGAAGAGCGCACCGACCGACTCCCCGCGGTGGATCCGCCGGATCGCCTCGCCGATGAGGGGGGCGACGGAGAGCACCGTGATCCGCGGCACGCGCTTCTGGGCCGGGATCGGGATGGAGTCGGTGACCACGACCTCGCGCAGCGAGGACGACTCGATCCGCGCCACCGCCGGATCGGAGAAGACAGCGTGGGTCGCCGTGGCGTAGATCTCGTCCACGCCCTCGCGCTCGAGCGCGCGGACCGTCTCCATGAGGGTCCCGGCCGTGTCGATCTCGTCGTCCACGATGATCGCCCGGCGGCCCGCGACGTCGCCGATCACGTTGAGGACCTCGGCCTGGTCCAGGTTGCCCACGCGGCGCTTCTCGATGATCGCCAGGGGAGCGTCCAGCAGCTCCGCGAACGTCCGCGCGCGCTTGGCGAACCCGAGGTCCGTCACCACCACGACGTCGCGCAGCCCCTTGTGGATGAAGTAATTCGACAGCAGGTGCACCGCCGTCAGCTCGTCCACCGGGATGTTGAAGAACCCCTGGATCTGACCCTGGTGCAGGTCCATCGAGAGGACCCGGTCGGCCCCGGCGACCGTGATCATGTCGGCCACGAGACGAGCGGAGATCGGGACGCGCGGCTGGTCCTTCTTGTCCGAGCGGCCGTACGCGTAGTAGGGGATGACCGCGGTGATCCGTCCCGCGGAGGCGCGCTTGAACGCGTCGATCATGATCAGGAGCTCCATGATCGACTGGTTCACGGGCCGGCAGGTGGGCTGGACCAGGAAGACGTCCTTCTCGCGGACGTTGTCGAGGACGCGGACGAAGATGTTCTCGTTGGCGAACTGGAAGACCTCTGCCCGACCCTGCTCCACGCCCAGGTAGCGGCAGATCTTGCGCGCGAGGTCGGGGTTGGCGTTCCCGGTGTAGACGTCGAACTGGTCGGAGTACACCGCAGTCTCCCGCCCGTGCGCGGAGCTCACCCGCGCGGCCCGCCGTCGCCGCCCGCTGGCTCCTCGTCGCCAGCCTCATTCTCCCCGATGGCCCGGTGCTCCGCCAACCCTGCGCGGAAGGCGGCGATCCCCACGACCCGGTCGCCCTCGGCGAGCCGCATCACGATGACGCCGCGCGCGCCCGACGAGTAGCGGTTGATCGTGCGGACGTCCGTGCGGACGATCTGGCCCTGCTCGCTGATGAGGAGGAGCTCCTCCTCGGTCTCGGTGACCTGCTGGACGGCGGCCACGGCGCCGGTCTTCCGTCCCTCCAGGGGGATGAGCATCACGCCCTGCCCGCCGCGGTGCTTCCGGCGGAACTCCGAGAGGCGGACGCGCTTGCCGTAGCCGGTCTCCGTCAGGACGAGGAGGTCGGCGGTGGGCTCGGCGACGGCCATCGAGACGACTCGATCCCCCGCGCGCGCCAGCCGGATGCCGATGACGCCCGCGGCGACGCGGCCCATGGGCCGGACCTCGCTCTCGTGGAAGCGGGCCAGCTTGCCGTGGGCGGTGGCCAGGAGCACGTCGTCCTCGCCGCTGGTCACCGCGACCCACGCGAGCTCGTCGCCCTCGTTAAGGGTGATCGCGATGATCCCCGACGACCGCACCCGCTCGAACTGCTCGAGCGGCGTCTTCTTCACGGTCCCGTTCCGCGTCGCGAGCATGAGATAGCTGCCCGCCTCGAAGCCGGGGATGACGATCGTGGCCTTGGGGACCTCGCCGGTCTCGACCTGCACGCCCGGCAGGTTGATGATCGGGATCCCCTTCGCCTGGCGGCTCGCGTCCGGGATCGCGTGGACCTTGCTGCTGAAGACGCGCCCGCGATTGGTGAAGAAGAGGGCCCAGTCGTGCGTGTTCGCGACCAGGAGGTCGTCGACGGCGTCCTCCTCGCGCGTCACGTGGCCGATGATCCCCTTGCCGCCGCGGTGCTGGCGGCGGTACGTGGCGACAGGCTGACGCTTGATGTAGCCGCGCCGGCTGATCGTGACGACCACGTCCTCGTCGGCGATCAGGTCCTCGTCGGTCATCTCGCGCGACTCGTCATCGGCGACCCGCGTCCGCCGCTCGCCGGCGTGCTTGCGCTTCAACTCGGTCAGCTCGTCCTTGATGATCGCCAGGACGCGTCCCGGGTTCGCGAGGATGTCCTCCAGCTCGGCGATGAGCTGGATGACCGCGAGGTACTCGTCCTCGATCTTCTTGCGCTCGAGCGCGGCGAGCCGCGCGAGCCGCATGTCGAGGATCGCCTGGGCCTGGATCTCGGTCAGGCCGAAGCCCGCCATCAGGTTCTTCCGGGCCGTCTCCACGTCGGCCGACTCGCGGATCGTCCGGATGACCGCGTCGAGGTTGTCGAGCGCGATCTTGAGGCCCTCGAGGATGTGCGCCCGCTCGCGCGCCTTGCCCAGGTCGTACTCGGTCCGCCGCCGGATGACGTCCCTTCGCCAGTCGATGTGGTGGGCGATGACCGACTTCAGCGGGAGGGTCTGGGGCTGGCCGTCGACGAGCGCGAGCATGTTCAGGTTGAACGCGCTCTGCATCGTCGTGTGCTTGAAGAGGTTGTTCAGGACCTTGTGCGGGTTCGCGTCCTGCTTCACCTCGATGTAGATGCGCATCCCGTCGCGGTCCGACTCGTCCCGCAGGTCGGCGATCCCCTCGAGCTTCTTGTCCTTCACGAGGTCCGCGATCTTCTCGATGAGCGCCGCCTTGTTCACCTGGTACGGCAGCTCCGTGACGATGATCGCGGTCCGCTCCTTGCGGGTCTCCTCGAAGGCGACCTGCGCGCGCACCACGACGCGGCCCTTGCCGTGGGCGTACATCTGGCGGATGGCGTCCACGCGCTCGGTCTGGCCCGTGATCGTGTTGCGCTGCTGCTCGTACCGGAAGATGGTCCCGCCCGTGGGGAAGTCCGGTCCCTTGATGTGGGCGCAGAGATCGTCGCTCGTGAGGTCCGGGTCGTCGATGAGCGCGATCGTGGCGTCGGCCACCTCGCCCAGGTGATGCGGCGGGATGTTGGTCGCCATGCCGACCGCGATGCCCGACGAGCCGTTGACCAGGAGGTTGGGGAGCCGCGCGGGCAGCACGGTGGGCTCGCGGTGGCTGCCGTCGTAGTTGTCGACGAAGTCCACCGTGTCCTTGTCGATGTCCACCAGCATCTCGGCGGCGATCGCGGTGAGGCGCGCCTCCGTGTAGCGCATCGCGGCGGCGCCGTCGCCGTCCACCGATCCGAAGTTCCCCTGCCCGTCCACGAGCGGGTAGCGCATGGAGAAGCTCTGCGCGAGGCGCACGAGCGTGTCGTAGGCAGCCTGGTCGCCGTGCGGGTGGTATTTGCCCAGGACCTCGCCGACGATCGCGGCGCACTTGCGGTAGGACGAGGTGGAGGAGAGCCCCATCTCCCCCATCGCGTAGAGGATGCGCCGCTGGACCGGCTTGAGGCCGTCGCGGACGTCCGGGAGCGCGCGCGCGACGATGACGCTCATCGCGTAGTCGAGGTACGAGACCTTCATCTCGTCCTCGATGCGGATGGCCCTGATGTCACCCAGGTCGTCGGTCACGTCTCGCCTCTCGGGTCGGTCGTCTCGGTGGTCGGTGGTGCGTGGCGGGCCCGGCGGGCCGCGGGCGGGCGGCTCACGGGAACGGTGCCATCGGATGCGAGTCGGGCGGCGGGAGCTCGCCGAACAGGGCGGCGGTCCGGGATGCGTCGGATGTCGAGACGGCGCCCGGCCGGCGACGGATCCCCTCCAGCCGACGACCGAGCGCGGCCGCGTCCGCCGGGTCGAGCTTGGCGAGAGCGTCCCGCACGACCCAGGCGCGCGCGCCGTCCCCGTCCTCCGCGGCGCGGTCCGCCTCCACGCGGCAGAAGGCGGTCACCGCCGGCAGGTCCACGAGCGTGAGCGACCGCAGCGCCCACGACAGGGCCTTCTGGACGTCCGGCGACGCGTCCCCGATCAGCGACGCGACGACGCCGAGGCCGTGCGCGGCGACTTCGGGCGTGCGGCCTCGGGTCCGGTCCACGAAGGGGATCCGTGCGACCGTCGACCCGGCGAGGCGACGCTCCCAGGCGGACGGCGAGTACACGACCTGCTCGACCTCGGCCCACCGGTAGGGCTCCAGCAGGACGCCGCGCGCATACGGCGACGCGAGCGAATCGACGGTGACCCAGTCGCTCGCGCCGCGTGCCGCGCGGCGCATCAGCTGCCAGGTGCGCTCGGGGTCCGTCGCCACGATCCGGTCCATCAGGCGGATGGCGATCCACCGGGACTCCGCCACCTCGCTCCGGACCGCCCTGTCGGCGACCGCGAGCAGTCGCGCCGGGCCGGTGCCTCGCGCTGCCCGGACGATGCCCCTCTCCACCGCGGTGATGAGCGGCTGCCGGACGCCGATGACGCCGGCCGCCCCCGGGGCGACCCAGGTCATCGCGTTCGCGAGGACCGGGTCCGCGATCGCGGCCAGGCCGGCGTCGAGCTCGACACCGAACGCCTCGGGATCGTCGATCAGCGCGCCCAGCCGGGCGCCGAGTGCGGTCGCAGCCGGTCGATGGGCCTCGACGAATGCCGTCGCCGCGGCCGTGGCAGCCCCGGGAACGGACGCGGAGGCGCCGGTCACGGGCGGTCCACCCCGTCGGGCGTATCGCCGTCGAGGCCGTCGCCCGAGGCTCCCGCTCCATCGCGAGCGAAGGTGGAGCCCGACTCTACCGGCGGGAGCACTTGGCTCACGCGCCAGCGGCGCTCACCCGCGGGACCGTCCGTGGCCCCGGCGAACCGATAGCGGTCGCGCAGCTCGCGCTGCTGATCGGCCGGCAGGGTCACGTACACGCCTTCGGCATGGGCGCAGCTGGCGCCCGTCCGCCCATCGAGGACGTCGGCCTCGGCGCGGATCAGCCGACGCCTCGCCTCGGTGACACGGCCCTCGACGCGCAGTGTCGAGCCGACGGGGACGGGCCGCCGGTAGTCGATCGTCATCCGTGCCGTGACGGCGAACGTCTCGCGCGAGGCGATCGCCCAGGCCATCGCCTCGTCGAGGAGCGTGGCGAGGATGCCGCCGTGCGCGATCCCCTCCCAACCCTGGAATGCCGGGTCGAGGCTCAGGTCGCACCATGAACGGTCGGGCTCGACGTGGATCGCCATGCGGATCCCCTGCGCGTTGAGGTCGCCGCACGCGAAGCAGCGGTGCGCCGCCATGTCCAGCGTGCCCTCGCCACCGGTCGCCGCCGACTCGCCCGCGACGCCGGGTGCGCCGGCACCGGTGCGGGGCGCCGCCGGCACCGGTGCGGGGGTGATGGCGTCCCCGGGCCCCGCGACCGCCGCGACCGACACGTCAGACGTCAAGGTTGCGCACCTTCCGCGCCTCGGCCTTGATGAAGTCCTTCCGGGGCGCGACCTTCTCGCCCATCAGCATCGTGAAGATGCCGTCGGCCTCCGCGGCGTCTTCGATCTCCGCCCGGAGGAGGGTCCGCGTCTCCGGGTTCATCGTCGTCTCCCACAGCTGATCGGCGTTCATCTCGCCGAGGCCCTTGAACCGCTGGACGGAGACGTTCTTCGCGCTCATCTCCTTGACGATCCGGTCGCGCTCCGCCTCGGACTGCGCGTACCTGGTGACCTTGCCGGTGCTCACGCGGAAGAGCGGCGGCTGGGCGATGTAGAGATAGCCCTGTTCGATCACCAGCGGCATGTGGCGGTAGAAGAACGTCAGGAGCAGGGTGCGGATGTGGGCGCCGTCCACGTCCGCGTCGGTCATGATGATGATCCGGTGGTATCGGAGCTTGGCGATGTCGAACGTCTCGCCGATCCCCGCGCCGAGGGCCACGATCAGCGGCCGCACGTTCTCGCTCGACAGGATCTTGTCCAGGCGCGCCTTCTCGACGTTGAGGATCTTGCCGCGCAGCGGCAGGATCGCCTGGAACCGACGGTCGCGTCCCCCCTTGGCGGAGCCTCCGGCCGAGTCGCCCTCGACCAGGTACAGCTCGCTCTTCGCGGGGTCACGTTCCTGACAGTCCGCGAGCTTGCCGGGAAGCGCGAGGCCCTCCAGCGCGCCCTTCCGGATGACGAGGTCGCGGGCCTTGCGGGCCGCCTCGCGCGCCCGGGCGCTGCGCAGGCACTGCTCGACGATCCGACGGGCGTCGGCGGGGTTCTCCTCGAGGTACTGCGAGATCCCGTCGGCGACGGCCGCCGCGACCTGGGGCGTGACGAACGCGTTCCCGAGCTTGCCCTTGGTCTGGCCCTCGAACTCGGGGTTCGGGAGCTTCACGCTCACGACGGCCGTCAGGCCGTCGCGGACGTCCTCGCCCGAGAGGTTGCCGTCCGAGTCCTTGAGGACGCCGCTCTTGCGCGCGAACTCGTTGAGCGACCGGGTGAGTGCCGTGCGGAAGCCCGTGAGGTGGGTGCCGCCGTCCACCGTGTTGATGTTGTTCGCGAACGCGTAGACGTTCTCGCTGAAGCTGTCGTTGTACTGGAGCGCGACCTCGATGCGGGTCGTCCCGTCCACGCGGTCGATGTAGATCGGGCGATCGTGCAGGACGTCCTTGTTCCGGTTGAGGTGCCGGACGAAGGACATGAGGCCGCCCTCGAAGTAGAAGGACCGCTCACGATCGGCCCGTTCGTCCACCAGCCGGATCCAGAGGCCCTTGTTCAGGTAGGCGGACTCACGCAGCCTCTGGGCGATCGTGTCGAACGAGAAGTCGGTGGTCTCGAACATCTCCGGGTCGGCGCGGAACGTCGTGGTGGTCCCGCGGCGGTCGCCCTGCGGGCCGACCTTCGAGACGGGCATGGTGGGTTTGCCGCGTGCGTACTCCTGCGCCCAGATCGAGCCATCGCGGGCCGACTCGACGCGGAGCCACTCGGAGAGCGCGTTCACGACGCTCACACCCACGCCATGGAGACCGCCGGACACCTTGTACCCGCTGCCGCCGAACTTGCCGCCGGCGTGGAGGACGGTGTGGACGACCTCGAGGGCGTCCTTCCCGGTGGCGTGACGCCCGACCGGGACGCCACGCCCGTCGTCCACGACGCGGAGGGCCCCGTCGGCGGTGATGGTGACGTCGATCCGCGTCGCGTACCCGGCCATCGCCTCGTCGATCGAGTTGTCCACCACCTCCCAGACGAGGTGGTGCAGGCCGCGGACGTCCGTGGATCCGATGTACATGCCCGGGCGCTTGCGTACCGCCTCCAGGCCCTCGAGGACCTGGATCGCGCTCGCGCCGTACTCGTCCGGCGCAGGCGCACGCCTGCGCGACGCTCGGGCCGGCGTCGCGGGCGCGCTCCCGGCATCGCCCCCGGCCGGTCGCTTGCGGTTCTCCGTCACGCGGTCCCTCCGACCAGGCGATCGAAGAGCCGCGACAGCTCCTCGTCGCTGTAGAACTCGATGATGATCCGGCCGCCGCGACGCGACCGGGCGATGCTGACCTTGGTGCCCAGCGCCGTCCGCAGGTCCGACTCGACGCGTTCGAGCTCCGCCTCCGCCGGCGTGGCTTCGGAATCGCGGGCCTTCGCGGTGGGCCGCGGCTCCTCGCGGAGGCGGCGGACGAGCTCCTCCGCCTGGCGGACGGAGAGCTCTCGCTCGACCACGACCGCGAGGACGCGAGCCTGTCTGTCAGCCGGCAGGCCGCCCAGCGCTCGGGCATGCCCCTCGGTGATCGTGCCGGCGGCGAGGGCGGACTGCACCTCGGGATCGAGGTCGAGCAGGCGAAGGCTGTTCGCGATCGTGGAGCGCGCCTTCCCCATCCGCTTCGCAAGCTTCTCCTGCGTGAACGCGAACTCCTCGATCAGCTGCCGGTACGCGCGCGCCTCCTCGAGCGGGTCGAGATCCTCGCGCTGGATGTTCTCGACGAGAGCGAGCTCCAGCTGGTCGTGGTCGGCCAGCTCGCGCACCACCGCAGGGATGCGCTCCAGGCCCGCGAGGCGACTCGCGCGCACCCGCCGCTCGCCCGCGACCAGCCGGTAGCCGTCGATCGTCTCGGTGACGAGGATCGGCTGGAGGACCCCATGCTCGGCGATGCTCGCGGCCAGCTCGGCAAGCGTGGCCTCGTCCACGACCGACCGCGGCTGGTACGGGTTCGGGGCGATCCGTGCGAGCGGGATCTCGGTGGGTGCGTCGACGGCGGTCGGCCGCGTGGGGATGAGCGCGGAGAGGCCGCGGCCGAGCCCGCCAGGGTGACGATCGCTGCGCGGGGTCACTGCGTGATCTCCTCGGCCGGTACCCGGTCCGACGCCGCCGCGGCGGCGACCGCGAGATCGGAGAGTGCGCGGCCATCGCGGCGGCGCAGCTCGTCTGCGAGGGCACGGTAGGCGAGCGCCCCTCGCGAGGTGGGATCGTGATCGACGATCGGCCGGCCGAAGGACGGCGCCTCCGCGAGCCGGACGCTGCGCGGGATGACCGAGTCGAAGACCGCGTCGCCGAGGTGATGCCGGACCTCTGCGGCGACGTCGGCCGAGAGGTTGGTGCGGCCGTCGTACATCGTGAGCACGACGCCCTTGATCGCGAGGTCCGGGTTCAGGTGGTCGCGGACGAGGTTGATGGTGGCGATGAGCTGGCTGAGGCCCTCGAGCGCGTAGTACTCGCATTGGATCGGCACCAGCACCGAGTCGGCGGCGGTCAGCGCATTCACCGTGAGCAGTCCGAGGGAGGGCGGGCAGTCCAGGAGGACGTAGTCGTACTCGCCCACAGCGGGCGCGAGGAGGTGGGCGAGGCGCCTCTCGCGCTGCGCGAGCGGCGTGAGCTCGACCTCCGCCCCGGCCAGCGAGATGGAGGAAGGTACGAGTGCGAGCCCGTCGATGCCTGTCGTGACCACCAGGTCGCCCAGCGGTGCCTCCTCGATGACGGCGTCGTAGACGGATCGCTCCGCCGCCGAACGGTCGATGCCGAGGCCGCTCGTGGCGTTGCCTTGCGGATCCAGGTCCACGACGAGGACGCGGTCACCGGCGAGGGCGAGATACGCGGCGAGGTTCACGACCGTCGTGGTCTTGCCCACGCCACCCTTCTGGTTGGCGCAGGCGATCGTCTGCCCCACGGTCATGGGGGCGCGATGGGGGCGATCACGAGGGGAATCCTACCATCGAGGGCCGTCCTCAGGCGCGGCGAGCGGGGCCGCGAGAGGTGTGGCGCGCCCGTGCGCCGACGACTCGCGGCATGTTCGGATCATGGAGAAGGCCGCTCATCGTGGAGTCATGCGCGGCTCGATCCCGGGTTCCTCGCCCGCGAACGGTGGCGGGTGCCCGGTGTGGCCGCGGGGACCGCCGTGGCGACCTTCGACGGGGCCGCCGCATGCTCCAGCAGGCAGTCGTGACGGGGCGGCCGCATGCTCCAGCAAGCAGTCGTGACGGGGCGGCCGGACGATCCGGGGGCAGCTGCTATGGATGCCACGGAACGGGCGCGGTCGAGCGAGCCCGATTGACAAGCGCCGCTGCGTGATCGCGAACACGCATCGCAGGTGTTGCACGTGAAACACGCTGGCGGCCCGCTCCGTGCCGTTGCGCACCTCACCGAGCCGATGGTCGATCACCCGGGCCGCCCGTGTCGGCTCGGGGCCGCCCTCCCGCGGTGTATGCGATCGGCAGCGCTCTCAACGCCGATGTGGTGTCGCCGGCCAGGGGGAGGGTGAAGGCCGACCCGGCTCGCGACGCCGTTTCACGTGCAACAGGCTATCAGGCGTGGACGGGAGTCGAGGCGATGCTGCCTCGGCTCGTTCGCTGGCGCCGCTCGGCCAGATGATTGCGTACGCAATTACTGGCTGCCGGGCACACCCCGCGGGGGCGCTGGCGGTGCGTCCGTGCGCCCCGTTCGCTCGTCGGTCGTTTGCCCGGCGTCCGGGGCGCCCGTATCATCGACCCGCCCCGTCGGCGCGCCGCGGCACACGCGCCGCACGCGGCGCCGTCACGAGAGGGACGACCGCTCATGGGCCTCGCTCTCGCGGCTCTCGCGGCCGTCGTCGCTGCGCTCCTCCAGGCGAGCGTCGCGCCGTACATCACGATCGGTGACGCGACGCCCGACTTCGTGCTGGTCGTGGTGCTCCTGTGGGCCTCGTTCGGGGCCCTGGAAGGCGCCATGACGGCCGCCTTCCTTGGAGGCATCGTCGTCGACGCCCTCCTGGCACGCCCGATGGGCTCGTCGTCCTTCGTCCTGCTGCTCGCGGCCGGGGCTGCGTCGCTCGTCGCGCGCACGGGCGCGCGCAGCCGCATCCCGCTGCTGATCCTGGCGGCCTTCGCCCTCTCGGCGGCGACGGCGCTTTTGTGGTTCGTCGTGTATGGTGCCCTCGCCGGGCCGGTCCCGGCACCCGACCCGCTGGGGTCGGTCATCCCGGACGCGATCTACACGACCGTGGTCTACGCCGCCGCGCTCCCGATCGCGATCCTCCTCCGCCGCCGCTTCGGCGAGCAGGAGCGAGTCGCCTGGTGAACGACGCTCTTCTTCCCAACGACGCCGCCCGCTCTCGCCGCCCCATGCGCTTCCTCGCGTTCGGTGTGGCCATCGCGGTCGTCGTCGCAGCGCTGACGACGCGGCTGGTCTTCCTCCAGATCCAGCAGGCGCCGCAGTACGAGGCGCTCGCCGAGGCGAACCGCACCGCCACCGAGCCGATCCCCAGCACGCGCGGGGTCGTCTACGACCGCAACAAGAAGCTGCTGGTGCGGAACGTTCCGACGTGGACGGTGAAGATCCGCCCCGCCGACCTGCCATACCCGCAGCGTGACGCGGTCGTGGCGCGGCTGGCGGAGCTGCTGGACATGAAGCCGGCGGACATCAACCTCCGCATCGAGAGCAACGTCGGGTCGAGCTTCGACCTGGTCCGGATCCGGAGCGACGTGCCCGAAGCGACCGCGCGGATCATCGCCGAGGAAGGCCTCAAGCTCCCGGGCGTGCAGGTCGCCGTGGAATCGCGCCGCGACTACCTGTACGGGCCGCTGGTCTCCCAGCTCCTCGGGTACACCGGGGCGATCGACGCCGCCCAGCTCGCCGACCTCCAGGCGAAGGGATACCTGCCGGACGACATCGTCGGCAAGGCAGGCGTCGAGTCCTCGTACGAGAGCGAGCTCCGGGGCGTCTACGGCGCCCAGACCGTGGAGCGTGACGCCACCGGGCGCGTCATCCGCGTGCTCGAGACCGCGCGCGAAGCTGTCCCCGGGTCGTCGCTGCGACTCACCATCGACCTCAAGGAGCAGCGCTACGCCCAGCAGGCGCTCGAGTGGGGCCTGAAGGCGGCCGGCGTCCGAAGAGGCGTCTTCATCGTCATGAACCCGCAGACCGGTGAGATCCTCGCCATGGTCAGCCTGCCCACCTACGACGACAACGACTTCGCCGAGGGCATCACCGATGCCCAGATGAAGAAGTACCTGACCGACAAGGACACGCCCTTCGTCAACCACGCGATCGCGGAGCAGTACCCGCCGGGGTCCACGTACAAGCTGGTGACCGGAGCCGGGTCGCTGCAGGACAAGAAGATCACGAAGTCGTCGGAGGTCCTGTCCAAGCCGTACATCCAGGTGGGACCGGACAAGTACTGGGAGTGGAACAAGCGCGGCTGGGGGCCGCTCAACATCGTCACCGGTTTCGGCCATTCGAGCGACACGTTCTTCTACCAGCTGTCCGAGATGCTCGGGATCGACCGGCTGGCGTACTGGGCCAAGCAGTTCGGGTTCGGCGCGCGCACCGGGATCGACCTCCCGGGGGAGGTCACGGGCCTGGTCCCCACCAACCAGTGGAAGCAGGACACCTTCGGGCAGCAGATCTTCACCGGCGAGACGCTGCAGGCTGGCATCGGCCAGGGCTTCGACGTCGCCACGCCCATCCAGGTCCTGAACGCCTACGCCGCCCTCGCGAACGGGGGCAAGCTCTACCGGCCCCAGGTGGTCCGCGAGGTGATCGGCCCCGACGGGGAGGTCGCCCGGCCGTTCGCCCCGAAGCTGATCCGGAAGCTCGCGATCTCGTCGGCCAACCTCCAGACCATGCGGCTCGCGGCCCGCAACGTCTCCACCAGCCGCCACACGTACAACGTGGTGGACATGCCGATCGTCGTCGCCGGGAAGACCGGCACCGCGGAGTTCGGCGTGAAGGATGCCCAGGGGCGGCTGCCGTACCACACGTGGTACGCGGGCTTCGTGTCCAAGAGCGGGGACGTCCGCAAGCCGGACTCCCAGCTGGCGTTCGTCTCCTTCGTCTACGGGGCGAACACGGTGGGGAACGCGGCCACGGAAGTGGCCAAGTACTACCTGCAGCTACACTTCGGCATCAAGAAGGACTACCGGATCCCCGCGCTCATGGAGCGTGGGAACTTCTACGGGAACTGATGCGCCGAGTCATGTCGACCGCCACGCACGCCCGACCGGGTCCCGCCTGATGGGGGTCCTGCGCGCCGAGCCGGCTCGCCTGGGCGCCGCCTCTCGCGCCGTCGGCTCTGCGTGGCGCGCCTACGACTGGCAGCTCTCCGCCTACGCACTGATGCTCATGACGTTCGGGCTCGTCATGGCGTACAGCAACAGCGTCCACGACGGCGTCTCGCCGTTCTCATGGGGCACGACCTTCACCCGCGGAGCCATGTGGGCGGTCATCGCGGTGGCCGTCTTCGTCGCGGCGACGGTCTTCGACTACAAGTGGCTCAAGACGTTCGCGTGGCCGCTCTACGCGGTGAACCTGGGGCTCTTGGGGGTGTCGCTGCTGATCGGCGACGGCGTGGGCAACAGCTCGCGGTGGGTGACGATCCCGATCGTCGGCCTCCAGTTCCAGTTCAGCGAGCTCGCCAAGATCCTGATGATCGTCGTGCTCGCCCGGTACCTGAGCGCGAGGGAGGCCCGGCTCGATTCGCTGAGCACGATCCTCGGCGCGGCGCTCCTGATGGCGCCCGCGATCGTCCTGGTGATGCTCCAGCCGGACCTGGGGACCTCCCTGGTCCTCGCGGCGATCCTGGCCGGCATGCTCTTCATGTCCGGGGCGAGCCTGCGGTGGCTGGCGATCCTGGGCGCGGCCGTGGTCGCGTTCGTGCCCGTCGCCTGGAACTTCATCCTCCACGACTACCAGAAGGCGCGGTTGCTCAGCTTCCTGGACCCGGCCGCCGACCCGCAGGGGTCCGGCTACCACCTCCTCCAGGCGCAGATCGCGGTCGGCGCCGGCGGGCTGCTCGGCAAGGGCCTGACGAACAGCACCCAGGGCCAGCTCGACTACCTGCCGGTCCAGACGACCGACTTCGTGTTCGCGATCCTGGCGGAGGAGCTCGGGTTCCTCGGCGCGCTGGTCGTCTTCCTCCTGTTCGTGGCACTCCTCTGGCGGGTCCTCACGTCCGCGTGGCGTTCGCGTGACCCGTTCGGCACCCTCTTCGGTGCCGGGCTCGCATCGATGATCCTCTTCCAGCTCGCGGTCAACGTGGGGATGGTCATCGGGATCATGCCGATCACCGGGATCCCGCTCCCGTTCATCACCCACGGCGGCGCGTCGCTGATCACCCTCGCCCTGGGCCTGGGCGTCCTGCAGAGCATCAACATCAGACAGACACGGGCCGAGTGGTGAGGCCGGCCCGTCGCCGGGCCCCTGCACCTCCTGCCCGTCCCGCACGGTGAGCGTCCCCATGACCGTCGTGCTCCCGCGAGCGGCAGCCGCGCGCGCACCCGTCCCCGAGTCCCTGTCCCGCGAGCGGATCGACGCGGCGCTCGCGCGCGTCGAGAAGCCGGCACGCTACACGGGCGGCGAGTGGAACAGCGTGGCGAAGGACTGGGCTGCCTGCGACCTGCGCTGGTGCCTCGCGTACCCCGACCTCTACGAGATCGGGATGAGCAACCTCGGCCTCAAGATCCTCTACGAGGTCCTCAACGACGGCGACGGGGTCCTTGCCGAGCGCTGCTTCGCGCCCTGGGTGGACCTGCAGGACGTGCTCCGCGCCGACGGCCTGCCGCTCTGGAGCCTGGAGACCCGGCGGCCGCTGGCGGCGTTCGACGTGATCGGGTTCAGCCTGGGCTACGAGCTGGTCGCCACGAACCTCCTGTCCATGCTAGACCTCGGGGGCGTGGGCCTGAGCACGGCGGAGCGCGCCCCGGGCGATCCGCTCGTCATCGCCGGGGGCACCACCACCCTCAACCCCGAGCCCCTGGCGGAGATCCTGGACGCGGTCGTGCTGGGCGAGGGCGAGGAGGTCGTCGTCGAGATCGGCGAGGCTCTTCGCGCGATCGGTTGGACGGAGCGGACCCTCGGGCCGGACGGCTCGCTCCACCGTGGCGCCTCGCGCGCGCAGGCCCTGCGCGCGCTCGCCGCGATCCCGGGTGTCTACGTCCCGTGCCTCTACCGGCCGGTCCACCACGAGGACGGACGTATCGCCGCGATCGAGCGTCACGATCCCTCGGTGCCGTCCCGGGTCATCCGGCGCATCGTCGCGGACTTCGAGACGAACGTCCGCGGGATCCGCCAGGTGGTCCCCAACATCCCCGTCGTCTTCGACCGGGCGCAGGTGGAGGTCATGCGCGGCTGCACCCGCGGCTGCCGGTTCTGCCAGGCGGGGATGCAGTTCCGGCCACTCCGGGAGCGACCCGCAGCCGTGGCCGTCGAGGCGGCGGACGCCATCCTCGCCGCGACCGGCTACGAGGAGATCGGGCTGACGAGCCTCTCCACGGCCGACTACACGGGCGTGCGGGAGGTGGCGCTCGCGATCCGCGACCGGCACCCGGACGTGCACGTCTCCATCCCCAGCACGCGCGTCGACGCGTTCACGGTGGACCTCACCGATGCCCTCGCGCCCACGCGCAGGTCCAGCTTCACGTTCGCCCCGGAGGCGGGCAGCCAGCGGATGCGCGATGTCATCAACAAGGGCGTGAGCGACGACGAGATCGCCCGATGCGCGGAGATCGCCTTCAGCAAGGGCTGGAGCACCCTGAAGTTCTACTTCATGATCGGCCTCCCCGGCGAGACGCTGGACGACGTGCTCGGGATCGCGGCCATCTGTCGGCGCGTGCTCGCGATCGGCAGGCGGCACCACGGTGACCGCGCCCAGGTCAAGGCGAACGTCTCGACGTTCATCCCCAAGCCGCTGACGCCGTTCGTCTGGGACGGCCAGGACCCCATGGCGGTCATCGGGGAGAAGGTCGCCGCGCTCCAGCGGGCACTTCGCGGCAAGGGCCTCGACTTCAGCTGGCACGACGCCGAGAGCGCCATCCTGGAGGCGGCGCTCTCCCGTGGCGACAGACGGCTGGGCCGGGTGATCCGGCGAGCGTGGGAGACCGGCGCGCGCTTCGACGCGTGGAACGACCACTTCCGCTTCGACCTGTGGATGGACGCCTTCGCGGCGGAGGGCCTCGACCCGGCGTGGTACGCGCAGCGGGACATCCCGCTGGACGAGACGCTGCCGTGGGCGCACCTCGACGGCGGCGTCACCGACGCCTTCCTGCAGAAGGAGTGGCGACGGTCGCGCGAGGAGGAGACGATCCCCGATTGCCACTGGGACGCCTGCTACGACTGCGGCGTCCCCGACGCGACCGGGTTCGCCTGCCGCACCGGCGAGGACGGCCCGCGCTCGGCGCTCGTCCGGGTGGAAGCGCTGAAGCCGGGGACCGACGATCCCCGGGTCCGCCGCCGGTGGACGTACATGGGTCCGCCCGGCGACCCGCGCCGGACCGCCGCGGGGCGGTAGCATCGGGGAAGGATGGACACCCCGCTCTTCGCCCTCCTCCCGCCCGCGCATGCTGCCGGCCCGCTCGCTCCGGCGGCCGGCGCCGCGGAGACCACCAGCATCTTCCTCGCCCTGTTCGTCCTCCTCATCGCCGCGAAGGTCGGGGAGGAGATCTTCCGGCGCCTCGGCCAGCCCGGGATCGTGGGCGAGCTGCTCGGGGGGTTCGTCGTCGGGCCGTACGCGCTCGGGCTGGTGAGCGCCGCGGCGATCGAGCCCGGCGGGGCCGTCTCCGTCTTCGCCGAGCTGGGCGCGGTGATCCTCCTCTTCTACGTGGGCCTCGAGGTCCGGACCGACGACCTGCTCTCCGTGGGCAGGCCTGCGCTCGCGACCGCGCTGATCGGGATGTTCCTGCCCGTCCTGGCCGGCGTCGGCATCGGCTTCGTCATCGGCGCGAGCCTGGCCACCGCGGCGATGTTCGGGCTCGCGCTCGCCGCCACGAGCATCGGCATCACGAGCCGCGCGCTCGCGGAGATGGGGGTGCTCGACCGGCGGTTCGCCCGGATCATCCTGGGCGCTGCCATCGTGGACGACATCCTCGCCCTCATCCTCATCGGCGTCGTCACCGGCGTGGTCCAGGGGGACCTCTCCGCGTCCACGGTCCTCGTGGCGCTCAGCGGCATCGGCCTCGTGCTCCTGGGCTTCGTCGTGGCGCGCCGGGTCCGCGGGCTCCCCAAGCGGGTGTTCACGTGGCCGCTCTTCGCCGACACCCCCCTGGTGACGGCGTTCCTGTTCATGCTCGCGCTCGCGATCGTCTCGTCGGTGGCCGGCCTGGCCGCGATCATCGGCGCCTTCGTGGCCGGCCTGATCGTGGCCGAGACGGAGGCTCAGCACGACGTGGAGCGCGAGACGCGGACCCTCGTGACGATCTTCGTGCCGTTCTTCTTCGCCTACACGGGGGCGCGGGTGGATGTCGCAGCGTTCCTGCAGCCCGAGGTCATCGCGATCTCGCTCGCTCTCGGGCTCCTGGGCATCCTCACCAAGGCGGTCGGCGGGATCGTCGGCGCGTGGACCTCGGGCCGCTGGACGTCCGTCGCGGTCGGGTTCGGCATGGTCCCCCGGGGCGAGGTGGGGATCGTGGTCGCCGGGCTGGGCGTCTCCCTGGGGGTGCTGAGCGCCGAGGGCTTCAACGAGGTGCTCGCGGCGGTGGTCATCACGACGGTCGCGGCGCCGTTCCTCCTGCGCTTCGCCGTGCCGCGGGCGCTTCGCGAGGCATCGGACGAGCCGGAGCCCGCCGCCGCCTGACCCAGGGCGTCGCGCCGGCGCCGAGGCCGCGGGCCGTTTCGGCCGGCGCCGCGTCCGGCCTGACCCCGCCCTACGGGGACTCGGCCGGCGGCAGGCTCCCCGGGGGTCGCGCGACCGCCCGGGCCAGGTCGCTGCGGTGGTCTGACAGTCGCCGGAAGAAGTAGCGGTAGACGTCGCGCGCGGCGGCTGCGATGGGCACGGCCAGGATCGCCCCGAGGAGGCCGTACACGGCGCCGCCGAGCACGATCACGAACAGCACGGCGGCCGGGTGCAGCTCCACCGCGTCGCCCTGGATCTTGGGCACGAGGAAGGTGTTCTCGAGCTGCTGGATCCCCAGGTACAGGAGGAACACGGCGACGAGGGCGAGCGGCGAGACCGTGGCGCCGAGGATGACCGCCGGGATCGCACTGATGATGGGGCCGATGATCGGCAGCATCTCCATGAAACCCGCGAGCACCGCCAGGATGATCGAGAAGCGCAGGAAGATCGGGTCCACGAAGACGCCCAGGACCAGCAGGCCGGCCAGCGTCGCCAGCCCCACGGCCGAGGCGAGGACGAGCTGGCCGCGGACCCAGCGACCGAGGACGTTCGTGGTGATCGCCGTGACCGCACGCACCTCGCCCCGCCACCCCTCCGGGATCCCTGCCTCCAGGCCGCCCGTGACGGCCGGCCGGTCGCGGACGACGTAGAAGACCCAGACGGGGACGATGAGGAAGGCGACGACCGAGCCGACGAACGAGAAGATCGAGGTCAGGAAGGGCAGGATCATCGACGGGTCCATCCCGCCCAGCGTCTGGTCCAGGTGCGCGAGTGCGTCCCTGATGGCCGCGACGACGTCGGCCGGCACCCCCAGGCGCTCGAGCAGGGTGATCAGCTGCGTGCGGATCGTCTCGATGAGGGTGGGCAGCTCGTCGATCAGCTTGCGGACCTGGGCGATGAGGGGCGCGGCCGTGATCGCGATGAGCACCACGACGATCGCGATGACGGTCAGGTAGACGAGGAGGACCGCCCATGCCCGACCGATCCCGCGGCGGGCGAGCCACTCGACGGGCGGGTCCAGGAGGAAGACCAGGAAGATGCCCAGCACGAACGGCGCCAGGACCTCGCGGCCGGCGTAGAGGATCGCGACCAGCGCGACGGCCGCGATGACGACCAGGGCGACGCGGGGCGTCGGCGCCCCCAGGCGCAGGTCGGGGGCCCACGGCTCCCGGTCGTCGGGCTCCGCGGCCTCCGGTGTCCCGTGCGTCGGCCCGGCGGTCGACGGTCGCTCGCGCTCCTCCATCCTCGGGCAGACTAGCAGGCGAGCCCATGCCCGACGTCGGTCGCACGCACGCCCCCGAGCCGCGCCAGCGCTGGCGGATCCTGTTCCGCCGGGACGAGGACGCGCGCTTCCTCGCGCACCTCGACGCGATGAAGCTCTGGGAGCGCGCGCTCCGTCGGGCCGGGATCCCGGTCGCCCGCACCGAGGGGATGAGCCCGCGGCCCCGCATCGTCTTCGCGGCCCCCCTCCCGCTCGGGATGCTCGCCGAGCGGGAGATCGTGGACATCGTCCTCTCCGAGCGTCTGACGATCGCCGACATGCGCCGCCGCCTGGAGCGCGACCTCCCCCACGGCTTCTCGCTCGTCGACCTCCACGACGTCTGGCTCCACGCACCCGCGGTGGCGGCGCAGCTCGCAGGGGCCACGTATCGCCTCGACGTCGCGAGCCGGGCGCCGGGCCCGCCTCTGCGCGCCGCCGAGGTGGGAGAGGCCGTCGCCGCCCTCCTGGCCGCCGATCGGCTCGACCGTGAGCGCCGGAAGGAGAAGCGGATCGTCCGCTACGACCTTCGACCGCTCATCGTCGGCATCGAGGTGCTCCGGTGGGACGAGGACGGCGGAGGGGGCGGCGGGGCGGCCAACGGAGGGGCGGTCGCCGCGGCCGGCGACGCGACCCGCGGGACGGTCGGCGGGGGGACCGGCACTCTCCGCGTCGACCTGCGGCACTCCCAGGACGAGGGGACCGGACGTCCCGACGAGGTGGTGGCGGCGCTCGGCGATGTGCTCGGGCGCGACCTGGCGGTGACGCAGGGCGTCCGCGAGAGGCTCACGCTCGTCGAGGGCGCGGACTGACGACGGGGGCACGGGAGGCAGGGAGGTCGGCGGGGCTGATCCGGCTCCCGGTGCGGTCGGCCGGGCACGGCCCCCGGGGCGCTGGGCCTCTCCGACCCGGCACCCAGGGCGCGCCGAGGCATCTGCGACCCGGCGCCAGGGCGCGCCGAGGCATCTGCGACCCGACACCAGGGCGCGCCCGAGGCACCTGCGCCTCGGCACTTGACGTCTCCCTCGCGCGCTCTCGACGATGCCCGCAGGGGGCGATGCGCTCGAGCGCCCGGCCGGCGCCACAGGAGGACCTGGACCGATGACCCCCTCCCGACTCCGGATGCTCGCCGTCGGCGCGAGCGCGTTCATCCTCGTCGCGGTCGGGGCGGGCGGTGCGCTCGCGGCATCGAACCCGACGACCTTGTACGCCTGCTACGACGTCTACGGCAACGTCCGGATGAGCGACGTCAACACGTGCCGGCTGCCCACCGGCGGGCGACTGGTCCCGATCAACGTCGCCGGCATCCCCGGTCCCACCGGCCCCACCGGTCCCACAGGACCGCAGGGCGCGACCGGGCCGCGGGGCGCCACCGGGCCGCAGGGGCCCGCGGGCGATCCCGGCCCCACCGGACCCACGGGCCCGACGGGCCCTGCCGGGGCCGACGCCGTCGGTGGGGCGAACGCCCAGACGGTCCTGCCGTTCCACCAGGGCGCACCCGTCAGCGGCCCGTGGGGAGACGTGATCGTCCAGTGCTACGGCGCCTCCGGGCTGGGCGTGATGGTCGTCTCGTCCCCGGTCGCGATCCCTCCACTTGTCGTGGAGTGGGCTGCCAGCAGGAACGCTGTCCCGGCCGTGACGGGCGCCAGGGCGATGAGCCCGAACGACATCTACTTCCCGCCCGTGGCGCTGGGGGCCGGTGATCAGATGACGCTCGTGCTCGCGATCGCCGACGGCTCCCAGGACCACGGCGCCCGCGTGACCGTCGGCGTCATCAGCCTCGATGATGTGGACGGCTGCGTCGTGGTGACCTCGCCGCCGTCCGTGTCGTACTAGGGGACGGCGCGCGAGGGGCCGGGGCGCGAGGGGCCGATCCGGCTCCCGGCCGAGCGGCCCCGTCCGATCGCCGGCCGAGCGACCGATCCGATCCTCGGCCCAGCGGCCGCGGCGAACGCGACCGGCCGCGGTTGACCGGGGCGCTCGGGTTCGATACCATCCCCATTCGCGCCCGGTCCGCCCGAGGCGCTCTCCCGACGACCCTGCGATCGGCGACGGTCGCCCTCGTCCCAGATCCGAGGACCCATGTACGCAGTCATCGAGACCGGCGGGAAGCAGTACCGCGTCGAGGTCGGCACCGAGCTCGAGGTCGAGCTCCTGGATGTCGAGGTCGGCTCGGAGATCTCCCTCGACCGCGTCCTCCTGGTCGCCGACGGCGACACGGCCGCGATCGGCCGCCCCACGGTCGAGAACGCGACCGTCCGGGCGGAGGTCGTCCGCCGCGACCGCGGTGAGAAGGTCATCAGCTTCAAGTACCGGCCCAAGGCCCGCCGTCGCGTGAAGAAGGGGCACCGTCAGGACCACCTCGTCCTGCGGATCGCCGACATCACGCTCGACGGGAAGAGCGCGGCCGCCGCCGCGGGCGCCAAGGCCGACGCGAAGAAGGCCGACCGCGCGAAGGTCGAGGAGGCCGCCGCACGCCAGGCCGCCGAGGACGCCGCACTCGCGGCGAAGCTCGCGGAGAAGGCGAAGGCGACCGAGGCCGCCCCCGCCGAGGCCGAGGCCGAGGCGTCGGCGAAGAAGGCGCGCGCGACGAAGAAGGCCGCCGCGGCTGCCGCCGACGTGCCCGAGGCTGCTGCCGAGGCCGAGGCGGCCGAGGCCCCCGAGGCCGCGGACGCGGAGCCTGTCGAGACCGAGACCGAGGGCGCCGCTCCCAAGCGGACCCGCACGAAGAAGGACGCCTGACGATGGCACACAAGAAGGCGGGCTCGAGCTCGAAGAACGGCCGCGACTCGGTCGGCCAGCGCCTGGGCATCAAGGCGCACGACGGCCAGCTCGTCCCCGCGGGGTCGATCATCGTCCGCCAGCGCGGCATGACGTTCATCGCGGGCCCGGGCACCGGCCTCGGGCATGACTACACGGTGTTCGCCACCGTCACGGGCAACGTGAAGTTCGAGCACCAGACGGCGAAGAAGAAGCGGGTCCGGGTCGTCCCGGCCGCGGAGCAGGTCGCGGCCAAGGCCTGACGGCCGCCCCGCGCCTCGCGGGGGCCGTGCGGCGCGCCGACCGGGAGATCCAGTGAAGCCTGACACGCACCCCAAGTACTACGCCGCGAACGTCACGTGCGCGACGTGCGGCTCCGCGTTCACCGTGGGGTCCACCCGTCCCGACCTGCGCGTGGACGTCTGCGCGTCCTGCCACCCGTTCTTCACGGGCAAGCAGATGATCATCGACACCGCCGGCCAGGTGGAGCGCTTCCAGAAGCGTCTCGAGCGCGCGGCCACCGGGCGCTGACCCGGGCACGGCCGGTCGCCGACCGCCTCGCCGCGCACCCACCACCCATGGCTCGCCTCCGCTACGGCGGTCAGGCCCTCGTCGAGGGGGTCATGATGCGCGGCCGCGGCGCCATCGCCGTCGCGCTGCGTGCGCCCGACGGCCGCATCGTCTGCGAGACCGAGCCGCTCTCGGGGACCTTCCGCGCCACCCGCTGGGCCAAGCTCCCCTTCGTGCGCGGCCTCGTCGTGCTGTACGAGACCCTCGTCGTCGGGACGCGCTGGCTGATCCGCTCCGCCAATCTCGCCGCCTCCGAGGAGGGGGTGGAGCTGGGGAACGGCGGCGTGGCGCTGATGCTCACGATCACGCTCGCCATCGGGATCGGGATCTTCTTCTTCCTGCCGCTCCTGATCACGCGAGCGGCCCTGCCCAGCCAGGAGGGGATCCTCTTCCACGCGGCCGAGGGCCTGGTGCAGGTCGCGATCTTCCTCGGCTACCTGCTGCTGATCTCGCGCCTCCCGGACGTGCGCCGGACGTTCATGTATCACGGCGCCGAGCACATGTCGATCCACGCGCTGGAGAACGGCGACCCGCTGGTCGTCGAGAAGGTCCGCCGCTACCCGACGGCCCACCCGCGCTGCGGCACCGAGTTCCTCGTCGTCGTCATCATCATCTCGATCATCGCGTTCTCGATCGTCGGCAAGCAGCCGATCCTTGTCACGGTGGCCAGCCGGATCATCCTGGTCCCGATCATCGCGGCGATCGCGTACGAGGTCCTCCAGTTCGGCGCGCGCCACGAGGACAACCGCCTGGTGCGGGCGATCATCACGCCGGGGATCTGGGTGCAGAAGATCACGACGAAGCAGCCGACGGACGACATGATCGAGGTCGCCATCGTCAGCCTGGAGGAGGCGCTGAAGGCCGACGGGCAGGCGGTCCCCGAGGGCTCGGCCGACTTCCCGCGGACGGACTACCAGGATGCTCTCGCGGCGCTCGCCGCGGAGAAGGCCGTCGGCGCCGACCCGATGACGGACGGCGCCGCTGAGCGCGCGGTGACGGGCGACGACGACGCGCCGGCAGCCCAGGCGGCCGAGGTGGCCCCGACCGAGGTCGCGGCCGACCCGTCCCGATGATCGACGCCAAGCTCGCCGGCATCGCGCGCCAGTACGACGAGCTGCAGTCCGAGCTCGCCCGCCCCGAGGTCTCGTCGGACCCCGACGCCCTTCGCCGGCTTGGGCGCGAGCTCTCCCGCCTCCAGCCCGTCGTCGATGCCTTCCGCCATCTCCAGGACGTCCGCTCCCAGCTCGAGGGTGCCCGCGAGCTGCGCGACATGGAGCCCGACGAGGAGCTCCGGTCGATGGCCAAGCAGGAGGTCGCGGAGCTGGAGGGCGCCGAGGCGCGGATCCTCGAGGAGCTCAAGGTCCTCCTGCTGCCGCGCGACCCCAACGACGACCGCGCCGTGATCATGGAGATCCGGGCCGGCGCCGGGGGTGACGAGGCCGCTCTCTTCGCGGCGGAGCTCCTCCGGATGTACCTCCGCTACGCCGAGCGCCATCGCTGGCCCGCCGAGGTGCTTTCCACGAACGAGACGGGGATCGGCGGCATGAAGGAGGCGATCGTCCAGGTCTCCGCCGACGGGGCGTACAGCCGACTGAAGTTCGAGGGCGGGGTCCATCGGGTCCAGCGGATCCCCGTCACCGAGTCGGGCGGGCGGATCCACACGTCGACCGCCACGGTCGCCGTCCTGCCCGAAGCCGACGAGGTGGACGTCCAGATCGACGAGAGGGACCTCCGGATCGACGTCTACCGTTCCACGGGGCCGGGGGGCCAGTCGGTGAACACGACCGACTCCGCGGTGCGCATCACGCACCTGCCGACGGGGCTCGTCGTCGCGATCCAGGACGAGAAGAGCCAGCACAAGAACAAGGCCAAGGCGATGTCCGTCCTCCGCTCACGACTCCTCGACCTCGAGATGGAGAAGCAGCGCGAGGCGGGCTCTGCGCTCCGGAAGAGCATGGTGGGGGCGGGTGACCGGTCGGAGAAGATCCGGACCTACAACTTCCCGCAGGACCGCGTGACGGACCATCGCGTCGGGATGGACCTGCACAACCTGCCGGGGGTCCTCGACGGCGACCTGGACCGGCTGATCGACGCGCTCGTGATGGCCGACCAGGCCGAGCGCCTGCAGGCGCTCGTGGAGGAGGACGCGCCCTCCGCCTGACGCCGTGCCGCTCACGCGCCCGCCGGGCGCCGATCCGCGAGCACCAGCTCGAGGAGGGTCCAGGCGGCGCCGAGCAGCAGCAGAACGACGAACGTGAAGTACAGGGACGGCTCGAGGTCAGGGACGGCGCCCAGCAGGATGACGATCGGCAGGAGGACGACCGCGAGCATCCAGAACACGTAGGCGATGCCCTCGATCGCCAGCACCCATCGCGCACGCGGCGTCGAGTAGTTCGTGGCCCAGCTCGCCCGGTACTCCGGCGTCCGGACCATGGAGGCGACCATGACGAAGCCGCCGGCCAGGACGATCCCGCTGCTCAGCGCCCAGAGCTGATGCTCGGTGACGTCGTAGCGGCCGAGGGTCACCGGGGCGAGAGCGGCGACGACCGCCAGCACCCCCATCCACACCATGGCACGCATCTCCGCGATCTCATCCACCGCCATGCTGCCGCCGCTCCGGATGGCGATGAGCGCCCCGAAGCCGACGAAGACGCCGCCGATCCCGGCCAGCTCGAGGAAGCCTTCCGTGCCCGCCATCCGTGCATCCTCCGATGCTCCGTCACTCCCCTCGGCCCGGGGTCACTCTCCCGCGGCCCGGGCGCCCTCGCCAGGGCCGCTCGTCGTCGTGGACGGTCCGACGCCCGGAGGTCGGCGGGCGAGCTCCGGGCGTCGTGGGACTGGGGGATGGCCGCCGGGGCGCCGAACGTCGCGTGCCGGCCGTCTCAGACGGGCACCGCGACCGTCGCCTCGGCGAGCGCCTTGAAGTCGCCGAGCATGTTGTCCATGCGCCGGTCCATCCAGCCCTTCTTCATGAGGTCCTTGATGAAGCCCGGGAGCATGCGCGGCATCTCGTAGTCACCTTCGATGATCAGCCGCGTGGCCCCGCCGTCGGGCTCGAACCGCACGATGCTGTCCATCGGACCGTCGTCGGAGTGCTCGCGGATGAGCTTCAGCGGCTGCACCTCGGTGACCGTGTAGGTCACCTTCATCTCGTGGCCCAGGAGGCGCATGGTCCCGACGTACGTCGTCCCGACCTGGTCGTAGGGTCCACTGATGTCCGAGAGCGTGCCCCCCTGCATCCAGTCGGGCCAGCGCGACGTGTCGCAGTAGAACGCCCACACGTGCTCGACGGGCGCCTCGACCCGGATCTCCTTCTCGTAGTGCTCCATGGCCGACCCCTTCTCGTGCGGGTCGGTCTCGCCAGTGGCTCGGCGCGGTCCCGGCGGCCGGGGTGTGGGCCGCGTGTCTGAGCCTCCCGCTCGTGCCCATCGACGGTATGGCGGGCCAAGCTGACCCGCCAGTGCCGGTCGTCGCCGCGGATGCCCGGCCCGCTCGTGCATCGACTCTCGCCCGCGCGCCTCGACCGTCAGCCTGCCCCGACGCCGACGGGTGCGGGCGATCGGGGGGGGGGGCTTCAGGGCGCCTGCGGGCGCCAGGCTCGGTTGACCGCCACGAGGAGGAGCACCGCGTCCATGAGCAGGACGAGGACGAGCGCCGCGAAGTAGAGCGCCGACTCGTGCTCTGGCAGGACGCCCAGCAGGATGAGGCCGAGCGCGATCACGGCCGGGAGCCAGAACGGCACGCCGACGAGCTCCATCCGCACCCGCGCCCTCCTGGACATGGAGGCGAGCACGGCCCGCCGCTCCGCGGAGATCCGCATCACCGCCTCGTCCCCGACGAAGAACCCCACGAGGGCGATGACCGCACAGGCCACCCAGAGCGCGTGGCCGGTCACGTCGAAGCGGCTGATGACGACCGGGGCGAGCGCGTAGACGACGACCTGGATCGCGACCCAGACCACCATCCCGATGTAGGCGACGTCGTACACGTCGCCCGTGCCGCCGCTGCGGATCGCGATGAGCGCCCCGAACCCCACGAAGACGCCGGCGATCTCGGCGAGCGACATGAACAGGTCGGCGTCCTGCATCTCCCGATCCCTCGGACTCCCTCTCCCCTGGGCCGGCGCGCCGGGTCCCCGTCCGCCGCGGCCCGCGCCCCAACGCCGCGATCCCACGCAGGCGCCGATGCCGATGCGGGCAGGCGCGGGCGCCTCAGGCGGCGGGGGGCTCGATGCGGAAGGCGGGGTGGTCGGCCGGGTCCGGCAGCATCTCGAAACCCTGCCGGCAGTTGCAGGTGATCGTGCTCGCGTAGGCCTTCACGACAGCGTCGTGCTCGTCGCCGGAGAGCTCGACCACGCGGATGTGCTCGAGGCCGCGGCGGGTGCGCAGGTCCGCCTCGCCCGCTGCACGAAGGTTGCGCGCCCAGTGCGTCTCGCCGCGGGGAGAGACGAGGTACCGGTTCCCGTTCCACTCGAACGGCGGGTCCATCGGGACCTTGTAGAGCTTCCCGGACGTCCGTCCCCGCACCTGGAGGACCGCCTTCTGGCCGCGAGCGACCACGATCGGGTTGAAGAGCCTGATCAACCATCCGGGACGGACGTAGGAACGGGGATGGCCCCCCGTGCCCGTGCGTGGGATGGTCTCCAGGTGTCCGTACATGGCCATCGCCGGCCTCCCTTCCTCGTGCGAGGAGGGGCACCTGGGGACGCGCGGGCGCCCGATCCGGATCGACCATAGGCCGAGGCGGGGCGTCCGTCGAGAGCCGTATCTCCTCGGTGACGCCTGCCGTTCCCGGCGCGGACGCCGACCGTCGTCGACGGGATGGCGCGGGACCAGCCACGCAGCCCTGCTACCGTGGCCATGCCATGGCGACGATCGGCGAGCTTCTCGCTCCTGCCGTCGAGCGGCTCCGGGCCGCCGGCTCCGACACGCCGCGCCTCGATGCGGAGCTGCTGCTCGCCCGCGCCGTCGGCACCGACCGCACCGGGATCATCGCGCACCCGGAGGCGCCGGTCGGGCCGGGCGCGGCCGCCGCGTTCGCTGCCGACGTGGAGCGGCGTGCCGCGGGCGAGCCGGTGGCGTACATCCGCGGGCTCAAGGAGTTCCACGGCGTCGCCTTCTCCACCGACGCCCGCGCCCTGATCCCGCGGCCGGAGACCGAGCTGCTCGTCGATGCGGCCGTGGACGAGGTCCTGGTCCGGCTCGCCCGCGGCACCGGGGCGCGGCGCGGGGAGCGCCTCCGGATCGTGGACGTGGGGACGGGCACCGGCGCGGTGGCGATCGCCCTGGCGATCGTCCTCCGCCGGCGGCGCGTCCTCGACGCCGTCGAGGTCCGTGCCTCCGACGTCTCGCCCGATGCGGTCGCGCTCGCGCGCGAGAACGCGGCCGCACACGGCCTGCTCGACGTCGTCCGCATCGAGCTCGCCGACCTGGTTCCCGCCGACGCGCCGCTGCAGGACCTCGTCCTCGCCAACCTGCCGTACATCCCGTCGGCGACCGTGGACGTCCTGGGCGGGTCGGCCGACCACGAGCCGCGCGTCGCGCTGGACGGCGGCCCGGACGGGCTGGACGTGATCCGACGTCTGCTCGCGACCCTGCCTGCCGTCACGACGCGCGACGGCGTCGCCCTGCTGGAGATCGGTGCGGACCAGGGCGAGACGGCCGCGGAGGCGGCGCGGGCCGCCGTGCCGGGAGCGGGCGTCGAGATCCTGCCGGACCTCACCGGGCGCCCGCGCGTCCTGCGCGTGGAGCGCTCGCCCGCCTGACCGAGGGGCGAGGCGTCCGCGCCCGACGGTCACGACCGGCATACTTGACCGGTGCCTGGCACCCGTCCGCGCGGCCGTCACGCCGTGATCCCCGACCTCCCCATCCGCCTGATCGCGCTCGACATCGACGGGACGATCGTCGGCGACGACCTCGTCCTCCACGAACGGACCGTCCGCGCCGTCACGGAGGCGCGGCGCCGGGGCGTCCGCGTGTCGATCGTCACCGGGCGGATGGCCACCTCGGGCATGGAGTTCGCGCGGAAGCTGGGGCTCACCGAGACCGTCGTCGGCTACCAGGGCGCCATCGCCCGCGAGATGGGGGACGGGCGGGTGGAGCCGCTCGGTCGCCTCCTCCGTCACCGCCCCCTGGACGCCGCGACCGCCATGGAGATCGTGACGTGGACCCGCTCGGTGGGGCTGGTCCCGCACTTCAACCACCTGGAGACGCTGATCCTCCCCGCCGACGACCCCCGCGCCGACGACTACAGCCGGTTCGTCGGCGGCCGGCTCACCCTGGTCCCCAGCCTGGAGGAGTGGCTGGCGGATCGGCGGACCGTCACAAAGGTCATCGCGGTCGGACGTCGACCGGCGCCGGACGAGGCGTACCCGGAGGCAGCAGCCACGTTCGCCGGCCGTGCGGAGGCGACGATCAGCCACCCCGAGTTCCTCGAGTTCGTCGCGCCCGGCGTCTCGAAGGGCGAGGCGCTGCGCTGGCTCGCCCGGCGCGAGGGCGTGCCGATGGCCCAGGTGATGGCCGTCGGCGACCAGCTCAACGACGTGGACATGATCGTGGCGGCGGGGCACGGGGTCGCGATGGGCAACGCCCCCGAAGCGGTCAGGTCCGTGGCGCGGTACGTGGCGCCGGACGTGGACGAGCAGGGTGCGGCCCGCATGATCGAGGCGCTGGTCCTCGGCGAGGGCGGTCCGGCCTGACGGGCGCCCGGGACCACCCGGCGCGGCGCTTCGTGCGACGATGGGCCGCGCACGCTGGGAGGGAGCCGCATGTCCATGACGCACGCGTCGGGGGCCGCCTGGGCCCGCATCGCCGACGTGGATCCCGAGCTCTGGGCCGCCATCACCGCCGAGGTGGACCGGCAGCGCTGGAGCATCGAGCTCATCGCGAGCGAGAACTTCGCCTTCGCGCCCGTCCTGGAGGCGCAGGGGACGGCCCTCACGAACAAGTACGCGGAGGGGCTCCCGGGCCGCCGCTACTACGGCGGCTGCGAGTTCGTGGACATCGTGGAGCGTCTCGCCCAGGAGCGCGCCCTCGCCCTCTTCCCGGGCGCCGAGCACGTCAACGTGCAGCCGCACTCCGGGGCCCAGGCGAACCTCGCGGCGTACTTCGCGGTGCTCGACCACGGCGACCGGATCCTGGGGCTCAGCCTGGCGCACGGCGGCCACCTCACCCACGGGTCGCCGGTCAACTTCTCCGGCAAGTGGTTCGAGGTGCACGCGTACGGGGTGGAGCAGGGGACCGAGCGGATCGACCTGGACGTCTTCGCGCGGACGGCGGCCGAGGTCCGCCCGAAGCTCGTCATCGCGGGCGCGTCCGCCTACCCGCGGATCTGGGACTTCGAGCGGATGGCGGCGATCGCGCACGACGTCGGCGCGCTCTTCCTGGTGGACATGGCGCACATCGCGGGGCTCGTGGCGGCCGGCGTGCACCCCAGCCCGTTCCCGCACGCGGACATCGTCACGTCCACCACGCACAAGACCCTCCGCGGTCCGCGTGGTGGCGTGGTCTTCTGCAAGGCCGACCTCGCCAAGGCCGTCGACAAGGCCGTCTTCCCCGGGATCCAGGGCGGACCGCTGATGCACGTCATCGCGGCCAAGGCGGCCGCGTTCGGGCTCGCCCTGACGGACGACTTCCGCGCCGACCAGCGCCGGACGGTGGAGAACGCCGCGGTGCTCGCGGACGCCTTCACGGCCCGCGGGGCGCGGCTGGTGTCGGGCGGGACGGACAACCACCTGATGCTCGTTGACGTCACGCCGCTCGGCGTGACCGGGCGCGAGGCGGAGACGCTCCTCGACGCGGTGGGGATCACCGTCAACAAGAATGCCATCCCGTTCGACCCGCTCCCGCCCAACACGGCGTCCGGCATCCGCGTGGGCACGCCGGCGACGACCACGCGCGGGTTCGGCCCGGACGAGATGCGCGAGATCGCGCGGATCGTGGTGGACGCCATCGAGCACCGCGACGACCCGACGGCCGCAGCCGCGCTCCGGGCAGAGACCCGGGCCATGTGCGCGCGGTTCCCGCTGCCGGGCCTGCCGTAGGCGTGACGGCGGGCCGGCTCCGCGGCTTGATGGCGGGCGAGCAGCCGTGAGGCTCAGCGTTGGGACGTCCCAGGCGCTCCCCATCATCGTGGTCGCCTTCGTGGCCGCGGCCCTCCTCGCGCTCGTCCTGACACCGCTCGCCCGTCGGCTGGCGCTGCGGTTCGAGCTCGTCGACCGGCCCGACGCGCGCCGCGTCAATCCCGTTCCCATCCCGCGCGGGGGCGGTCTGGCCGCCGCGGCGGCGTTCGTGCTGGTCGGGATCGCGGTGATCGTCGCCCGCGGGGGCGTGCTGCCCGTGGGTCGGATCGGGCCGCTGACCACGTCGGAGCTGGTCGCCCTGATCGGTGGCGGCGCCCTCGCGGCGCTCCTGGGCGTGCTCGACGACTACTTCGACCTGCGGGCGCGCTGGCAGCTCCTGGCCCAGCTCGTCCTCGCATCGCTCGTCGTGGCGCTGGGGATCGGCGTGGACGTGGTGAACAACCCGTTCGGGCCGGGCGTCATCCGCCTCGACGGTGCGTTCGAGGTCGCGTTCACGGTCGTCTGGGTGCTGGGCATGATCAACAGCATCAACTTCATCGACGGGCTCGACGGCCTGTCGTCGGGCGTCTCGATCATCGCCGCGGTGACCCTGGGGCTCATCAACCTGACGCCGGGGATCGATCAGCCGCAGGTCGCGATCTTCTGCTTCGCGTTCGCCGGGGCCGTCCTGGGCTTCCTGCGCTGGAACTTCCACCCGGCGTCGATCTTCGCCGGGACGTCCGGCGTCTTCTTCTTCGGCTTCACGCTGGCGCTGCTGTCGATCCTGGGGTCGGCCAAGATCGCCGTCGCCCTGCTCGTGCTCAGCGTGCCGATCATCGACACCTTCTGGATCATCGTGCGACGCGTCGCCCAGGGCCGGTCCCCCTTCAGCCCCGACCGGGGGCACATCCACCACCGGCTCCTGGACCTGGGTCTGAGCCATCGCCAGACGGTGCTGCTCATCTACGGGATCTGCCTGCTCCTCGCCGTGCTCACGTTCCTCCTGAGCGGATCCGGGCAGATGTACGCGTTCCTGGCGATCGTCGTCGCGTTCGGGCTCGTCCTGATGTTCCTCACCCGTCGGATCGCCACGGAGGAGCAGGCGAACGGCGACGCGGAGCCGGACGGGGCCGGCGGCATCGGCGACAGCGACGCATGAGCGACGACGTGGGCACGACCGACGGCGCCGGCTGGCCCCCGGCGGCGCCCTCGACGATCCGCCTGCGTCCGCGGCCCGCCGTCCCTCCGCGCGACGGTGCAGTGCCACCGGCCGCAGTCCCGCAGGTCGTTCTGGCGCCGGCGACGCCGCAGGAACCGGCCGCCCTCGACGATCCGCATGCGCCCGCACCCGCCGCGACTCCCCTCCTGGCGCCGGCGACGCCGCAGGAACCGGCCGCCCTCGACGATCCGCACGCGCCCGCACCCGCCGCGACTCCCCTCCTGGCGCCGGCGACGCCGCAGGAACCGGCCGCCCTCGACGATCCGCATGCGCCCGCACCCGCCGCGACCCCCCTCGCCGCCTCGCCCGCGGTGACCGCGGCGCGGCCCGCGCCCGCCTCGGCCCCGCCCGCAGCCCACGTCATCGCCCCGGCGATCCCCGCCCGGTCGCAGGGTTCGATCGCCGATCCCGCCTGGTACCGGCTCCGCCTGGTCCGGGACGCCGCGGCCGCCCTCGCCCTGGTCGTCGCGGTCGGCCTGGCGGCAGCGGTCGTCGCGGGCGAGCGGCCGGAGGGCGCGGTGCTGTCGGCCACGAGCGCCCCCGCGGACCCTCGCGGCGCGCCTGCGACGCACCTGTCGGAATCGGTGCCGAGCGCGGCCGGGAACCCCTCCTCGCCCCCCGGCGCGGCCGGGAGCCCCTCCCCGACGCCGGCCGCCTCCGGCCGGCCCGTCGCGTCAGCTCCCGCGGCCACCTACGATGCCGCGCCCTGATCCGGCTCCGGGGCGCGCTCACGGTCCCCCGCGGCGCCCCTCGGGCGCGCGTCCTGCGCACCAGGTCGCCTTCGGGCGGCCGTCGAGAGACCTTTGCTATACTCCCCCGGCCGTGCCCACGCGCCCATGAACGGACTCGGTCGAGCCGCCGCGTACTTCGCGCTGTTCTCCGAGATCGGACTGATCCTGCTGGTCACGGTCCTGGCGGGAGTCCTCGGAGGCTACTGGGTGGATCAGCAGCTGGGAACGCTGCCGGTCTTCCTCCTCGTCGGACTCCTGCTCGGGCTCGGCGGAGGAGCCCTCGCGATGTACCGGATGATCTCCCGGTTCCTCGCGAGATACCAAGACTGACGGACCGGGCCGGTGGGACGACCGGCACGGGCGCGGCGGAGAGAGCGTGACGAGCGACCCCCAGGTACGTGACGACGCAGCGGCCGAGGCGGCGGCGAAGGCGAAGTCCTCGCGCCGTACCCGGAACCTGCTCATCGTCGTCATCGTCTCCGCGATCCTCCTGAACATCGGCGCGTTCCTCGTCGCACCGCCGTTCCCGCCGGGCGAGCCGGGCGCCGCCTGCGAGTTCCCGGTCTGCTTCATCAACGGCAATCTCGAGTTCCCGCCGCCGCACGTGCTCTGGGACCTCGATCCGTCCACCTCGCTCACCGGCTCGCTCGCCGTCGGCTTCGACGTCAGCATCACGAACACGCTGCTCACCATGTGGATCGTGGAGATCCTGATCCTGGTGCTGGCCGTCGCCGCGACGCGTCGCCGCCGGGAGATCCCCGCCGGCCTGCAGAACTTCGTGGAGTGGACGTACGAGAGCCTGCGGAACTTCGCGATCTCCAACGGCGGCAACGCGGCCGTCCGCCACGTCCCGATCTTCGCGGCCTTCTTCCTGTTCATCCTCCTCTGCAACTGGAGCGGGCTCGTGCCGCCGGTCGGCAAGATCCCGCTTCTCCGCGCGCCCACCAGCGACGTCAACGTGACGATCGGGCTGGCCCTCGTCGCGTTCGGCTACTTCGAGCTGCAGGGCTTCCGGACGCACGGCGCCGGCTACCTCTCCAAGTTCTTCCCGTTCTACGAGTTCAAGCACGGCATCGGCGCCGGGCTCATCGCCCTGTTCGTCGGGTTGGTCGAGCTGATGCTCGAGTTCGTGAAGCCGATCACGCTGGCGATGCGACTCTTCGGCAACATCTACGGGGGTGAGGTGGCCCTCGCCGTCATGACCGCGCTCACGATCGCGGTCGTGCCCGTGGCGATCCTCAGCCTCGAGGTCATGCTCAACTTCGTCCAGGCGCTGATCTTCAGCACCCTGACGCTCATGTTCACGCTCGTCGCGATCGAGTCCCACCACGAGGAGGGAGAACTCGGCGAGGAGGGCGTGGAGGCCGTCGAGGACGTGCGGAAGGCCGAGCACGGCGCCGCACCGTCGGCAGCGGCCTGACGTCACGCCGCCGTGGCGGCGGCACCACATCGGTCATCCACCCGGGAGAGACCCGGGGAGACAGGAGGGACACCCGACATGGAGCACCTCGGCGCTGGGCTCGCCGCCCTCGGCGTCCTCGGCCCCGGCATCGGCATCGGCATCCTCGCCGGCATGTCGAGCGCCGCGATCGGCCGGAACCCCGATGCCGCCGCGCAGATCCGCGGCCTCGCGATCATCCTCGCCGCGTTCGCCGAAGGCCTCGGCGTGCTCGCGATCGTGGTGGGCCTCCTCGCGATCTTCATCAAGTAGCCCGCACCCCCGGGAGAGCCAGCGGTGGATCTCTACGCCGTCGCGACCGACGGTGCGCGCGCGGTCGTCGCCCTGGCGGCCGAGGAGGCGGCCGGCGGCTTCACGATCAACCTGTTCTGGGTGATCGTGAGCGCCGTCAACTTCCTCGTCTTCCTCGCGCTCATCTGGCTGCTCGCGTTCAAGCCGCTCGGCGCCATGCTCGACTCGCGGAAGCAGCGCATCGCGCAGGGGCTCCGCGACGCGGAGACGGCCCGCCGCGACCGCGAGCTCGCGGAGAGCGAGCGCCTCGCCGCCCTGAACGAGGCGCGTCGTGAGGCGAACGACATCATCGCCCGCGCGCAGCGGGTCGCCCAGGAGCAGCGTGACGCGGACATCGCGGCGGCGCGCGCGGACATCGACCGGATGCGCGAGCGTGCCACCGCCGAGATCGACGCCGAGAAGCAGCGGGCGATCGCCGATCTCCGGGCCGAGGTCACCGACCTCGCGCTCGCGGCGGCGGGCCGCGTCGTCGGCGAAGAGATGACGGGCGAGCGCCAGCGGCGCCTCGTGGACGAGTTCCTTCGCGCGTCGGCCGGGCCGGAGGCCCGGAACTAGCCGATGGCCAGGCCCACCACCGCGGCACGGCGGTACGCCGAGGCTGCCTTCTCCCTCGCGAAGGAGGAGGACGCCCTCGACCGCTGGGCGGCGGATCTCGCCACGGCCGCCGGGATCGTCGAGACCCCGGAGGCGGCGCGGATCGTCGGCAACCCCGCGATCCCGCTCCAGAACCGCCGCGACGTGATCGGGGCCCTCCTGGGGCCTCGCGTCTCGCCGTCCGTGGTGAAGCTCGTCCTCCTGCTCTCGGAGCGCGGCCGGGTGGACACCCTGCCCGCCGTCTCCGCCGAGTACCGGCGCCTCCTCAACCGCGAGCGGGGCGTGGTGGAGGCGAAGGTGACGAGCGCGATCCCCCTGGAGCCTCCGGAGGTCGAGGCGCTCCGCGAACGGATCGCCGGCATGGCCGGCGGCACCGTGGACCTCACCACCGCGGTGGATCCGGCCCTCATCGGCGGGCTGACCGTCCGGGTGGGCGACACACTCATCGATGCGAGCGTCCGGGGCCGGCTCGAGCGGCTCCGGGAGCGCCTCACGGAGGGCGCGCGCTAGCGCGCAGGACCGGCGCCCCCCGGCGCGCCCGCAGCGGCCGAACAGGGCCCACGACGGAGAAGCGATGGCCATCCGATCCGACGAGATCATCAGCATCATCAAGTCCCAGATCGCCGGGTTCGACGGCGCCGCCGAGACCCGGAACGTCGGGACCGTGGTCGAGGTCGGCGACGGCATCGCCCAGGTCTACGGCCTCGAGGGCGCGCTCTCCTCGGAGCTCCTCGAGTTCCCCGGCGGCGTCATGGGCATGGCCCTGAACCTCGAGGAGGAGACCGTCGGCGCGGTCATCCTCGGCGACGACACGAACATCAAGGAAGGCGACATCGTCAAGACGACGGGCTCCGTCGTCGAGGTCCCGGTGGGACAGGCGCTCGTCGGCCGCGTCGTCGACCCCCTCGGCCGCCCGCTCGACGACAAGGGGCCCATCGCCGCCACCCGGACCCGGCCGGTCGAGCGGATCGCGCCCGGCGTCATCGTCCGCAAGGGCGTGGACACGCCGGTCCAGACGGGCATCAAGGCCATCGACGCGCTGATCCCGGTCGGCCGCGGCCAGCGCGAGCTGATCATCGGCGACCGCCAGACGGGCAAGACCGCGATCGCCATCGACGCGATCATCAACCAGAAGGGCCAGGGCCTCGTCTGCATCTACGTGGCGATCGGCCAGAAGCTCTCCACGGTCGCGAAGACCGTGGCGGTGCTCGAGCAGCACGGCGCCATGGAGCACACGATCGTCGTCGTCGCCGGCGCCGAGGACCCGGCCCCGCTCCAGTACCTCGCCCCGTACGCGGGCGTCGCGATGGGCGAGGAGGTCATGGAGAACGGCGTCGAGCTCGACGGCCAGCTCGTGAAGGACGCGCTCTGCGTCTACGACGACCTCAGCAAGCACGCGTGGGCGTACCGGGAGATGTCCCTCCTCCTGCGCCGCCCGCCGGGCCGCGAGGCGTACCCGGGCGACGTCTTCTACCTCCACAGCCGCCTCCTCGAGCGCGCCGCGCGCCTCAACGAGGCGAACGGCGGTGGCTCGCTCACGGCCCTGCCCATCATCGAGACGCAGGCGGGCGACGTGTCGGCCTACATCCCGACGAACGTCATCTCGATCACCGACGGCCAGATCTTCCTCGAGACCGACCTCTTCAACGCGGGCCAGCGGCCCGCCCTGAACATCGGCATCTCGGTCTCCCGCGTGGGCTCGGCGGCCCAGACGAAGGCGATGAAGAAGGTGGCCGGGCCGCTCAAGCTCGACCTGGCGCAGTACCGCGCGCTCGCGGCATTCGCCCAGTTCGCGTCCGACCTGGACAAGGCCACGCGCGACCAGCTGACCCGCGGCGAGAAGCTCTCGGAGGTCATCAAGCAGCCGCAGTACCAGCCTCTCCCGGTCGAGAAGCAGGTCGCCATCCTGTACGTGGCGACGACCGGCAAGCTCGACGACGTCCCCACCGCCCGGGTCAAGGAGTTCGAGGCGGCGTTCTACCGCTTCCTCGAGACCGAGCGCCCGCAGGTCCTGCAGGACCTCGGCGCCTCCAAGGCCCTGGGCGACGACATCGCGGCCGGCCTCGACGAGGCCGTCGACGCCTTCCGCCAGAGCTTCCTGGCGTAGGCAACGGTCCGACATGAGAATCCGCCGCCGATACGACCCAGGGCACGGCGCCGCCGAGCACGGACCGACGCTGGAGCGGCCCATGGCGGCGTTGGCTTCCTGCGCGTGCTCGCTCACGCACGGCACAGTGCGCTCGCTCGCATGCTCGACGCCGCCTTGCTCTGGGCTCGCCCGAGCGTCGGTCTGCGTCTGGATGTCCCATGGCTAGTCAACGAGATATCAGGCGGCGGATCGGCGCCGTCCGGAACATCAAGCAGATCACCCGCGCGATGCAGTTCGTCGCGGCGTCCAAGCTCAAGCGCGCCCAGGACGCCACGCTCGCGGCTCGTCCGTACAGCGACAAGATCGACGAGGTCATCGCCGATCTCGCCCAGGTCCTCTCGGGCGACGACCACCCGCTGTTCACCAAGCGTGAGGACGGCAGGCGCCTGATCGTCTTCATCACGACCGACCGCGGCCTCGCCGGCCCCCTCAACACGAACGCGATCCGCTTCGCCCTTCGCGAGATCGTGGAGCACGGCGAGGCCGGCGGCGAGCTATCGCTCGTCACCGTGGGCCGGAAGGGCCGCGACGCGATGCGCCGCGCGAAGCTTCCCGTGGAGGCGCACTTCTCCGGCTTCGGCGACCGCCCAACGTTCGCGGACGTGACCGCGCTCGCCCGCCTCGTGACGGACGACTTCCTCGGCGGCGACTACAACCGTGTGGACGTCATCTACACGCGGTTCGTGAGCACACTGGTCCAGCGCCCCACGATGGACCAGCTCCTCCCGATGGAGCCCCACGAGGACACGATCGGCATCCCCGGCAACCAGTTCATCTTCGAGCCCAGCCCGACGGCCGTCCTCCAGCAGCTGCTCCCGCGGTACATCGCGACCCGCCTCTACCAGGCCGTCCTCGAGAACACCGCGAGCGAGTGGTCCAGCAAGATGATCGCGATGAAGAACGCGACGGAGAGCGCAGAGGAGCTCATCGACGACCTCACGCTCTCGTACAACAAGGTCCGCCAGGCGAACATCACCCGCGAGATGATCGAGATCGCGTCCGGCGCGAACGCGCGCTGAGACGCCCGACGGAGGCATGACGACGCAGATGGCGACTGCCGCTCCCGCGACCGGCCGCGTGATCCAGATCACGGGCCCCGTCGTGGACATCGAGTTCCCGGCCGGCCACCTGCCGGCGATCTTCAACGCGGTCGAGATCGACCGCGGCGCGGGCCAGCAGCCCCTCGTCTGCGAGGTCCAGCAGCACCTCGGCAACGACTGGGTGCGGGCCGTCGCCATGACCACCACCGACGGCCTCGCGCGCGGCGTCGCGGCGAAGGACACCGGGAGCCCCATCCGGGTCCCGGTCGGCGAGGTGACCCTGGGACGGGTCTTCGACGTGCTGGGCAAGCCCATCGACGAGAAGGGCGCCGTGGAGGCGGCCGAGTACCTGCCGATCCACCGCGCGGCCCCGGCCTTCGACCAGCAGACGACGGAGACCGAGGTCTTCGAAACGGGCATCAAGGTCATCGACCTGGTCTGCCCGTTCGCCAAGGGCGGCAAGATCGGCATCTTCGGCGGCGCCGGTGTCGGCAAGACGGTCGTCATCCAGGAGCTGATCCGCAACGTCGCCCAGGAGCACGCGGGCTACTCGGTCTTCGCGGGCGTGGGCGAGCGCTCCCGCGAGGGCAACGACCTCATCAAGGAGATGACCGAGTCCGGCGTCATCGAGAAGACGGCCTTCGTCTTCGGCCAGATGAACGAGCCGCCGGGCGCCCGCCTCCGGGTCGGCCTCACCGGCGTCACGATGGCGGAGTACTTCCGCGACGCCGAGGGTCGCGACGTCCTCCTGTTCATCGACAACATCTTCCGGTTCACACAGGCCGGCTCTGAGGTGTCCGCCCTCCTCGGCCGGATGCCGTCGGCGGTGGGCTACCAGCCCAACCTCGCGACCGAGATGGCGGCCCTCCAGGAGCGGATCACCTCGACGAAGAAGGGCTCGATCACCAGCCTCCAGGCCGTCTTCGTCCCCGCGGACGACTACACCGATCCGGCGCCGGCGACCACGTTCGCCCACCTCGACGCGACCATCCGGCTGGAGCGCTGGATCACCGAGCTCGGCATCTACCCCGCGGTGGACCCGCTCACGTCCACCTCGCGCATCCTCGACCCGCTCGTCGTGGGCCAGGAGCACTACGACGTGGCCCGCGAGACGCAGCGCGTCCTGCAGCGCTACCGCGACCTGCAGGACATCATCGCGATCCTGGGGATCGACGAGCTGTCCGAGGAGGACAAGTCCACCGTCGCCCGCGCCCGCCGCCTGCAGCGGTTCATGAGCCAGCCGTTCTTCGTGGCGGAGGTCTTCACCGGCCGGGCCGGCAAGTACGTCCCCATCAAGGACACGGTCGCATCCTTCCGCGAGATCCTCGACGGCAAGACCGACGCGCTCCCCGAGCAGGCCTTCTTCCTCGCGGGCACCGTGGACGACGTCCGCGAGAACGCGGCGAAGCTGGGAGCCTAGGCGCACGCCATGTCGCTCCTCCTGGAGATCGTCACGCCGGAGAAGCTGGCCTACCGCGACCAGGTGGACGAGGTCGTCGTCCCAGGGATCGACGGGCAGCTGGGCATCCTGCCGCACCACGCGCCGCTGCTCACGGTGCTCGGCGTGGGAGAGCTGCACATCCGCAAGGGCGGCGAGGACGAGTACTTCGCCATCGCGGGCGGCTTCCTCCAGGTGCGCCCGGACAAGGTCGTCGTGATGGCCGAGACGGCCGACATGGCCTCGGAGATCGACCTGGAGCGCGCCGAGCAGGCCCGGCGCGACGCGGAGAGGATGCTCTCCTCGACGTACGTCGAGCCGGCCGACATGGCGGCGGCCCGCGCCGCGCTCGAGCGGGCGCTCCTCCGCATCCGCGGCGCCGAGCGCCGCCACCACGAGGGCCCGCGCCGCCGCGGCTGACGCGACGGCGCGGGGACCTGCAGGACCGGACGGGAGGACGCCGTGGCCGACGCGCGCCCCTTCCACTGGGAGTACACGCCGCCGCCGGTGACGCGGGAGATCTTCCGCGTGGAGGGTGGCCGCGCGCTCCGCGGGACTGTCCCGATCAGCGGGGCGAAGAACGCCGCCCTGAAGATGATGGCCGCGGCCACCCTGACCGGAGAGCGGTGCCGCCTCACGAACGTGCCCGAGATCGAGGACGTCCGCGTCATGGCGGAGACCCTCGGCGACCTCGGCGTCGTCGTGGACCACCCCGCGCCGAACACGTACGAGATCGCGTCGGGCGACGTGGACTGGCTCTTCGTCCCGCTCGAGGCCGCGGCGAAGATGCGCTCGTCGTTCATGCTCCTCGGCCCGATCCTCGCGCGGTTCGGCCGCGTGATCATCAGCAACCCCGGCGGCGACCGGATCGGCAGGCGTCCCGTGGACCTCCACGTGGACGCGATGCGCGCACTCGGCGCGGAGGTCGAGTACCGGAACGGCTACTACTTCGCCAAGGCGCCCGGCCGGCTGCGCGGCGGCCTCGTGGAGTTCCCGTTCGTGACGGTCATGGGGACCGAGAACGCGATGCTCGCGGCCACGCTCGCCGACGGGCACACGGTCATCCGGCCGGCCGCGCGCGAGCCGGAGATCGACGACCTCATCGTCATGCTCCGCGCGATGGGCGCTGAGGTCGAGCGCACCGCACCCGACGTCATCGAGGTGGAGGGTCGTCGGCGGCTGCGCGGCGCGGACCACCGCGTGATGCCCGACCGGATCGAGGCGGGGACCTTCGTCGTCGCGGCCGCGATCACCGGCGGCGAGGTGGCCGTCGAGGGCGTCGAGTGCGACCATCTCGGCGCGTTCCTCGACGTCGTCACGGGGATGGGCGTCTCGGTCGCGTGCAGCGGGGACCGGATCGACGTCCGCGGTGCGCCGGCGGGCAGCGGCGCCTACCGTGCGGCGGACGTGACCACGTCGCCGTACCCGGGATTCGCGACGGACCTCCAGCCGCCCACCGGCGTGCTGCTGTCCCAGGCGACCGGCACCAGCCGGATCGACGAGACGATCTACGAGGACCGCCTCGAGTGGCTGTCCGGCCTCGCGAAGATGGGCGCGACCGTCCGCGTCATCGACCACCACCGCGCCGAGATCGACGGCCCCGCCCGCCTTGCCGGGCGCGAGATGGAGATCGGGGACCTGCGCGCGGGCGCGTCGCTCATCCTCGCGGCGCTCGCGGCCGAAGGGACCTCCGTCATCCACGGCGCGCACCACGTCAAGCGGGGGTATGAGAACATCGAGCGCAAGTTCCTCGATCTGGGCGCGCGGATCGAGCGTCTCCCGGAGGAGTCCGTCACCCCCGCATGAAGATCGGCATCGACCTCGGCACCGCGAACGTCCTCGTCTACGTGAAGGGCAAGGGTGTCGTCATCCAGGAGCCCTCCGTCGTCGCGGTCAGCGAGGACAACCGCATCGTCGCCGTGGGCGAAGAGGCGCGGGAGATGATCGGCCGGACGCCCGGCAGCATCGCCGCCATCCGCCCGATGAAGGACGGCGTGATCGCCGACTACGTGATCACCGAGGCGATGCTGCGGTACTTCATCGGCCGTGCGACCAAGGGCTCGTTCAGCCTCACCAAGCCCGAGGTCATGATCAGCGTCCCGGCGGGCGTGACCAGCGTCGAGAAGCGCGCGGTGCGCGACGCTGCGCTCAAGGCGGGCGCCCGCGAGGCGTACCTCATCGAGGAGCCCCTCGCCGCGGCGATCGGCGCGAGCGTCCCGATCAGCAGCCCGTCCGGGAACATGATCATCGACATCGGCGGCGGCACCGCCGAGATCGCCGTGATCAGCCTCGGCGGGATCGTCGTGAGCCAGAGCCTCCGGATCGGCGGGAACCGCTTCGACGAGGCGATCGCGAGCTACATCCGGAAGAAGTACAACCTGATGATCGGCGAGCGGACGGCCGAGGACGTGAAGATCCAGATCGGCACCGCCATCCCGCTCGAGCGCGAGCTGCAGATGGACGTCCGCGGCCGGGACCTCATCGCCGGCCTGCCGCGCACCATCCCGATCACCAGCTCCGAGGTGATGGAGGCGATCGAGCTCCCGTTGCAGGCCGTGGTGACCGCGGTCCGCCAGGTGCTGGAGCAGACGCCCCCGGAGCTTTCCAGCGACATCATCGACAAGGGGATGGTGATGTCCGGCGGCGGCTCGCTGCTCCGGAGCTTCGACCGCCTCCTCACGCAGGTGACCGGCGTGCCGTGCCACGTCGCTGAGAACCCGCTCAACTGCGTCGCGATGGGCACGGGCCTGGCGCTCGAGCACTTCGACTTCTTCAAGAAGTCGCTGGTGCAGCAGGTCTGAGGCTCGGGTCGTGACCGCTGGCCGTCGCGCGTTCGTCGACCTCCACTGCCACACGCGCGCCAGCTTCGACTCGCTCTCCGACCCGGTGAAGGTCGCCCGGACGGCACAGCACCGGGGCCTCACCCACCTGGCGATCACCGACCACGACACGATCGACGGGGCGCTGCGCGCGCGCGATGCGTCGATCGACGGCCTGACGATCATCGTGGGCGAGGAGGTGAAGACGGCGGCGGGCGATCTCATCTGCCTGTTCCTGGAACGGGCCATCCCGCCCGGCCTGCCGATCGCAGAGACCATCGCCGCCGTCCGCGAGCAGGGCGGCCTCGTGGGGATCCCGCACCCGTTCGACGGCTACCGCAACTCGGTGCTGCGCGACGAGGGCCTCGCGTCGATCGCGTCGCTCGTGGACTACGTGGAGACCCACAACGCGCGGGTGATGCTCGGTGAAGGCAACGAGAAGGCCGCGGCATTCGCGGCCGAGCACGGTCTCCCCGGGGTCGCCGTCTCGGACGCGCACACGATCCTCGAGGTGGGGGTCGCGTCGATCGTCGTGGACCTCGACCCCTCGACCCCGGCCGGCCTCCTCGCCGCGCTCTCCGCTGCGCACCTCGCGACCGGCCGCGCGACGTACTTCGTCCGGCTCGTGACCCCGGTCGCGAAGGTCGTCCAGCGGGCGCGCGGCGTCCGCCGGGTCGCGCCGGCCAGGCCCGATGCCGGGACGTCCGCGCCCTCCGCCCCGGATGGCGAGGGCACCGCGCGATGACCCAGCCCCGCGATCCGCGCGACCCGACCGCGCCGGCCGGCGATCCCGCACCGGCCCCGGGGGAGGAGCCGCTCGAGAGCCCCCTCCGGCTCGAGGAGGAGCTCTTCGAGTCTCCGGCCCAGCTCGAGCGCGAGGTCACGGCCGAGCAGGTCTCCCTCGCCCGGCGCCTGCGCCAGCCGCGGACGATCATCTCGCTCGTCCTGCCGCCGATCCTCCTCGTCCTCATCTTCCGCGTCGTCCTCTCGGTGGACTTCGCGGAGCTCTTCCAGGCGGTCCTCGCGGCGAACCCGGTCTACCTGCTCGCCGCGGTCGCCGTCTACTACCTCGGGTTCCCGCTGCGCGGCTACCGGTGGGTCCTCCTGCTGCGCGGTGCAGGCAGCCGGATCCGGCTGGTGGACGGGACCCACATCCTGTTCCTCTCGTGGTTCGTCAACTGCCTGGTCCCCGCCAAGCTGGGTGACGTCTACCGGGCGTACCTGCTCAAGGAGAACGCGCCGGTCTCACTGTCGCGCACGTTCGGGACGGTCTTCATCGAGCGGATCCTCGACCTGTTCGTGATCGCGATCCTGGGGCTCGCCGCCGGCTTCTGGAGCTTCCGGAGCGGCCTCCCGCCGTCCATGCAGTTCGTGGTCGCCCTCGGGGTCGGCGTGATGATCGCCCTCGCCCTGGGGCTCCTCATGATGCGGAGCTACGGCCGCCGGATCCTCGCCCGGCTGCCGGTCCCCGCGCGCGTCGTCGAGCTGTACGACCGGTTCGAGGAGGGGGTCTTCGGATCCATCGGGGTCCGGGCGCTGCCCGGGCTGCTCGTGCTCACCGTCATCATCTGGATGACCGAGGCGCTGCGCCTCTACTTCGTCGTCCAGGCGCTCGGCTTCCCGGACGTGCAGCTCGGCCTCTCGGGCGCCGCGTTCGTCGCCCTCGTCGGCTCGCTGCTCACCGCGGTGCCCCTGAGCCCCGCGGGGATCGGCGTCGTGGAGCTCGGGATCGTCGGCGTGCTCACCGCGGCATATGGGATCCCGCTCCAGGAAGCGACCACGATCGCGCTCGTCGACCGGGCGATCAGCGTCTTCTCGATCATCGTCCTCGGCGCCGTCGTCTACGCGGTCTCGCCGGTCCGCCGCGGCCGCGGCATCCCCTGCGAGGAGACGGCGCCCGCCGTCGCGCCCGCGGGCACGCCAGCGACCTGAGGCTCGCCGCGGTCGGCCCGGCGTCCGTGATGCGCGCCTCGGGGTCGCGAGACGCCCCCACGCGCCGCCGTCCGTACCGGCAGCCACCCGTACCCCAGGTGCCTCGCGACGCGGTACCACCGACCCATACCTCGGTGCGCGGCCGCATCGCATAGTGGCCCTGCTGCCGAGCATGGCGGCGGCATCGAAAGGGTCAGGCAGATGATCGACGGCCAGGGCGGACGACCGTTCAACGAGTGGCTGCGCATGCAGCTGCGGGCGAAGAGGATGTCCCAGCGGCAGCTCGCCCATCGTTCCGGCGTCGACCACTCCACGATCTCGCGCCTCGTCCGCGGCGACCGCACGCCGTCCCTCGAGACCGCCACGAAGCTCGCCCGCGGCCTCCGCGAGCTCCGCGAGGACCAGGAACCGACGCAGTACCTGGGCGCGCTCCATTCCACGCCGACCAACCCGGTCGCGCGAGTCGAGTACTCGCTGCGGGCCGACGAGGTCCTCGACGAGGGCGATGTCCGCGTCGTGATGGAGACCTACCTCGCGGCCCGGCTCCGTCGCCTGCGCGGCGCGGTCTCGCGCGTCACGCGCGCGGACGACCGCACGTCGGCGGCGGCACGATCCCGCCTCGCCCTGTCGGCGGCGGCATCCGGAAGGCGCGACGACTGACGCCGACCCGCGACACACCACCCTCCGAGGGCGATCGGGTTCGGGGCCCGGTCGCCCTCTTCTCTTCCGTGCGACACAAGGCAGCCAGGGGCGCGTCGCACCGGGTCCCGCCCATCGCCGTGTGACGGCCGACGCCGCTGGGTGACACGGCCGTGCGCCGTGGCTGCGGCCGGCCGAGGCGGCCGCGTCACACCCCCGGGCGCCGTGGCGGCGGCCGGCCCGAACCGTCAGCGGCGCGTGAGGATCGTCATCGTGCGGCCGGGCGCCGGTCGGAGCCGCTCCACCAGGCGGAACCGCTGCGCGCCTCCGAGAGGAGCGAGCGCCCGCTCCTCCGCGGGCCCTCCGCAGTCGGCCACCCAGAGGTCTTCGCAGAGCACCACCACGGTGGCTGCATCCGCTGGGTCGTCCGGCGCACGCCCGCTCACGGTCAGCGGGTATGCGTACGCGTCCGGACCCTTGAACGACGGGAGCGTCACGAAGCCGATCCCCCCGGCCGGCGTCGCGGCGATGATCCGGTCCGCCGCTGCGCGCGCCGCCGTCCAGTCCCCGCGCGGGCTCACGGCGGGCGGCAGGTGAGCGACGTCCCAGGCGACGATGGCCGCCACCACCGCCACGGCGGCGGCACCCGCGGCGGCCCGCTGGAGCGCTCCCGGCGCGCGGGCGGTGCCCGCGGCGGCCGGGCTGGTCGCGCCCTGCTCGACGCGCGCCCCGGCCGCCTCCACCCCGGCCGCCTCCACCCTGGCCGCCTCCGCTCCGGCTGCGTCCGCCCCGGCTGCCGCGCCGGCACCCGCCACGGCTGCGTCCGCCCCGGCTGCCAGGTTCGCCTCCGCCTGCGCGGGAGCGTTCCCTGTCCCTGCCGCCCGCCCGCGGGCCAGCGCGACGAGCGCGGCGACGCCGATCCCGAGCAGCGCGGCCACGATCGGGTCGAACCAGGCGTGGTAGTGGTCGGTCGGGAGCGGCGTCACGACCGAGGCGCTCGCCACGAGGACGCCCAGGGCGGCGGCCGCGAACGCGACCGTCCCGCCGAGCCAGGCGACCATCGTCCGTTCGTCGCCGCGGGCCCGGGCGAGCCGCCAGACGACGATCGCCGCGACCGTGACGAAGGCGAGGAAGGTCGCGGCCGGGGCATCGATCATCGGGCCGGCGACGGGCCAGCCGATGGCCCGGAGCAACGAGACCAGGATCCGCGTGAACGGGTCGAGCGCCGAGCCTTCGCCGCCGCCGCGGAGGTAGTCGAGGATGAGGTGGATCTCCGTGAAGCCCGAGGTGACCTCGTGGATCGCGAGGGGGAGGTATCCCGCCGCGACGATCGCCACCGATCCAACCCCGGCAAGGAGGATGCCCCGCCGGCCACGTGCCGTCCGGGCGCCGGATCGGGTGCGTCCCGCGCGGAGG
>JAKOQS010000081.1 GCA_029778235.1 Chloroflexota bacterium | reverse complement strand
GTCGATGGCGCCCAGGCCGGCGGCGACGAAGGCGACGACTTTGACGCCGAGGACGGGCGGGGACGGGAGGACAGCCAGGCCGGCGAGGGCTGCGCTGCACGCGGTGAGGCCGGCCTGCGTGAGGAGGTGGAGCCGACGCCGGTCGACGGCGTCGGCCACCGCACCACCGCCGAGGGCGAAGACCAGGATCGGGACCAGCTGCACGAGCGCGAGGACGCCGATCGCGAGCGGCGAGCCGGTCAGGACGTAGAGCTGGTACGGGAGGGCGACGACCGTGACCGCGCGCCCGACGCCGCTGACGAGCTGACCGGACCAGAGCAGCCGGTAATCGTGGTCGCGCCGCAGCGGCTCGAGGTCCACCAGCAGGCCGCGCAGACGGCGGGCGCGGCTGGCGGGGGCGGAGGACATCGCGGACAAGGATAGGGGCGCGGCGGGGGCCGGGGGGGATGGCCGCGGCCGGGGCGGCGACCCTCGGCGCCGGGTGTGACTGCCGGGCATCAACGCCGAGGCTCGCGTGTCGCCGCGATGCCCGGGGCGCACGGATGCGACCGATCCGGGGCCCAGGAACGGCCCCTCAACGGTCCTCGTGATGCCCCGGGGTCATCGGGGCGACGGCGGTGCACGTGAGAACGTGACTGCCAGTCACGGGTGCACCCGCCGGACTGCCCGGCCCGCGGGCACGGCCTCGGCACGGCGAGAACCGGCGAGCCCCGGGCGACGTATCGCTGCCCATCGGCCGGTCGAGCGACCGGCCACGAAGGGGAAGACGACGATGATGATCGAGGAGATGGGTCGGGCGCGGCCGAGCGGCCGCCGCATGGCGCGCGCTGGTGCACTCGTTGCTCTCGCCGCCGGCGCGACATTGCTCGTCGCCGCGTGCAGCTCTGGCTCGGCGGCCGGGGCAGGGGGCGCAGCCAGCGCGCCCGCGGCGACCGCGGCGCCGGCCGCGGCCACGACGGACCTCACCGGGGGCGGCGGTTACGGGGGCGGCGCGGCCGCCACGCAGGCGCCCGCCGCGAGCGCCGAGGCCGAAGGCGGGGAGGCCTACGAGGTCGGCCTCGGGAAGGACGCGACCGTCGGCTCCTACCTGACCGGCGAGGGCGGCAGGACCCTGTACATCTTCACGAAGGACAGCCCCGGCAAGACCGTCTGCTACGACCAGTGCGCGGCCAACTGGCCGCCCTTCACCCTCACGGCCGGCGAGACGATCAAGGCGGCCGCGGGGGTCTCTGGGACCTTCGGGACGATCACGCGCACCGACGGCTCGAGCCAGGTGACGTACAAGGAACAGCCGCTCTACTACTACGTCGCCGACAAGAAGGCCGGCGACGTCGTCGGCCAGGGCGTGGGCGGCGTCTGGTTCGTGGCGGCGCCCTGACGGATCACGGCTCGACCTCGCAGGCGGCCCGGGGACCTCGGCCCGCGACGGCGCCGGGGCCGAGGCGGGCCTGGAGGCCCGGGCTGCGCCGTCGTCGGACGGGGCGGCGTGGCGCCGTCACGACGCGGCAGGGGGCGCACGGGCTCCCAGCCGCGTCGTATCGTCCGGGGATGGACCCCGCTCCCGATCCCGGCGTGACGGGCGTCGACGTCCGAGTCGAGCCGGAAGGCGTCACTGACACCCCGGCAGACCTCGTGGTGGCCGATCCGACCGCCGGCCCACGTCTGCTTGCGCTCATCCCCGCCCACGACGAGGCCCCGCGGATCGCGTCGGTGATCGCCGAGGCGCTGCGCCACCTCCCCGTTCTCGTGGTGGACGACGGCTCGTCGGACGACACCGCGGCGGTCGCATCGGCGGCCGGCGCCCGCGTCATCGTGCAGCGGCCCAACCGGGGAAAGGGGGCCGCGCTCCGGACCGGCTTCGCGGCCGCGCTCGCCGACGGGTGCGACGGGGTCGTGACGCTCGACGCCGACGGCCAGCACGACCCCGGGGAGATCCCGCTGTTCGTGGCGGCGTTCGTCGGTGAGACGCCCGCGGCCGAGGCCTCGCCCGGCGCCGCCGCGCCGGGGACCGGCGCGCGGCGGCCGGCCATCACCGGCGCCGGGCCGGACCTGGTGGTGGGCCGGCGCGACTTCCGTCGGATGCCGCCGGTCCGTCGTCTGTCGAACGAGATCGGCGGCCGCGCGTTCTCCTGGTCGGTCGGCCAGAGGATCCCCGACAACCAGTCGGGGTACCGGCTCGTGAGCGCTCGCCTCATGCGGGCGCTCGAGGGCAGCGACGAGCAGGGGTTCGCGTTCGAGGTCGAGATGATCACCACCTGCGTGCGCGAGGACTGGCCGATCGCGTGGGTCCCCATCCGCACGATCTACGCGGGCGAGCCCAGCCACATCCGCCCGCTCGCCCACTTCCGCGAGTTCGTGGGGATCTGCCGCAAGGCCCGCCGGGAGGTGCGCTCCGGCGGTCGCTGAACGGGCACCACCCGGCACCGTCCCCCGGCCCGGTCTGTCATCCTCCTCGGGCACAGCCAACGCCGCCCATCCCGCGACCGCCGAGGGACCCCGTGACCGACCTCTACCCGCCGATCGAGCCACATCGCACCGGGATGCTCCGCGTCTCCGACATCCACGAGGTCTACTGGGAGGAATCGGGGTCACCGGACGGCACCCCCGTCGTCTTCGTCCACGGCGGCCCCGGCGGCGGGACCTCGCCGGACCAGCGCCGGTTCTTCGACCCCGCCGCGTATCGGATCGTCCTCTTCGACCAGCGCGGCTGCGGGAAGAGCACGCCGACCTCGTGCCTCGAGGAGAACACGACCTGGGACCTCGTCGCCGACATGGAGCGGATCCGGGGGCACCTGGGGATCGACCGGTGGGTCGTCTTCGGCGGCTCGTGGGGAAGCACGCTTGCGCTCGCGTACGCGGAGACGCACCCGGACCGCGTGCGCGCGCTCGTCCTGCGCGGCATCTTCCTGCTCCGCCCGAAGGAGCTGCGCTGGTACTACCAGGAGGGCGCCAGCTTCGTTTACCCGGACGCGTGGGAGTCGTTCGTCGCGCCGATCCCCGAGGAGGAGCGCGACGACCTCATGGGGGCGTTCCACCGCCGACTCATGGGCGACGACGCCGAGGCGCGCCGGGCGGCAGCCAAGGCGTGGAGCGTGTGGGAGGGCTCGACCAGCTGGCTGCTCCCGAGCGCGGACCACGTCACGACGTTCGAGGAGGACGCGTTCGCCGACGCGTTCGCGCGCATCGAGAACCACTACTTCGTGAACGGTGGCTTCTTCAGCCACCCGGACCAGCTGCTCGACGGGGTGGACCGGATCCGACACATCCCCACCGTCATCGTCCAGGGCCGCTACGACATGCCCTGCCCGGTGACCACGGCATGGGAGCTGCACAGGCGCTGGCCGGAGGCCGACTTCCACATCGTCCCGGACGCCGGGCACGCCGCGATGGAGCCGGGCACCCGGAGCCTGCTGGTGGAGGCGACCGACCGGTTCCGGGACGCGGTCTGACCGCTCGCGGCCGGGCCGCAGGCGGCTGCGGGCCGGCGCCTGTCGCCCGGCCTCTTCCGGGATACCAGCCCGGCTGATCGGACGGAGGCGTGGGCGTCTGCTGCGGACTCCACGAACCCGCGGATCCGCCGTCCCGCTCTCGGCTCGGGCGGTCGGGTCGGCCCGTCCGGCGGAAACGATCGGCATCGTCGTGCGACCGACCAGCGGTGGTGGTATCCCGGAGTCCGCCCCTCGTCGCCCGGCGCGCCGTCCTCCGGCGCGGTAGCCTCCTCCCATGACCTGGGCACGGAGCGCGAAGATCGCGTTCGTCGGCTCGCACGGGATCCGCAAGACGACGGCGGCCCATGCCTTCGCGCATACCATCCAGCGGGCGGGCCGCTCGGCGGAGTACGGGCGCGAGGTCATCCGCGACAACCCGCTCGGGCTCAACGAGGGCGCCACCGGCGAGGCCCAGCTCTGGGTCCTCGTGAGCCAGATCCGCCAGGAGCTCGAGCTGGCGCGCAAGGCCGACGTCCTCGTGACCGACCGCGGCGTGATGGACAACTACGCCTACTACCTGCGGGCCTGCGGGGGCACCGACCGCTTCGCGGCGGAGCCGCTCGTGCGCGCGTGGTCGGCTACCTACGACCTCGTCGTCCGCCTGACGCCGGACATCGCACTCCGGGCCGACGGCGTCCGGTCCACGAGCGACGCGTTCCGCGCCGAGATCGAATCGCTCCTTGACGCCCACCTGCCCGACTTCGTGCGACCGGACCGGCTGGTCACGGTGAGAGCATCGGAGGTCACGGACACGTACGACTGGTGGCCCGTCGCCGAGAAGCTCGCGGCGACCGTGGGCGAGCGGCTCCTCGCGGACGGGGTCGCGGGCCATCGGACGCGGCGGCAGCGGACGCCGCCCGACCGGCGCCCCGGGCCGTCGCCGGACGCGCCGCAGCTCGCGCTCGACCTGGGCGAGGACTGACGCCGGGACGACGACTGACGCCGGGGCGACGACTGACGCCGGGGCGACGACTGACGCCGGGGCGACGACTGACGCCGGGGCAAGGACCGACGCCGCGGCGAGGACGACGCGTCGGACGGGGCCCCGCGGGAGACCGGGCAGATGCCCGGACAGCAGCCCTTCCCGCCGCTGGCTCAGAACATCGTCGAGCAGGCCGGCGTCCGGTCCGGGAGGAACATCGCGTCCGCGAGCGCGACCGCGCCGGGGCGCACCTCGCGGACGCGGGCGGCGGCCGCGAGGTCGGCGAATCGGACGCCGCCGAGATAGGCGGCGCCGAGGTCGGCGACGTCGAGCTCGAGGTCCACCTCGGCACGGGCGTCTGCGCCGGGACTCGTCGCGTCGGCGCCTCCACCCGTCGCGCCCGCCCCGGCCGCCAGCCTGGTCACGCGCGCGGGCCGGCAGGCGCCCGCCCGCGCGGCATCGGGACCCGCATCGCCGACCTCGATCCGCCACGTCCCCGCGTTCCACGGGCAGAAGTCGTCGGTCATGCGGATGACCAGCACGCCCGGGGCCGCGTACCGGCGCGCCTCGAGGGCGGCGACCGGGTCCAGGATCCGCAGCCAGAGCCCGTCGCCCACCGTCACGCCGAGCCGTCGCGGCTCCGCGAGCGCGAGGAGCAGGGGCGGAGGGGTCGGCAGCCGGAACCCGGAGATCTTCGTCACGAGGTCCAGGTCCAGGAGCCATCGCCAGACATCGATCTCGACCGCCGGGGTGCCCCCGACGACCTCCCGGACCGTCACCTCCGACCGGGGGCCACGCTGGTCCCAGCCGGCCTTGATGCGATAGACGGCGTACCCGTCGGGCGTCCCGTCCGTCTCGTGCACCGCGAGGAACTTGGGGCCCTCGTTGGCGGCGAAGTACGACGCGTCGAAGAGGACACCGAGGCGCCACGTGTTCTCGTCGCGCGTCAGCGACCCAGGGACGACATCGCGGATCCGCTCGTAGATCGCGGGGAAGAGTCGCAGCGCCTCGGCCGCGTCCACCATCCGCATGCGACCGACCGTCCCCCCGGGTCGGGCGAACGCCACCTGTGTGCGCTCGATCTCGAACGTGGACGCGAGCGTGGCGAGGCCGTACCCGAAGCGCTGGTAGATGGCGGCCTCCGATGCCCAGAGGATCGAAACGGCCTCGCCGCGCACGAGGTACTCGTCGAGCTGCTGCCGCATGATCGCCCGCAGGATCCCGCGCCGGCGGTGGGACGGCTTGACCCCCACGAGCGTCAGGCCGGCGGCGGCGATCTCACCCCCCGGGACGGTCAGCGTGAACGTCTCGACGCCGGCCGTCGCGACCGGCTCGTCGCCCTCCCAGGCGGCGACGACGCGGGCGGTCGCGTAGACCTCGCTGCGGTCGATCCACTCCTGGTCCGACCAGGCCTCGGCGAAGGCCGCGTGCAGCGGCGACAGCGACGCGCGGAGGGTCTCGGGTGTGGCGCGCCGCAGGACGAGGCCGTCGGGCATCGGCACGTCGATCCGCTCGGTCGGCTCGGTCATCGGGCGGAGGCCTCGTCGGCGCCCGCGGGCGGGGCGGGGTCATCGGCGGGGGCGGGCGGGGCCGCGGCGCCTGTGGGTGATGCGCCACCGACCCCGGCTGCGCCACCGGCCCCGGCCGCCGCGGCTGCTGCGAGCAGGGCGTCGGCCGCGTGCGCCCTGGCGGCCGTCTCGTCGCCCGACAGCACCCCCTCGTCGGACGCGGCGGCGCCATCCTTCGCGAGACCTGCCGGCCGTCGCACCTGCCCGATGTTGCCCACGATGACCGCGACGACCGAGACGAGGTAGAGCTGGCCGAGGAGGGCCTGCGAGACGGCCAGCATCCGCCCGAGATCGGTCGCCGGCGTGTAGTCGCCGTACCCGACGGTGGCCATCGTGATGTAGCTGAAGTACAGGTAGATGGTGGAGGACGGGGTGGGCGTCTGGTTGAAGAACGGCTGCGCCTGGATGTACTGCACGAACGCGTAGAGGTACGAATACGCCAGCCCGAAGAGCAGGTAGATCGCGAGCGCACCAAGGACGACGCGGAAGGTGATCACGGGCGCCCGGGCGATCCGCCGGACGATCGCCAGGGGCGCGAGGAAGGCGATCGAGAGCCCGAAGAGCCCCGCCACCTGGTGCCCGTCGTTCTGGGATCCGGCGAGGATCCCGAGCCCACTGGCGAGGACGGCGAAGACCACGATGATCTCGACGGTGATCAGGAGCCGTCGATGGACCCCGCACGTGTGCAGGATGAAGGCCAGCGTGAGGCCGCCGAGGGCGACGCTGAGGAAGAGGCCGAAGGCCGTGTCGCCGGCCCAGGCGCGCAGGATGATCGTGACGACGATCAGTCCCAGGACGTAGCCGAACTGGTCGCGCTCCTGCACGACCGCGCGCGACTCGGCGCTGAGACGAGTGCGGAGTGCGCGCACGCTGACGCCGTCCATGGGCCCGAGGATACCGCCGCGGCGCGGCACCGTGGAGCCGGCGGACGGTGGGCCGGGCGAGGGCCGCGCCGGGGAATGGCGAGCCGGGCGAGGGCCGCGCCGGGGAATCGCGAGGGCCGCGACGGGGAGACCCGGCGCGGCCCTCGGTGATGGGTCCGTCCCGGACGCCGCCTAGGCGTTGCCGGGGAAGACGAGGCTCAGCGGGCCCTGGCGGCCGGGCTCGGGCCAGCGCTCGGTGACCATCTTCTGCTGGGTGAAGAAGCGGACGCCGTCCTCGCCGCGCATGGCGAGGTCGCCGATCGCGGACTCCTTGGCGCCGCTGAAGCTCATGTAGCCGACCGGGACCGGGATCGGGACGTTCACCCCGATCATCGGGACCTCGACCTCGAGCTTGAAGCGCCGGGCGGCGCCGCCGTCGGTCGTGAAGACCGCGGTGCCGTTCGCGTACTTGTGCTCGTTGATGAGGCGGAGACCCTCCTCGAAGGTGTCCGCGTACACCATGCCGAAGACCGGGCCGAAGATCTCCTCGTTGTAGATCTTCATCTCCGGGGTGACGTGGTCGAAGAGCGTCACGCCCAGCCAGTACCCGTCCGGCGTGGGGCCGGCGAACTTCCGGCCGTCCACGAGGAGCTCGGCGCCCTCGGCCTCGCCCGTGTCGATCCACTCGATCACCGAGGCGCGGTGCTCCTTGGAGTAGAGCGGGCCCATGTCCACGCCGGGCTCCATCCCGTCGCCGATCTTGAGCCGCCCGATCCGCTCGAGGATCTTGGGCCGGAGGCGCTCGCCGGTGTCGCCGACCGCGATCATGAGGGTCTGGGCCATGCACCGCTCGCCGGCGGAGCCGTAGCCGCTGGCGACCGCCGCGTCGGCCACGAGGTCCATGTCCGCGTCCGGGAGGACGAGCATGGCGTTCTTCGCGGACGTGTACGAGCCCACGCGCTTGCCGCGCTTGGTGCCCTCTTCGTAGACGTAGCGGCCGACGGCCGTGGAGCCGACGAACTGGATGGCCTTGATGTCCGGGTGCTCCACGATCGCGGTGACGGCCTCGCGGCCGCCGTAGACGATGTTGAAGGTCCCGTCCGGGCCGCCCGCCTTCGTCCAGAGCTCGGCCTGCAGCTGCGTCGCGCCGGGGGTGTGCGACGACGGCTTGAGGATCACGCAGTTGCCGCACATCAGGGCGATCGGGTAGATCCAGGTCGGGACCATCACCGGGAAGTTGAACGGGGTGATGGCGGCGACGACCCCGAGGGGCGCCCGAAGGGTGAAGACGTCCAGCTTGGTCGAGACGTTCGGGGACATCATCCCCGAGAGGTGGACCGGCAGCCCGCAGGCGAAGTCGATCGTCTCGATGCCGCGGAGGACCTCGGCCAGCGCGTCGGGATACGTCTTGCCGTGGTCGCGGGTGATGAGACGAGCGAGCTCCTCGCGGTGCTCGTACATGAGGTTGCGGAACGCGAAGAAGATGTTGCTCCGCGCGATGAGGGGCAGGTCGCGCCAGGCGGGGAAGGCGGCCTTGGCCGCGGCGACGGCGACGTCGATCTCCGCCTTGCCGCCGCGCGGCACCCGGGAGATCTCCTTGCCGGTCGCCGGGTTGTAGACCGGCGCGGTCTGCTCGGGGAGCACCTCGACCGCGGTGCCGTTGATGTAGTGGGAGAGGATGGGCAGGACCGCGCTCTCGGCGGCCGGGACCTCGATGGACACGTGCACCTCCTGCGGGATGGGGACGACCGGTTCGCGCGACATCGGATGGCGCGGAGCGAGCACGAGGAGCGGCCCGCACGACGCGCCGTTGGGACGAGACTACCGCAGGCCCGGGATCGCGACCAGACCCCGACCGGCCCGCCCGGGAGCCCCGACCGGCCCCCGCACGGGGGGTCATCCGGCGGCGATGGAGGTCAGGATGGCCCGGACCGCCCGCGGCACCGCCGCGGCGACCTGAGGGGTCAGCTCCGCCGAGAAGACGTCCGTCCGGTGGGCCTCGATCCCGACGACCAGGATGTCGTCCGGGATCTCCGCTCCGAGCGCGCGGCCGGCGGCGATCGCGACGGGGAGCGGCGTGTCGTGGGTCCCGTCGAGGTGGGTGGCGGCGCGGATCGGGATCTCGGTCAGCCGGCGGCAGCCGACGGTCCCTGCGGGTGCCGCGCCGGTCTCGATGGCGTCCACAAGGATCGCCCGCCGCGCCCCCACCAGCCGCTCCATGAGCCCGATGCCGCCGACCGCGAGGACGTCGGTCTCGATCTCGCGACCGGCGGCCTCGGGCGGCGGGCCCGTCGACGCGAGCAGGCGCTCGAGCTCCTCGACCACGCGCCAGCCGACGGCGTCGTCGCCGAGCAGCGGGTTCCCCAGCCCGAGCACGAGGACCGATGGCCGGTCGCCGGCGGCGGCGCTCCTCGGGCGCGGGTCCTGCCACCGCTGGCCTCGCGCGTGGCCGGGCGCGGGCCGCGCCCGGCGGGCGGCCCCCACGCCTTGTGGGGCGCCGCCGCCGCCGACCGGGCCCACCGAGCCCTGCGTCCCGGACGGGATGTCAGCAGTGCTGCCGGAGGTCATCGACGACGTTCCCGTCGGCATCCCGGATCACGACCTCGAGCGGCATCTGGCCCGGGAGCGCGTGGGTGGCGCACCCGAAGCACGGGTCGTACGCCCGGAACGCCATCTCGACGCGGTTGAGCAGACCCGGCCCCACGACCTCGCCGCCGTGGATGAGGCTCCGGGCCGCCCGCTCGATCGACATCGCGATCGGGGCGTGGTTGTTCGTGGTGCCGACGATCAGGTTCACCGAGGTGAGGATCCCGCGCTCGTCCGTCCGGTAGTGATGGGTGAGCGTCCCGCGAGGTGCCTCGACCGTCCCGACGCCTTCGGTCGGCGTCCGGACGGGGAGGTTCCGGATGTTCGGCGAGGTGATCTCCGGGTCGGTCGCGAGCTCCACCACCTTCTCGGCCGCCTGCATGAGCTCGACGAGGCGGGCCCAGTGCGCGGCGAGCCGCTGGTGGACGAGCCGCTTCCGCCCGTCCGGCCCCGCCGGCGCGAGCGTGGCGTAGAAGCGCTCGTACGCCTCCTGTGCACGCGGCGTGGCCATCCCGTCGGCCACGTTGAGGCGCGCCAGCGGCATCGCGACGTAGACGCCGCTCTCCTTGCCGTCGACGAACCCGCGCCAGCCGACCTTCCGGAGGTAGGGGAACTTGAGGTAGGTCCAGGGCTCCACGCGCTCGGCGATCCAGTCGGCGTATTCCGCAGGCGCGAACTCGCCGAGCATCTCGCCGTCGGGCGCGACCACCCGCACCCGGCCGTCGTAGAAGGCGACCCTCCCCTTCTCGTCCACCATCCCCATGTAGTAGGTCTGGTGGGCATAGGCGTCGCCGAGGATCATCTCGACGTACTCGGGGTTGGCCATGATCGCGGCGTCCCAGAGGCCGAGGCTGAACGCGGCGAAGTCCACCATCCAGCGGCCCGACGTCTCGATCGCCTCCCGCTCCGCCTCGGTGATCCCCTTGGTCAGCCCGCCGGGCACCGAGGTGCAGGGGTGGACCTTCCGGCCGCCGATGGTCTCGATGATCGCGTGGCCCCGCCGGCGTGCCTCGATGACCTTGCCGCCGACGTCCATGCCCACCTTGCGGATGACGCCGAGGAGGTTGCGTTCCTCCACCGGCGCATCCGGGCCGACGAGGAAGTCGGGACCGGAGAGCGCGTAGAAGTGGGTCGTGTGGTCGGCGACGTAGAACGCCGAGTAGAGCAGCTCGCGGAGAAGCTTCGCCGGCCGCGGCGGCTCCACGCCGTAGACGGCGTCGGCGGCCTTGGCTGCCGCCATGTGGTGCGCCTCCGGGCAGACGCCGCAGATGCGAGCGGTGAGGGTGGGCATCTCCTCGACCGGCCTGCCGACGCAGAAGCGCTCGAAGCCCCGGAGCTCCGGGACCTGGAACGCGGTGCGCGCCACCTCGCCGTCGTCGCCGAGGAAGATCTCGATCTTGCCGTGCCCCTCGAGGCGGGTGATGGGATCGATGGTGAGCTGGGCGGTCATCGCGAGGTCCCTCCCGCCGAGGCGAGGACCGTCCCTGGGGCGGCCTCCGGCGGTGGCGGCAGGTCGCGCGTCGCGTCGTCGACCGCCGCACGCGTGCCGCGCAGGAGCGACGAGGCGAGGCTGAACCGGTAGAACTGGCCGACGGGGTCGGCGATCCCGTCGAGGATCCGCTCGATGGCCTCGGGCTCGTCCGCGTCCACCACCGAGGCGAAGGCGGACATGAGCCGTGCGCCGTAGTCGAGCACGCCGTCCGCGGGCCCGTAGCACCCGATGCACGGCGCGGCGGCCGCCGGGCAGAGGGCCCCGCAGCCGTCCCGCGTCGCCGGCCCGTTGCAGGGGATCCCCTGCTCCAGGAGGCACAGCTGCGGGTCGATCTCGGCGATCTCCGTGATCCGGCGGAACGCGGAGATGCGCTTCACGTTGCGTTCCCGCTGGCACTCGTCGCAGACGGTGGAGTGGCCGGCGCCGAGGACGGAGCCGGGCGGCGGCAGGACGGCGGTCCCGTCGAGCGCCTGCCCGACGAGCCCGACCACGTCCTCGATCCGCTTGGTCTCCGGCGGGCAGCCCGGGACCGTGTAGTCCACCGGGACCACCTGGTCGAGCGTCCGCAGAAGGGGTGCGAGGGTGGGGATCCGGAGCGTCACGCCGTCGTCCCGCCAGGCGGGCATCGGGCGGATGCCGTCCGGGTTCTCGGTCGTCGCGCTCGCGTACGACGCATCCAGGATCTGGTCGAGCGTGGAGAGGTTGGCGAGCCCGGGGATGCACCCCTCGCTCGCGCAGGAGCCGAACGCCACGAGGATCTTCGACTTCGCCCGCAGGAGGTGGGCGAGGTGCTCGTTCTCGTCGTTGCGGATCCCGCCGCAGAAGAGCGTGATGTCGATCGACGCGTCCGGCATGGCCTCCACGTCCGCGTACTTCGCGTCCATGACGGCCGGCCAGAAGACCACGTCGAAGCGGTTCCCGACCTCCACGAGCGCCTCGCCGAGGTTCAGGACCGCGATGTCGCAGCCGCCGCACGCGGCGGCCCAGTACATCGCCAGGCGCGGCTTGGCGTTCATGCGGTCACCTCCGCGAGCTCACGCTCCGCGGGCGGGGCGGCGGCGCGGGCGGCGCCCGCCCCTGCCGCGCCACCCTGGGCGTCGGCGCCGCCGGCCCGGGCCCCGGGCCCACCGTCTGCCGACGGGACGTAGGCGGCCTGGCGACCGGCCCAGTCGAGCGGCCCGAGGGCGCGCACCTCCTCGACGATCCGGTCGAACTCCGCGGCGAGCTGCTGGCCCTCCGCCGCGCTGGCGTAGAACCGCTGGAATCGCGCCGGCTCGATCCCCATCGACTCGAGGACCCGCCGGAGCAACAGGAAGCGCCGGAGCGCCTTGACGTTCTGGATCCGGTAGTGGCAGTCCGCCGGCCAGCAGCCGGTCAGGACGACCGCGTCGGCTCCGTCCGCGAAGGCGCGCATGACGAACGCCGGGTCCACGCGCCCGGAGCACATGAGCCGGACCAGGCGGACGTTGGGCGGGTACTTCATCCGCGCGGTCCCCGCCAGGTCCGCCGCGCGGTAGCTGCACCAGTTGCACGTGAAGGCGAGGATGACCGGCTCGAAGCGGCCGTCCTTCGCCGCGGGCGAGGTGCCCGCGTGGGCCGTGTTCGCGCTCATGCCGGCACCGCCTCCCGCTCCTCCGCGACCGGGCCGGGCGGCGCCGAGCCCAGGGCGGTGAGGAGCCCATCGATCTGGCTGAGGATCTGGTCGTCCGAGAAGCCCGACCCGCTGATCGCGCCGGCAGGGCACGCGGCGATGCACACGCCGCAGCCCTGGCAGAGCGCCGGGTTGACCTCGGAGACCTGCTCCCAGCCGTGGTAGACGATCGCGCTGTAGGGACAGAGGTCGTTGCAGATGCGGCAGCCGGAGCAGCGCGCCTGGTCCACCGTCGCGCGGACCGGCTCGAGCGCCAGCTCGCCCTCCTGGATCCGGGCGAGGACCCGCGCCGCGGCAGCGGCACCGTTGGCGACGCTCGTCGGGATGTCGCGCGGCCCGAGGGCGCACCCGGCCGCGAAGACCCCCTCGGTCATCGTGGCGACGGGGTCCAGCTTGGGATGCCGTTCGATGACCCAGCCGTCGGAGCTGCACGTGATCCCGAAGCGGCGGGCGACGTCCTGGGCATCCTCCGCGGGCTCCAGGCCGGAGGAGAGGATGACCATGTCCACCGGGATCCGTCGCTGGCGGCCCGCGAGCGTGTCCTCCACGCAGACGATCATCCGGCCCTGGTCCGCCTCCTCGTCGGGGAGGCGGACGGCGTCCGTGACGGCGGCCACGCGGCCACGCACGAAGACCGATCCCTCCTCCATGACGCGCTGGTAGAACTCGTCGAACGCCTTCCCGGGCGCCCGGATGTCGATGTAGAACTCGTAGACGGTCGCGTCCGTGTGCTCGCGCACGAGGTGCGCGAACTTCAGGCTCTGCATGCAGCAGATCGCCGAGCAGTAGTTGTTGAAGTTGCGGTCGCGGCTCCCGACGCAGTGGATGATCCCGACCGCCTTCGGCTCGGTGACGCCGTCGCGGAGGACGATCTTCCCCGACGTGGGCCCGGCGGCATTGCTCATCCGCTCGAACTCGAGGCTCGTGAAGACGTTGGGGAGCCGGCCGTAGCCGTATTGCTCGACCCGGCGGGCGTCGAAGAGCTCGAAGCCGGTGGCGATGATGATGTTGCCGACCTTGACCGTGACCTCCTCGTCCTTCTGGTCGAAGTCGATCGCGCCGGTGGGGCAGAGCTTCTTGCACGCCCCGCAGGTGCCCTTCTCGAAGTAGATGCAGTTCTCGACGTCGATGACGGGGTACTTGGGGACCGCCTGGGGGAAGGGCGTGTAGACGCCCTTGCGGTAGCCGAGCCCGGCCTCGTACCGGACGTCCACGATCTTGGACGGGCACTTCTCCTGGCAGATCCCGCACCCGGTGCAGAGCGCGGTGTCCACGTAGCGGGCCCGGTGCTTGATCGTCACCGTGAAGTTGCCGACATAGCCGGAGACGTCGGTCACCTCGCTCCAGGTGTGGAGGGTGATGTTCGGGTGCATCCCGGCGGTCACCATCCGCGGCGTGAGGATGCACGCCGCGCAGTCGAGCGTCGGGAACGTCTTGTCGAACTGGGCCATGTGGCCGCCGATCGAGGGCTCCCGCTCCACGAGGTGGACCGGGAAGCCGGCGTCCGCGATCTCCAGCGCGGCCGAGATCCCGGCGATCCCGCCGCCGACGATGAGCGTGGCCGGGTCGATCGGGACGCGGAACGGCTCGAGCGCCTCGTTATGCGCCACGCGGTAGACGCCGCCCGCGACGATCGCCTCGGCCTTGGCGGTGGCGGCAGGGCGGTCCGTGTGGACCCAGCTGTCCTGCTCGCGGATGGAGACCAGCTCGCAGAGGTACGGGTTGAGCCCGGCGCGCCGGCAGGCGCCCCGGAAGGTCTTCTCGTGCATGTGCGGCGAGCACGCGGCCACCACGACCCGCGTGAGCCCGAGCTCCTTGATGTCCTGCTCGATGACCTCCTGCCCCGTGCTCGAGCACATGAACTTGTTGTCGCGCGCGATCACCACGCCGCGGTCGCCGAGATGGTCGGTGGCCCAGTCGCGGACCGCCTCCACGTCCACCGTCGCCGCGATGTTGCTGCCGCAGTGGCAGACGTAGACGCCGATGCGCTCCTGCCCGTCGGCGGGGTTCATCGCCCGACCTCCGCCTCATCCGGCATCGCCGGCATCGGCAGGCCCTGGGGCCTCTTCTCGCGCTTCGGCCGTGCGGGCGGTCCGCCGGCCGCGTCGGGCGGCGGCTCCACGACCGGGACCTCGATGCCGATCCGTCCAAGCGCATGCCGGGCGGAGACGACCTCGGAGCCGATCCCGAGCTGGCCGGCCTCGGCGCCGAACGCGAGGCCCATCAGCTGGGTGAAGAAGAGGATCGGCATGTGGTGGTGGGTGTGGAAGTGGCGGTTCATCTCGCCCTGGTAGGCATCGACGTTCATCTGGCACATCGGGCAGAGCGTGACGAGCATGTCCGCGCCGAGCCGGTCGGCCGAGTCCACCAGGCGCCGGATCAGCTCGAAGCCCGTGCCGGGGCTGATCTGGGTCATGTGGCCGCCGCAGCAGTCGGTGCGCAGCGGGAAGTCCACGACCTCCGCGCCGAGCGACGCGAGCAGGCGGTCGAACGCGACCGGGTGCTCCTTGCTCGCCCACCGTCCGTCGTAGTCCGGCCGGGTGACCAGGCAGCCGAGATAGGGGGCGACCGTCAGCCCGGCGAGCGGCCGGGTCACGGCGGCGTGGACCGCGTCCAGGCCGATCTCGTCCACCACGACCTCGAAGAGGTGACGGACCTTCACGCCGCCCGGGCTGTATGCCAGCCCGTCCGCCGCGAGGGCGGCGTTCACGGTGGATGCGACCGTCCGGTCGGTGCGCATGTAGTGGTCGGTCTTGGCGAGGTTCACATAGCAGAGGCTGCACGGCGCCACGAGCGTGGACGAGCCGTTGCGCTGCTTCTCCGCGAGCGCGAGGTTGCGCCCGATGAGCGCGTGCGCCTTGGCCTGCGAGAGCGCGAAGTACTCGCTCGCGCCGCAGCAGTTCCAGTCGTCGATCTCGTGGAGATCGATGCCGAGCACGCGGCAGACGACCTCCAGCGAGGAGGCGTACGCCTTGGCGCTGCCGTCCATCGAGCAGCCGGGGTAGTAGAGGAACGTCGCGGTCATGCCGGGACCTCCCGGGCTGCGTCGGCTCGCTCGAGCTCCTCGGCCCGGGCGAGGATCGCGCGGAGGCCTGCGACCCCGCGGATCCGGTGGGGCGTGAACCCCATGCGGCCCTTCGTGACCATCGCGATGCCCATCGGCGCCATGCCGGGGAGGCGCAGGGGGTAGTGGCGAAGGTAGTGCTTGGCCGCGAGCCCGACCTCGTAGCTCCTGCCGTACCGGTGGATGTTCGACACGAAGGTCCGGCTGAAGTCGGGCGCGGTGGAGTCGGGCATGACGCCTTCGCGGGTGGCGATGGCCTTCACCGCGTACATGACGTCCGGGATGTGGACCTCCTGCGGGCACCGGACGGCGCAGAAGTAGCAGGAGACGCACATCCAGGGGGTCGAGCTGCGGAGGACCTCGTCCCGCAAGCCCGCCCGGATCATCGCGAAGAGCATCCGCGGCGTGTGGTCCATGTCCGCCGCGGAGGGACACGAACCGCCGCACGTGCCGCATTGGATGCAGCACCCCAGGCGGGAGTCCCCCGCCGTGGCCGCGATGACCTCGCGGAGGAAGTCGCCCTCGCGCGCGACGGGTCGCGCGTCCACCTGGCTCGACCCCGGCATCGAACACGCTCCTGCGGCACATCGGCCGCTGTGCGGCCGCGGGGCGTCGAGCGCGGGGTGGGGACGTGACCGAGCGGAGGGCGCGAGCCTGCGGCCGCGATGCGTCAGTCGTTCACGCCCACCTGATCGGTGATCCCGAGGATCGCGCGCGCCTTCGGCTCGTCGTCGACGGAGAACGCGATCTCGACCTTGCCGGGCTTGTGCCCGACGATCAGCGACCCGTAGATCTTGACGCCGGCCTCGTCGAGCCTGGCAGCGACCTCGGCGAACGCGCCGGGGACGTCGTCGAGCTCCACGAGCACGGGCGATCCCTCGATGTACTTGTGACCGAGCCCGTCGAGGACGATGCGCATCCCGACGGGGTCGGTCGTGTTGACGAAGGCGCAGGCACAGTCGCCGGCGCCCGCGGTGGAGATGTGGCGGATCTCGACTCCCCGCGCGGCGAGTGCCCGCGCGATGTGCGCGAGCTCGCCGGGCCGGTTGTCCAACTCGATCACGAACTGTCGACTCATCGCCGCTCCCCCCTCTCGCGCTCGCCGAGGCGGTCTCTGCGCATGTGCCCGGCCTCCCCGGGCCCGCGCCCGGACCGTCGCAGCGGGCGTCGCGAGGGACGACTCCGCTGGCGCGAGCCTACCCGGGGGTCCCGGCGGGCGGGAGTGCCGAAGCGGCCCGCGCCGTCGGGCCGAACCGACCGGGCTCCCCCGTGCCGGGCGGCGGGATGGTCCGGACCAATCCTCGAACGCTCTCACGGTCCGGACCATTCGCCGGGCCAGATGCTCCACGTCGCCGCGCCTGCGCGGCCCGGGCGCGTCCTCCCCGTCAGCCGTCCGCGGTGGACTCCGCGTCGATGCCCGGCATCCCCTCGAGGCCGGCCGCCCGCGCCTCGCCGCGAGCGATCTCCACGATCGCAGCGGACACGGCCGGGTCGATGGCCGGGGCCCGCCAGGAGGCGACGAGTGCGTCGGCTCGCTGGCGTGCGTGGGCGAATGCGTCCATGCCGCCGGCGTCCGCCCAGGCCCGGTACGACCGGCGCTCGATGACCGCCGACGGCAGGTGCTGCTCGGTCCGGAAGAGCTTCCGGGTCTCGGGCAGCTCGAGGAACCGGCCCTCCGGCCCGGCCGCCGCGAACGCGGCGGTCGCGAGCGTCTCGGTCGGCGTCTCGACGCCGCGGACGAGCCGCAGCGCAGATGCGATCGCCTCCGCGTCCACGACGAGCTTCTCCGCGCTCTGGCAGAGGAGGGTGTCGAGCATCCCGGCGCCGGACACGAGGTCCACGCCGCCCAGCGCGGCGATCACGGCGCCCCACGCGCTTTCCATCCCGGCCTGCGCATCGACCAGCTTGGCATCGCTGCCGACCAGGTAGGTGTGGGTGGGGAGCCCCAGCCCCCTCCCGACCTGAGCGTACGCCGCGTCGATCATCGCGGTCTCCACCGCGCCCATCGGCGTGGTCCCGCTCCGCATGTCGAGGATGGCGGGCGCCCCGCCCCAGACGATCGGCGCCCCGGGCCTCGCGAGCTGGTGGATCGCGATCCCGGAGAGGCACTCCGCCGCGTGCTGGACGACGCTGCCGATCAGCGTCACGGGCGCGGCCCCGCCCGCGAGGGGCATGGAGACCATCTGCGCCGGCACGCCGGCACGCGCGAGGTCGATGAGCGCCCGGCAGCCGAGCTCCGACCACGAGAGGGGCGGGCTCGGGCAGACGTCGAAGACGGCCCGCGGACGCTCGGCGAGCGCTTCCGGGCCGCCGGCGTCGATGGCGAGCATGTCGAGCATCACCCGGGTCGTCCGGATCCCGAACCCGCCGGTCACGACCGGCTTGTCCGAGTTGAGGAGGACGAGGAGGAGCCGCCAGAGGTCGCCGATCGGCGGTGGGACGTCGCCGCAGACGACCGCGGTGGACTGGGCGGCGTACGCGTCGAGGCCCTCGGCCACCCGCACGAGCCGCACGAGGTCGGCCGACAGCGACGGTCGATGCTCGAGGGTGTCGGGGTCGAGGACGGCGACGCCGCACGATCCCGGGTCGAACTGGACGATCCCTTCGCCGTAGCGGACGGCGGGCCGGCCGGCCCGGTCGTACAGCGCGAACGCGCGTGGCACGGTCGCGAGCGCGTCGCGCGCGACCTTCTCGGGGATCCGGGCGACCCCGTCGCGGACCTCCGCGCCGGCGGCGGCGAGCAGCGCCGCCGCCTCCGACTCGTGGACCTTGACGCCCGGCTCCCTGAGGAGCGCGAACGCCTCGTCGAGGACCCGGGCCTCCAGGCCCGGGTCCAGGAGCGTGAGCGTGGGGCGCATGGTCAGCCGTGGGCGGCCACGACGAGCTTGCCGCTCGCCACGTCCGCCTCCACGCCGGCGATGATCCGGTCGAGCTCGGCGGAGACCGCCGGGTCGAGCGGGTCGGGCTGGTGGGTGCGCAGGATCGTCCGGGCCTTCTCGAGCGCCCAGTCGCGGTTCCGGTCCTGGGCGTCGGCCCAGATCCCGTACGGCCGCCGCTCCATGAAGCGCGGCGTCCACAGGTCGCGCATGTGCGCGCGCGTGTGCTTCGTCGCGAGGTAGTCGGCCGGGGTGGTCCCGACCTCGCGGATCGCGTCGAGCGCGAGCCCCTCGTCGGACGTGTCGATGCCCTTGAGCATCGCGCGGACGATCGAGTAGATCTCGCAGTCGAAGAGCATCTGCTCGTAGCTGAAGATGCGGCTCCCGTTCAGGAGCCCCACGCCGAGGAGCATGTCGCTCGTGACGGCGGACGCCATGAAGCAGGACATGGCGTTCTCCACGCCGGCCTGCCAGTCGGGCTCCTTCGCGCCGGTCGCGAACGCGCCCATCGAGAGCGGGACGTGGTAGAAGTCGGCGAGGGCGTTGGTCGCGGCGCCGAAGAGGAAGTCCTCCGGGCCGCCACCGGTGTACGCACCGCTCCGGAGGTCCATCGCGGTCTGGGCCGCCGCGTAGTAGACGGGGCACCCCGGGTACGCGAGCTCCATGAGCGCCATCGCGCTCACGACCTCGGCGTTGCCGACGACGAGCGTCCCGGCGAGGGTGGCGGGGCCGGAGAAGGCCGACGACGCCATCGTCATGAACCCGACGGGGATCCCGTGCTCGGCGGCCACGAGGGCCGCGTCGATGCTGCCGCCGTCCTGCCCGAGCGGGCTGGTGGTGCACTGCATCATCGAGAGGACCGGCCGCTCGCGGAGTGCCTCATGGCCGCCCATGATCGCGGCCGCCATCTCGATCGCCGCCCGGGCCTCGTGCTCGGTGACGATGCTCTCGGTCTGGGCGTGCTTGGTGCTGTTCTTCCAGATGGCCGCGAGCTCGTGGAGCGCGCGGCTCTCGGCGGGCGTGTCCTGCGCGGAGACGGGCACCCAGTGGAAGCCGATCTCGTCGCACGCGTCGGCGACCCGGGCGATCTCCTCGACATCGCGGAGCCGGGACCGCCGGAGCTCGCCCGTCTCGATGTCGATGACCTCGATGCCGCAGCCGTCGGTCGCCGCGAAGACGTGCTCGCCGTCGAGCGGGCAGTCCAGCGACGGGTCGCGGGCACCGAGGACGTAGGCGGCCGGCGCCAGCGCCAGCGCGTCCTCGATGATCTTCCGGGGGACCTTCGCGACCTGGCGCTCGCGATCCACGGTGGCGCCGTGGGCGGCCCACAGGTCGAGCGCCCTCGTGGAGGGAAAGCGGACGCCGACGGTCTCGATGACCTCGAGCGTCGCCTCGTGGATGCGCCGGACCTGCTCCGGCGTGAGGACCTCGAGCGTGAGCTTCGGGCTGACGATCGGGTCGATGCGCGTCGCCATCCGACGCGCCTCAGCCCTGCGCGGCGCCGGCGGCGCCGTCCATGAGCTTCGAGGCGAGCGCCACCGCGCCCACCGCGTCCTCGCTGTACCCGTCGGCGCCGATCTCCGCCGCCCACGCCTTGGTGACCGGCGCGCCGCCGACGATCACCTTCACGCCCGGGCGGAGGCCCGCCGCCGCGAGGCTCTCGACGACGGTCCGCTGGCCCGTCATGGTGGTGGTGAGGAGCGCCGAGACGCCCACGATGTCCGCGTTGTGCTCGCGGGCCGCGTCCACGAACCGCTCCGGCGCGACGTCCACGCCGAGGTCCACGACCTCGAAGCCGCTCGCCGAGAGCATCGTGCCCACGAGGTTCTTGCCGATCTCGTGGATGTCGCCCTTGACGGTGCCGATCACGACCCGGCCGCGCACGCTGCGCTCCTGGGAGCGCTCGGCGAGGACGGGCTTGAGGACGGCCATCGCCGCGTTCATGGCGCGGGCCGCCAGCATCATGTCGGGCAGGAACATCTCGCCCGACGAGAAGCACGATCCGACGTACGAGAGCCCGGGGACGAAGCCCTCGTCGATCGCGACAAGGGGATCCATCCCCACCTCGACCGCCTGCTTCGCGGCCGCCGTCGCCGCGTCCTGGTCGCCGTCCGCGATGCTCTGGCGCATCGCGGCGAGAAGATCCTCGTGCATCGTCCGCCTCCAGGGAAGTGGCCCGCCGCTCGCGGCGGGACGGGGGTCCGGGCGCGCCTCCGCTGCGCCCGAGGGTCACCGTGCGGGGCGACCCGTCACAGGCCGGCGGCCTCCGCCGCCCGTTCCACGATCTCGTGGACCGCCGCGGCGACGTCCGGCTGGAGCGGCATCGGCTCGTGGGCCGCGAGCAGCGCCTCCACGCGCTCCGCCGCCCGCTGCGCGAGCGTCGTCGCGCCGCGCGCCTGCCAGCTCTCGAACGATCCGCGGTCGAACAGCGCCGGGTACCAGCGCTCCATGTACCGGTCGAGCGTGTGGTCCGTCTCGAGGAACGAGCCGTCGATGCCCAGCACGTCCACGTCCGCGAGCGCGAGCGCGTCGTCCGAGACGTCGATCGGCCGCGTGGCGGACCGGATCCACGACACGATCTCGTCGCAGATCGCCATCTGCGCGAGCGACCCGGTGAGGCCGGATTCGAGGTACCCGCAGTCGTGCGTCAGCTGGCCCCCGGAGACGGCATCCACGAGCAGCGTGAGCGCCGCCTCGGCCGCCGACTGCTCGTCCACGACCTTCCCGTCGCTCCCGCCGGCCAGGCTGAACATCGGGAGCCCGTACCAGTGCGCGAGGGCGCCGGCCGGACCGCGGGCGTCGGGGGCTGCGTACGGGTCCACCATCGTCCGCAGGTCCAGCCCGTCGCCGCCGAACCCGGGCACGACGATCGGGGCACCCTCGCGGACGAGCTGGCTCAGGACGACGCCGACGAGGACCCCGGCCTGGTTCAGGGCGAGCGTCCCGCCCACGGTGACGGGGCCGGTGGTCCCACCGGACGTGACGGGGATCCAGAGGAACGGGTAGCCGCGCTCCGCGAGCCACAGCAGCTTGCGCAGCTCGCTCTGGCCCTGCAGGAGGGCGCGGGTCACGTTGATGTACGTCGCGACGAACGGCCGCGCGGCGAACGCCTCCGGACCTCCCGCGACGATCTCCGCCATCGCGATCGCGTCCTGCATCCCGGACGGCTCGTAGCTGACGAGGACGATGGGCTTCGTCGTCCCGTTGAGCATCGCCTCCATCTGCCAGCGGTCGGCCACCCGGCCGTCCACCTCCCCGGGGATGAACAGCGACATGATGAAGTCGAGCTCCGGCAGGGCGTCCACGAGAGCGATCCCCTCGCGCAGGTCCCGAAGGGTGGGCGTGCGCCTGACGCCGGTGCGGTGGTCCAGGATGTGGAGGCAGTCGGACCCCGGGCCAGCCCAGAACGTCCGCCCGGCAAGCTCGATCGCCGGCGCGCCCGTGCGGTCGTGGAGGGTGATGGAGCGCGGCGCGGTCGCGAGGGCGCGGTCCACCAGCTCCCGCGGGATCCACACATGGTCCCCGTCGGTGCGGGCGCCGGCACGGGCGAGGATCTCGACCGCACGCGGCTCGAGGAGACGCGCTCCCGTGCGCTCCAGGATCCCGACCGCCGCCTCGTGGACGCGCACGCACGCCTCCGGCGACAGCCGGGCGAACGGCGAGCCTCCGACGCGCGCGTCGCGCACAGCAGGACCTCCCGGTGCGACGATCGGACAAGGCGACGATGCGAGCCGGGCGGGGTCACGGCAAGTGACCAACGGCCCGTTCCCGATCCGGCCGGGCGGGTGGACGCTCACCGGACGCGTCACAGGGAGGTGTCCATGCGTCGATCGATCAAGGTGGCCGGCGTGCTCGGGCTGATGACGGTCGCGGGCGTGGTCGTCCCGACCATCGCGGCCGCGATCGCGAAGCAGCGTGCGGTCATCGTCGACGACCCCGAGGCGCCGGAGATCGCTCTCTCGACGATCTTCGACGGTGTCGAGCTGGAGAACCGCTCGACCGAGTTCCGGGGTGGGACGACCGTCTGCTGGTACGGCGCCCAGCGCCTCGACCTCCGCGGGGCGACCCTCGCGCCCGAAGGGGCGACCCTGAAGGCCCGATGCGTCTTCGGGGGGCTGCAGGTGCTCGTCCCCGAGACGTGGCGGGTGCAGGTCCGGGCGATCCCGGTCTTCGGCGGCGTCGCGGACGAGTCTTCGGGGCCGGACGGCGATGGCCCGCTGCTCTCCATCGAGGCGGTGTGCGTCTTCGGCGGGGTCTCGATCGACGTCCGCGACGAGGACGCCTGGGAGGTCGCCCGCCGCTGACGGTCGGGGCCCGGAGCCTGGCGGCCCCGGGCCCGGGATGTGCTCCGCCGGCCGGCGTGCTGCATCCGGCGGAGTCGGGAACGGCCGAAGGTCCCGCTCGGACGGGACCTTCGGAGGGGTCCGTGTGCCCGGCGTTCCCGCACGCTCCGCCGCGGAGGCGGCTGCCGACGCCCCGCGTGATCGCACACGGATCGCCGGATGAGCCGCCGGGGAGCGGTCGCTGCGAACCTCTCCCCGACCGCGGAAGGAGGCGACGGGTGGCGTACGGGTTCCAGTACATCCCCGACGCGCAGGCGGACGAGCGCCCCCAGTGGTGGCCAGCCCCCATGCGCACGGCGATGCCGATCGCGGAGCGGGCGCGGATCTACCGCGTCGGCCCCGGCGCGAGCGCCGTCGTCGCGGCCGTCGAGTCGCTGTACCGGGACATCGATGAGCTCCGCCGGACGGCGATCGCGGCACAGGACGCGTCGGACCTGCTGACCACGGAGGCCGCCGGCGCCTGACTCCCGCGCCCTTCGGGCGCATCCGGTCGGCCGCCATCCCGCCACCCGCTCCCTGGCCCCATCCGCCCCGCCGCCGGGCGCGAAGGGGAGGTCGGACGTGCGTGGATCATTTGGTACGGTCCTTTCCGACCTGTCAGGCGCGCGCCCGCTATCCTTAGCCCTGCGCGCGTCCTCGGCCCTCGGTCCGACGCGCCCACCCGTCCCACCATCCACGGCCGGAGAGCCACATGAAGGTCGGTGTCCTCAAGGAGACGTTGCCGGGCGAGCGACGCGTCGCGCTCGTGCCCGACGTCGTCGGCAAGCTCAAGGCCGCGGGGGTCGACGTCGTCGTCGAGTCCGGCGCCGGCATCGAGTCGGCAGCTCCCGATCAGATGTACGTCGACGCCGGCGCGTCGATCGCGTCCAGCGCCGACGTCTATGCGCACTGCGACGTGCTCCTGAAGGTCCGCAAGCCCACCGATGCCGAAGTCGCTGCCCTGCGGCCCGGCCAGACGCTCGTCGGACTCCTCTCGCCCCTCCTGGACCCGGGCCTCATGAAGACGCTGGCCGGGAAGGGCGTGACCGCGATCAGCCTCGACGCCATCCCGCGGACGCTGTCGCGTGCGCAGTCGATGGACGTCCTCTCGTCCCAGGCGAACATCGCCGGCTACAAGGCGGTGCTGGTCGCGGCCGAGGCGTTCGGTCGGTACTTCCCGCTCTTGACGACGGCGGCCGGGACGGCCAAGCCGGCGAACGTGCTCATCCTGGGCATCGGCGTGGCCGGGCTCCAGGCGATCGGCACGGCCCGGCGCCTCGGCGCCGTCGTGAAGGCGTACGACGTGCGCCCGGAGACGCGCGAGCAGGCCGAGTCGCTCGGTGCCCAGTTCGTCGTCCTCAAGTCGACGATCGACGCGACCGGCGCCGGCGGCTACGCGCGAGCCCTGACGCCGGAGGAGCAGGCCGCCCAGCAGTCCGAGCTCAATGCCGTGATCGGCGCGCAGGACGTCGTCATCACCACCGCCCAGGTGCCGGGCCGCAAGCCCCCGGTGCTCGTGACGGCCGCGGCGGTCCGCGGGATGAAGCCGGGGTCGGTGATCGTGGACATGGCCGCGAGCGATCTCGGCGGCAACTGCGAGATGTCCGAGGTCGGCCGGACGATCGTGACGGACGGCGGCGTGACCATCATCGCGCCGGAGAACCTGCCCGCCACCGTGCCGATCAGCGCCAGCCAGTTCTACGCCCGCAACGTCACCGCGCTCCTGCTCCACCTGCTGAAGGACGGGGCGCTCGACATCGAGCTCACGGAGGAGATCACCGCCGGCGTCGTGATCACGTACGGCGGCCAGGTGGTGCAGCCCGCCACGGCGAAGCTCCTCGAGGCCCAGCCGGCCGGAGGTGTCGCATGACGGAGCTCACGTCGCTGCTCTACCCGATCACGGTCTTCGTCCTCGCGGTGCTCGTCGGCTTCGAGGTCATCAGCAAGGTCCCCGCGACCCTGCACACGCCGCTCATGTCCGGCGCGAACTCGATCCACGGCATCGTCCTGGTGGGCGGCATGTTCATCGCCGCGACGGCCGACAGCCCGCTGCTCTACCTCCTCTCGTTCGTCGCGATCGTCTTCGGCGCGGCGAACGTCGTGGGTGGGTACGTGGTCACCGATCGGATGCTCCAGATGTTCCGCCGGAAGCCTGCGGCCGCGAAGGCCAGGACCGACGGCGCCGGGCAGGCCGAGGGCTAGCCGCCATGACCTACGAGAACGTCTACCCGTTCGTCTGGCTGGCCTGGCTCGTCGGTGCCGCCTGCTTCATCCTGGGCCTCCACCTCATGAACAGCCCGGCCACGGGCCGGAACGGCAACCGCCTCTCGGCGGCGGGGATGGTCATCGCGGTGGGCGCGACGGGCGTCCTCCTGCTCGCCCAGGGGGCCTCCGCCCTCGCCTGGGCGATCATCATCGTGGGCTTCCTCATCGGCGGGGCCGCGGGCCTCGTGACCGCGCGGACCGTCCCGATGACGGCGATGCCGCAGCTCGTCTCCGTCTTCAACGCGGTCGGCGGCGGGGCGGCCGCGCTCGTCGCGATCGACGACTTCATCACGCACGGCGAAGCCGGCGGCGCGAGCGTCTCCACGACCCTGTTCGTGGTGCTCGGCGTCGTCATCGGCTCGGTGACGTTCAGCGGCTCGCTGATCGCCTCCGGGAAGCTCCAGGGCGTGATCAGCGGCAAGCCGATCCTGTTCCCCGGCTCGCGGATCCTGACCGTGGTCCTGGGCCTGATCGCCCTGTTCGGCACGCTGGGGCTCGTCTTCAGCGCGACCGGGACCGTCAAGCTCGACCCGATGGCCGCCGACCTCGTGCTCCTCGCGATCATCGGTGCCGCGCTCGTCTTCGGCGTCACGATGGTGCTGCCGATCGGCGGGGCCGACATGCCCGTCGTGATCTCGCTGCTCAACGCGTTCACCGGGACGGCGGCGGCGATGGCGGGCTTCGTCATCGACAACCCGGTCCTGATCATCGCGGGCGCCCTCGTCGGCGCATCCGGCGGCATCCTCACGAAGCTCATGGCAGACGCGATGAACCGGTCGATCCTCAACATCATGATCGGCGGGTTCGGCGGAGGCGACCACGCTGCGGCAGGGGCCGCGGGCGGGCCGGCCGGCACCGTGCGACAGATCGGCCCGGACGACGCCGCCATCCAGCTGGCGTACGCCGAGCGCGTGATCATCGTCCCCGGCTACGGGCTCGCCGTCGCCCAGGCCCAGCATGCCTGCCGCGAGCTCGGCGAGCTGCTGGAGGAGCGTGGCGTGGATGTCAAGTACGCGATCCACCCGGTCGCGGGCCGGATGCCCGGCCACATGAACGTCCTCCTCGCCGAGGCGAACGTGCCCTATCCGCTCCTGCGGGAGATGGACGAGATCAACCCGGAGTTCGACCGGGCGGACGTCGTCCTCGTGGTCGGCGCGAACGACGTCACGAACCCGGCCGCACGGCGCCCGGGCAACCCGGTCTCCGGGATGCCGATCCTCGACGTGGACCATGCGAAGTCGATCATCGTCATCAAGCGCGGCGCGGGCCGCGGCTACGCCGGCATCGACAACGAGCTGTACACGAACCCGAAGACGGGGATGCTCTACGCGGACGCGAAGGACGGGCTCGCACAGCTGACGTCGGCGGTCAAGGCGCTCTAGGAAGACCTCGATGCGCAGGCCGCGCGGCATCACGGTCGTCGCCGTCCTCCTCGGGGCGCTGGGGGCGTTCTCGGTCCTCTTCGGCACGCTCGGAGTCGTCGCGTTCGCCGTCGGGAACGGGCGCCCCGAGGTGGACCAGGCGATCCTCCGGACAGCCGTGGTCTTCGGAGTCGCGTACCTCGCCCTGGGGGTCGCCCAGCTCGTGGTCGCATGGGCGATGTGGACCCTCAAGCGCTGGGCGTGGTGGCTGACGATCGTCCTCCAGGGCTACAGCGTCTTCCAGGCGTTGGCCGCGATGGCCTTCACCGAGGTGACGAGCGTGGACGTGGCGGTCTTCACGTCACTCGCGTTCAGCCTCGTGATCATCGGCTACTTCCTCACGCGAGGAGTCCGGGCGGCGTTCGGTCGGTAGCGCCGGGTGGATGGCCGCCGCCACGGCACCGAGGGCACGCGCCCGCGACCTCGATGGTCGCGGACGCGTGCGCATGCAGGCTGCCGTGACCCGGGGCCACGTCGTCAGCCCGCAGAGAGTCCGGCGAGCAGCTCGTCGAGGCGTGCGTAGCCCTCGTTCATCCCGCCCTCCATCCCGGAGGCCATGAGGCCGTCGCGCATCTCGACGGAGAACAGCGTCACCTCGGCGTGGAGGCGCGTCCGGCCGCCGATGTCCTCGAACCAGCACTTCTGGAGCTGGACGCCCTCCGGGACCGGTTCGAGCTCCCACGTCTGGACGATCCCGGCCGGCGACGGCGTCCCGTGGAAGACGCCGCGGAAGCCGTACGCGGTCCCGTCCGCCTCGCGGCTCAGGTAGCGCCAGCGGCCGCCGTGGCGCAGGTCCCACTCCACGATCTCCGTGGTGAGCCTCCGCGGACCCATCCAGCGGGCGACGAGGTCCGGGTCCGTGTATGCGCGGAAGACGAGTTCGGGCGGTGCGTCGAACTCGCGGGTCATGGCGATCGTCGGCTGGCCGGGCTCGGCGGTGATCTCGGTGACTCCCATCGCTCTCCCCTTCTGCTCGTGGTGCTGGTGTGATGGCCGTGGTGCGGTCACGGTCCCGGGCGAGCGCCGGGTCCGGGCAGGGCTCAGGCCTGCGGCTCGCGCTGGAGGATCGCGAGGAGGTCGTCCAGCCGGTCGAAGCTCTCGTCCCAGAACTCGCGGTACCCCGCGAGCCAGGCCGTCGCCTCGAGCAGCGGTGCGGCCTCGAGGTGGCTGAGCCGGACCGTCGCGCGCCGCGAGCGCGAGACGAGACCCGCCCGCTCGAGCACCTTCAGGTGGCGCGACACGGCCGGCTGTGAGATGGAGAACGGCTCGACCAGCTCGGAGACGCTCGCGTCGCCCGAGGCGAGCCGCGCGAGGATCGCACGACGCGTCGGGTCCGCAAGGGCACCGAAGACGAGGTCGAGATCCGCCGTCCGCATATAACCTCCTCGCTATATAACGCGACGATTATGCTAGGCCGAGCACCTGGCTGTCAAGCGGCGACGACCGGAGTCGGGCGCGCCGCCGGGCGTCGGAGTCGGGCGCGCCGCCGGGCCGCCCGCGTCGCGGGCCGGAGTCCGCCGTCAGCGGGGCTCGCAAGGCCTCGCCGGGCACCCTGCCTCAGGCCGGATCGACGAGCTCGATGCGGATCCGCTTGTTGATCCGGCCCTTCGACTCGTAGCCCGTCACCCGGATGGCGCCGACCTCCGCGGTGCTGGCGACATGCGTCCCGCCGTCGGCCTGCAGGTCGAGCCCCACGATCTCGATCGTCCGGATGACGTCGATCCCGGGCGGCAGGAGGTTCACCTTCGTCCGGATGAGGTCGGGGATCGCGAAGGCCTCGTCGCGCGGGAGGAAGTCGACCTTCACGGCGCGCCCGCCCGCCAGCTCGACGTTGACCTTCGCCTCGATCTCCGCGACGAGGTCGCCGCTCATCGTCTCGAACTCGAAGTCCATCCTTCCGGACCCGGGCTCCATGTTCCCGCCCGTGACGAGCGCGGAGTAGTCTCGCCAGACGACCCCGCACAGCGCGTGCAGCGCGGTGTGCGTGCGCATGAGCCGGTAGCGGCGTTCCCAGTCGACGTCCACCTGGTAGACGCCCGCCGTGCCCACCTCCGGCGGGGTCGCGCCCGGCTCGAGCTCGTGGACGATGTCGTCGCCGGCCTTCCGCGCGGAGACGACGACCCAGGACCGGCCGTCCGTCGCGCGGATGACGCCGCGGTCGGCCGGCTGGCCACCCCCGCCGGGGTAGAAGACCGTCCGGTCGAGGACGACGAGGGCGCCCTTCCCCTCGTCGGCGGGCTGGACCTCGCGGACCGACGCGGCGACCGTGCGCAGGTAGCTGTCCGTGTAGCAGATGTTCTCGCTCACGGATCGGATGCTAGCAGGCGGGCCGAGGCCGGCCGACGGGGGCCTCGCGCGGCTCGGGGGCCGCCGCGGGTCGTCGACTCACGGAGTGACGGTCAGGGTCCCCACCATGTTCGGGTGGACGGTGCAGACGAAGGCGTAGGTGCCCGCGTTCAGGCCACCGATCGTGTACACGATCTGCTTGGGCCCCGTGATGATCTCGCCGGTGAACACCGCCTCGCCCGTGGGCGAGTCCTTGTGGATCGCGACGTTGTGCGGGATGCCCGCGTCCTGGTTGTCGAAGTTGATCGTGAACGTGGTGTTCGCCGGGATGGTGATCTCGGTCTGGTCGAAGGCGATGTTCAGTGCGACGAGGTCGATGCTCGTACCGACGGTCTCGGTCCCGCCGCCGCCGCCGGTCGCGGAGTCCGTCGCACCGGGCACGACCGTGGGCGGAGCGCCGGACGGCTGCGAGGGAGCGGGCGTGGCCGGCTCCGTGGGGCTGAACGTCCAGCCGGGCGACGTGGAGCTCGCGCAGGCGGCGACGCTCAGGGCGAGCACCGCGGCGGCGGCGACGGTCCTCAGGGTCCGCATCGTGTTCGTGGTCCTCGGTGGCATGGGCGGGCGGAGGGAGGGGCGCATCCCGGGCGGTGGAGTCTACCGTGCCCGCGCGCGCGCGTCCTCGGACGGGCGGTGGACGGGGCGACCGCCTGGGTCGATGGTACTGGTCCCGACCGGTACCAAGCGGTCATGGAAGGCCTGCGGGGCCGGCGTGTAGGTTCAGGGTCCGAACGCCAGGTGGCGGCCCGCCAGGTGGCGGCCCATCGAGTGGCGTGTGAGGGTCGCATCCGCAGCGCCCCTGTGGCGCAGGGGAGGGAACGGTCGGCATGAAGCAGAAGATGACGTGGCGAGCGTGGCGCGTCGCGATCGCGCTCGGGTCTCTTTCCGCGCTCGCACTGGTCGCCGAGGCCGGCCGCCGCTGGGCCTGAAACCACAGGAGCGGCCGGTCCGCAGCGCCGGCCGCGCACTCGACCCGATCCTGCGACCTCGGAGCCGGCGATCGCCCGTTCGCCGCCCGCCGCAGGATCGGCTTCCGTCAAGACCCGGGTCTCGGGGACCCGGGTCTTGACGCGTCTGCCCGGCGCGGGCCGGGCCGCGGCCATGGCGCGGGGGTCCGGCGAGAGCGCCGAACGGCGCGCGCCGGTCACTGGCGGCGGCGCGGCCCTCCCGGCCGGCGCGGGGTCAAAGGCGCGCCGGTCCGGGTGAGCCCCAGCCGGATCGCGACGGCCGCTGCCTCCACGCGGCCCGACACCCCGAGCTTGGCGAGCACGCGACTCACGTGGACGTGGACGGTCCGCTCGCTGATGAACAGCCGCTCGGCGATCTCCCGGTTCGTCAGGCCCTCGGCGATGAGCCCGAGCACCTCGTTCTCGCGACGGCTCAGGCCGAAGGCGTCGCCACGCGGCGCGGCCGGCTCCCCGACCAGCGCGCGCGCGACCTCTCCAGGTCCTCCGGGCGCGGCCGGCCGGCGCGCGTCCCGAACGGCCGGGACCCGCAGCTGCGGGGCGGCCGGCAACGCGATGAGCACACGGTCGGCGAGGTCGCGCACCTGTGCCGCGAACGGTCCGGCCCCCAGCCGCATGGCGGCCTCGTGGGCGGCGAGCAGCGGGGCGCGCGCCTCCGCGCGTGTCGCCGTGGCACGGCCCTCGCCACGGAGGCGGGCGGCCGCCTCGTGGAACCGCGCCCGGGCCGCCCGGTACGGGACACCGATCGCGCCCCACGTCTCCGCCAGGGTGCGCCAGGCATCCGGTTCGTCCTCGTGGTCGATGCGCGCGCGGTGCAGTCGGGCGGTCACGAGCAGCGCCTCGCCCTCGCGGCGTGACCCGAGTGCGGGGCCCGCCGATGCCGCGGCCACCGCGGCCTCCGCGCGCGCGAGCATCGTCGACGCGGAGGCGCGAGCGGAAGCCACGAGCGCGAGGTCCCGGCGAGCGCGCGCGGAGCCCGCCGCGTCCGCCTCGATCTCGATCCCGTCCGCGGCGACCCGGGCCAGGAGCGCCCAGTCCTCCGTCCCCGAGACGCGCTCCCAGCCCGAGGCGATGGCGCGACGCGCGTCATCGAGGTCGCCGCGCCAGCGCGCAAGGGAGGCGGCGGCCAGGTACGTCGGCACGGAGCTCTCGAGGTCCGGGCTGGGCTCCAGGTCGATGAGGAGCTGGCCGAGGAGGCGGGCGGCCGGCTCTCCGGCCGTCGATTCGATCTCGACGGTCGCGAGGCTCAGGACCGCGTACTCGAACGCGGCCTGCGCGGTGGTCAGCCCGGTCGAGTGGATGCGCGCGCCGGCGAGCGCGAGGGCGTCGAGGCTGAGCGCCCGCGATTCCTCCCAGCGCCCGAGCGAGAAGAGCGTCTCCGCGGCGTTCCCGCGGAGGAAGTTGCCGTAGATCTCGGCGAGGCCCGCCTGCTCTGCCGCCTCGATCCCCTCGAACGCGACCGCGAGCGCCTCCTCGCGCCGGCCGAGCAGATCCAGGACCGTGGTCAGGTTCGCGTCCGCGCGGAACCGCTCGTCGAGCAGCCCCAGGCGATCCGCCGCGGCCCGGGACTCGCGGAGGATCGCCACGCCGCCCTCCGGGTCGTCCATCCACGCCCGGCAGACGCCGAGGGTGATGGTCGCCTGGACCAGCTCCGCGACGGCGGGCTCGCCGGCCGCGCGCGCGGCCTCGATCGCGTCGGTCGCCGCGCCGAGCGCGTCCGAGAAGTAGCCCTCGAACATCCGGACTTGTGCGAGCGACCCGAGGACGGCGGCGCGGACACGCGCGGCCGACGCCGGCGCGAGTCGAACCGCCTCCCGGTGCGCCGCCCTGCTCCCGTCGATGTCGCCGGCCGCTCGCCGATACCTGCCGAGGGCGTCGTAGAGGAGCGCGACGCGCTCCGGGTCCACCTTCGGATCCGCCAGCGCGATCGCCGAGCCGACGTATGCGGCGGCGCGGATCGGCAGGCCCGCGGCGTAGGCCGCGTCGGCCGCCCGGGCTCGGCTCTCGACGGCATCCGCGGTCGTCGCCCGGGTCCGGCTCTCGACGGGTGCCGTGGCAGCCGCGGTGAGCGACGAGGTCGAGGCGGGGACCGGCCCGCGGGCGTCATCGCGGCCGCCGGGCCCGCCCGCTTCCTCGAGCTCGAGCGCCAGCTCAAGGGACGCGAGCGCGTCGGCGGCTGAATCGCGCTCCTCCGCGATCGCCGCGGCCGCGAGCGCCGCCTCCCGGGCCCGGGCGTCCGCGTGCGCGGCCATCCAGTGGGCGGCCGCCTCCGCCGGCTGGTCCGTGAACGCGAGCGCCAGCGCCGCGTGGTAGCGGCGTCGCAGCGTGGGCAGGAGGTCCGCGGCCACCGCCTCGCCGATCCGCGCGTGCCGGAACCCGATCGGATCGTCTCCGGGGCCGGCCGGCCGGCTGCCCTCGGCGGGCGAGTCGAGGACGACCACCGTCCCGTCGGCGATCGCCTCCGCGAGCCCGTCGGCGACGCCGGGGTCGACGAGCCGCGGGGCGGCGGGCGCGCCCTGCTCCCTGCGGCCGGCCGCCACGTGCGCTGCCGGCTGCCGACGCAGCGATGCCGGTCCCGGGATCCCTCCCGACGACGGCCGCAGCCCGTCCGCCGACGCAGCCGACTCGAACGCGGCGAGGGCGGCGGAGAGACGGGAGGGGCGGATCGGCGCACCGGCGAGCGCGAGCGCACGAAGCACGCGACGGCACTCGTGGGATCGGAGTGCGAGCCGCGACAGGGCGAGCTGCTCGAGCGACGCGCCGATCCGCGACCCGGGCAGCTCCCGTCGTGCGGCGAGGTATTCCTCCACCACGAGGGGATTCCCGTCGGACCGCTGGGCGACCTGGAGGAGCGCCGTCGCCGATGGTCGCTCGCCCTCGATCGCCGTCACCAGGTCGGCGATCGAATCGCGGTCGAGCGGCTCGATCGACAGCTCGCGCGGCCTGCGAGCCCCGTCGTCGAGAGACCGGAGAGTCGTCGCCAGCGGATGCGACCGCGTCATCCGATCTGGCTCGTACGTGAGCACGAGCAGGAGCGGCCGGTCGCGCACCGCACGCGACAGGAACGCCGCGCCTGCGCGGGTGCCCGCGTCCGCGTCGTGGACGTCCTCGAGCATCAGGACCGTCGGCTGTGCTCCCGCGATCCGGGAGACCGTGCCGAGGATCGCCTCGAGCATCCGGGCCTCCCGTCCGATCCGTGCGACGATCGGCGGCTGCTCGGGCATAAGGCGGAGCGCGGCGAGGCGTCCCTGCAGCCCCGGCACGATCCGGACCAGCTCCGAGGTCGCGGGATCCACGAGCACCCGGAGCGAGTCGTCGGGGAGGGCCAGCAGGTGCCGGGCGAGCGCCTCGGCGACCGGGGCGAAGGGGAGGCCTCGGCGGGACGGGTACGCGGTCCCGTGGAGAACGGTGAAGCCGCCGGGGACGGTGGCGAGGCGCCTCGACGCCTCCTCGAGAAGGCGGCTCTTGCCGATGCCGGAGGTGCCGGAGACGAGCACGGTGGTGGGCTCGCCGCGTGCGGCGGCCTCGAGCGCGTCCGCGAGGACGGCGAGCTCCCGTTCTCGCCCGACGAGGTGATCGCTCACCAGATGGGCCGGCATGGACGGCATCGTACGCCCGCGCCGGAAGGCAGGGCCGGTCGGGCGTGAGGCGGCGGCGCCGTCCATACTGGCCTCGTGGGGTCGTTCGTCGAACGCGTCCCGCCGGTCCGGACGTTCCGCGAGCTGCGGCGGGACTTCGACAGGCTCGTCCTCGTGCTCGCGGCCGGGGACCTCGTCGCGAACTTCGGGTTCGCGCTCGTCTTCCCGTTCCTCACGATCTACCTCGTGGAGACGCTCGGCGCCAGCGCGGCCGAGGCCGGGCTGGTCACGGCCGTGTACTCGGTCTGCTCGATCGCGTCGGGGGCGGCCGGCGGGTGGCTGGCCGACCGGGCGGGTCGCCGGCGGGTGATGATGGTCTCGGTCGCCATCTCCGGCGTGGTCATCGCCCTCATGGGCAGGGCGACGGACCTCGCCCAGATCGCCGCGCTCACGATGGTCCTGGGGATCGTCGATCCGGCGTTCGTCCCCGCGGCGCGGGCGGCAGTGGCGGACGTCGTCCCCGAGGAGCGCAGACCGCGTGCGTTCGGCCTGCTGAGCGTGGCGAACGCCGTCGGATGGATCGCGGGCCCGGCCGTGGGGGCAGGCCTCGCGTCGCTCGGCTACGACGTGCTGTTCCTGGTCTCGGGGCTCGTCATCGGGTCCTTCGCGATCGTGGCGTACGTCTGGCTCCCCGAGACGCTCGGGCGCAGCGCGGCCACGGCCACGCCGGCGGAAGATGCGCTCCCGGTGGCCGGGAGACCC
>JAKOQS010000080.1 GCA_029778235.1 Chloroflexota bacterium | reverse complement strand
GCGATCGCCAAGGCATCCTCCTCGGAGGCGACCCGGAGGAGCAGGATCGAGCGCGAGACGTCGGTGAACGCGCCCGCCTCGATGACCGTCCCCTCGGCCTTCAGGCGGACGATCCGCGCGAGATGCTCGGCGCGGAAGGGTGCGCGCGCCTCGGCGCCGTCCGGCGCATACGTGGCCTCGACGACCCAGACCGTCTCGACGGCGATCCCCGCCGGAAGGCTGCTCTGCGACATCGCTCCTCCTTCGCCGTTCCCGGTCGGGCGGATGGCACCTGTCCGGGATCGGCCCCCAGCGGCCGCGGCCGGTCTCAGCCGACGGCGATGCAGACGATCGCCGCCGTGGCGACGACGATCCCGATGATGTGCACGTGCGCGAACCGCTCGCCGAGCAGGATCCGCGCCAGGATGACGGTGGTGATCGGGTAGAGGGACGAGGTGACGGCGGCGACGTCGAGCCGGCCGGTCTGGGCCGCCGCCACGAACAGCCCGTTGCCCATGACGTCGAAGGCCCCCGCGATCGCCGCGATCCCCAGCCACGGGCGCCCCCCGGCCGGAGGCCGCGTCCGCGTCGCGAGCACCACGACGGCCATCAGCCCGACGGCGGAGGCGCGCGACGCGGAGACCAGCCAGGGGACGCTCGCGTCGCCGGCCCGGTCCATGAACGTGATGAACATCGCGAAGCCCACGCCCGCGACGACGGCGAGCGCGAGGGCGCGCCGGTCGTTCGCCCCGGCCGGCTGGTCGCCCGGGCGCGACACGAGGGCGACCGAGACGACCGCGAGCACGATGCCGATGGCCTGCAGTGCGGATGGCAGCCCCTGGCTGGCGACGCCGATCACGACCGGGATCGAGGCGCCGAGGACGCCCGCGACCGGGGCGACCACGCCCATCCGGCCGATGGCCAGCGCCTGGTAGAACGCGGCGAGCGCCGTGATGCCGGCGAGGCCGGCGGCGGCGGCCCACGCGAGGCTCTCGGCTCCAGGGACGACCTGGGCCGTCCCGAGCGACACGGCGAGCGCTCCGACGAGGCCGACGGCCTGGGCTGCCAGGACCACGAGGAACGCGGGAGCGCGGCGGGTGGTCACACCGCCGGCGAAGTCACCCGTCCCCCAGGCGGCCGCGGCCGAGAGCCCGAGGCCGACGGTCGAGAGCGTGGTGTCGATCAGGCGTCGCTCCCCTGCCCGTCCGGACCGGGGGCCGAGGACGACGGGGCGGCGTTCGCGCCGGCACCGGACCACATCGCGGCACCCGGTGCGCCGGGCGCCGCCGGGGCGGCAGGCACCACCGGCGTCTCCGTCACCACCGGCGTCGCGGGCGGCGCGACGGGCGCATCGTCGGGCGGCGCGGTCTCGGTGGCCGCGGGCAGCGTGACGACCGCGTCCGCGAACGGGTCGTAGCGGTCCGACGTCGTGAACAGGACGACCTGGAAGTCGGTCGTCAGCTCACGCAGGGCGCCGAGCGCGGCCGCGGCGCGATCCGGGTCGAACGTCACGAACGGATCGTCCAGGAGGAGGGGCGGCCTCCCGCCGCCGAGCACGAATCGGACCAGCCCGAGACGCGCCGCGAGGAGCACCTGGTCGAACGTCCCCTGGCTCAGGCGGGAGACGGGGACGGAAGCGCCGGTCTCCGGGACACGGACGCTGATGTCCAGCGAGGTGTCGTCCACCGCGACGTCGCGATACCGACCTCCGGTGAGGCGCGGGAGGTCGGCGCGCATCCGGGACTCGAGGAAGCGGGTCGCACGCTTCATCGTCGCGGTCTCCGCGCGCACGATCGCGGCGAGCGCGAGCGAGTAGACCCGCTCCCGGCGCCGGAGTGCCTCGAGCTCCTCGCGCCAGGCGGCGAGCCGCTCGGCCTCTGCCGCCACCTGCTCCGCATCCACCGTGTTCGCGTCGAGACGGGCGCGGGCCGCGGCCTCGTCGTCGCGAGCGCGCTCGAGAGCGGCCTCCACGTCGCGCACCTCGACCTCCAGGCGCTCGCGTGCGCGCGGCTCCCGCGCGATGGGTCCGAGCGCGTCGAGCGCGGCCGTCTTCTGCTCGACCTCGAGCGCGGCGGCGTCGCGGACGGGCGCCAGGTTCTCGCGCGGCTCCCGGCCGACAAGGCCGTCGAGCTGGGCAGCGAGCCGGCCGAGCGTCGCCACGTGCTCGCGCTCGGCCCCGAGGAGGACCTCGGCCGCCTCGAGGTCGGGCAGGCCCACCAGCGCGAGCTGCGCCGTGATGTCGGTCTCGCACTGGCGCAGCTCCGCCTCCAGCTCCGATCGGCCGCGGAGGCGACGGGCGATCTCGCTCTCGCGCAGCTCCCGTGCCCGCACGACGGCCTCGGATGCCCCCCGGCGACGCTCGCCGTAGACGGCGACGAGGGCGCCGGCGACGATCATCGCGATGCCGACGCCGGCGAGGACGATCATGGAGGACGCGAGGCCCCCGATCAGGGCGGCGACACCCGCCAGGGCGAGCACGATCCCGACGAGCGCCACCACCCGCCACGAGGGCCCGGCTGCCGACGGGATCTCGAAGTCCACGTCCACGATCTCGCCGAGCGCCGCCCGGAGCTCGCGGGCGCGCGCGTCGAGCGACCGCAGGCGCGCCACCACCTGCTCGAGCGATGCCAGCGGGATCGGTGAGGGGTGCGAGCCCTCCATGCGGTCGATCTCGGTCGCGACCTCCACCGCCTGGCGGTACCGGCCGTACCGCTCCTCGGCGGCGGCGCGCTGGGCTCGGAGCTGCTCCGCCTGCCGGGCCTTCTCGAGGAGGGCACGTCGCTCCACGAGCGTCGCCTCCGCCTGCGCGCGCGCCTCGCGCGCCACCGAGAGGGCGTCCCTGTCGGCCTCCAGGCGCGCGAGACCCTCCTCGCCGGCGCGGACGCCCG
>JAKOQS010000079.1 GCA_029778235.1 Chloroflexota bacterium | reverse complement strand
GGGGAAGGCGCCCCATGCGAGCGTGACCACGCCGTTCGCCACGGCGCAGCCGGTCGGGACGAGGCTCCCGAGGCCGCAGTCGAGCGAGCCGGCGACGTATGCGAGGCCGGCCGGCAGGGCGTCGGACAGGGTGACGTCGAACGCGTCCGCCGTGCTCGCCGGGTCGTGGGCGACCGACAGGCGGTAGGTGACGACGTCGCCGGCGTCCGGAGAGTCGGGCGGCGGCGCGATCGACTTGGCGAGGAGCAGCACCGGCTCCACGACGGTGACCGACACGGGCGTCGGATCGGCGACGGTGAGGGTGCCGGGCGCGCTCGGGTCCGCGTAGACGAGGCGAGCGGCGTTCACGAGCGTCGTTCCCGCCTGGTTGCCCGAGGCGTCGAGGACGACGGCGGAGAGGCGCACCGTGAACGTATCGTCGCTGCTCTGGCCGTTGACGGTGGCGGTGACGTCCCCGAAGCCGAGCGACACGTCGTCCCCGGACCCGCCGGGCGCGGTGACCGCAGGGGACGTGGTGACCGTGCCGGCGAACCCGGAGGGGTCGACGGTCGCCGAGCCCGCGACGTAAGCCATGCCGGCCGGGAGGTCGTCGACGACGGTGAGCGACCGGGTCACGCCCTCCGGGAGCGTCAGGTGGATCGTGTAGTCCACCCGCTCGCCGATCCTGTACGTGCTCGGTGACGGTTCGATCTTGTCGATGGTGGGGCCGCGGAGCGTCGAGGAGACGGATGCCGAGGCGACGTAGTCGTTCAGGCCGCCGGCGCCGTCCGAGCCGGTCCGCTCACCGGTGGCCGCCCCCGGATCACCCGGGGTCGTCGAGCCCGTCGGGTTCGGCGTCGTCCCGTGGCCGCCGGGCAGGCTGGAGCCCGTCGCTCGGGCGGTGTTCGGGATCGTGAGGCCCGCAGGCGCGTCGTCGCGCACCGCGGCATCGATCGTCACGGTGACGCTCGCGCCGGGGTCGATCCGCGGGATGGTGACGTCCACGAGCTGGCCCGCGGAGGCGTCGATCACGCCGGTCGACGGCGAGACGGCGACGGTGCCGAGGACGAGATGGGCGTCGACGGTATCCACGACGCGGACCTCGAACGCGGGCGAGACGTTCGTGCCGGAGGCGTTCGCGATCGTCAGGAGGTACCGGGCCGGGTCCCCGGCCTCGGACGGGACGATCGTGACGGCCTTGGTCATCGAGAGGGAGGGCTCGGCCACGACGACGCGCGCCGTCGACGAGGTCGTGAGCGCCGCGCCCGTCCCGAGGCGGACCTCGAACCGATTGGACCGCGCCGTGCCGGCCTGGTTCGCGGCGACGTTCGCGACGAGGGCGTTGAACTCGACGACGACGTACTCGGCGTTGGCGTCCGAATCCGGGTTGACGATCGTGCCGAGCAGGAACGTGGGGTCCGTCCCGCTGCCGAACGGCCCGCCCGAGATCGCCGCGGACGGGATCCCCGCTGTCGGGACGACCGAGCCGCCGCTCCCGTCCACCGCCACACCGGGCCCGACGATCGTGGACGAGGCCATGTCCGCCCCGTCGGAGACGAGCGCGACCTTCGCGCTCCCGTCGTCGAGGAACTGCATGCCAGTCGGGAGCTGGTCGACGAGTCGGAGGTCGGCCGCCGTGCCCTCCGGCACGGCCCAGGCGAGGTGATACCGGACGATCTCCCCGACGGCCACGCGATCCGACGCCGTGGCGGACTCGGACGTGGCCGACACGGCCTTGTCTGCAGCCGGGACCGGGACGGTCACCGTCGCCGTGGCGCTCGTCGTGTAGTCGTTCTCGGCACCGCCGACGCCGGACGGGTCGCCGGTCCGCTCGACCGCGGTCGGCGCATAGGGGGATGCCGGTGTGGACGCATCGCCGGGGAGGCTCGTCCACGTCACGGCGGTCGTGTTCGGCAGGCTCTGGCCCGGCCGGACGGACCCGTCGAGCGTCGCGCGGTACGTGATCGTGCTCGTGCCGGCGGCACCCATCGGGATCGTCGGCCACGTCGCGGTGATCGTGCCGGCGGACTCGACGAGCGTCGCGGGGGCGATGCCGCCGGCCGCGGTCAGCGACCCCGTGACGTACGCCGTCCCGGCGGGCAGCGGGTCGGAGAGCGTGACGTCGAAGGCGTCGCCCCCGCCCGAGATCGTCGCGTTCGTGACGACGAGCGTGTAGGTGATCTCGTCGCCGGCGTCGCCGGACGTGGAGCTCGCGGTCTTCGCGACCACGACGGCCGGCTCCACTACCTGCACGTCCGGGGCGGACCCCGCGGCGGTCCGTGGCCCGTCCGCGGTCCACCCGAAGACGGCGGCGTTGCCCTTGGACATCCCGCGGTCGTTGCCGGGTGCGTCGAGGACGACGGCGCGGTAGGTGAGCGTCAGTGTCTCGACGGTGGCGTCGTCGCTGTCGGCATTCGTCATCGTCCCCAGGTCGAACGTGGCGGTCCCGCCACCGGCGCCGATCACCGGATCGGTCGGGTCGTCACAGGCGGACGCAAAGCCGCCGGGCAGGTCGGTCGTGACCGCGGGGGAAGAGGCCGTCACGCTGTCGCATGCGACGAACGCGAGGCCCGGATCGAGCGTGTCCGTCAGGCGCGCGTCCTCGAGGGTCCCCTCCGGGACCGTCACGGTCACCGCGTACGTGAGGACCTCGCCGATCGCCACCGCCTGCCCGCTCGTGCTCGGCTCGCTGGTGGACGTCAGGACCTTGGCGACCGCCGGCGCGGCCAGCGTCACGCGCGCCGCGTCGGTCCGGCCACTGGGCACGTGGTCGGGGCCGCCTGCGGTCCCGCTGTAGGCCGCGAGCATCGCGGTGTTGACGAGGGTGCTCCCGGCCCGAGCGGCCGGGTCGACGACGAGGTCGAAGGTGATGACGGCGATGTTGGCGCCGGTGGCGTCCGGTGCGTCGGCGGCATCCTTCCCGGGCGCAAGGGCAGGCTCGGTCGCGGACGGGTCGACGAGCCGGATGCCACCCCCGAACAGCCCGCCGCCGAGGTCGGTCGTGGCGAGTGACGCCCCGGCGCCGTCCGTCACGCAGAGGTTCGGGCCGCCGGCCGGGATCGCGAGCCCCGGCGGGATCGCGTCCCGGACCTCGACGCCCCAGGCGCCCGCATGGCCGGTGTTCTCGACGACGATCGCGAAGGTCACGTGGTCCGCGGCGTCGACGCCCACGAGGTCGGAATCCACGGGGGTGGCCGCGAGGCCCGCGGAGGCGAGGAGCCCCGAGAAGCGGGCACAGGAGCCGCCCGGCGGGGTGAACGCCACGGGTCCGATGGAGGCAGGCGCGAAGACCCCCGCCGGGCTATCCGTCGCCACGACACCCTTGCGGATCGCGAGGAACGGCTCGTCGAGCGTGATCTGGACGATGCTGTCCGCGATGCGGTCGGCGGCGTTGGTCGTGCCGTGTTCGCTTCGGCCCTGGTTCGTGAGGAGGAGGCCGTCCGCGAACGGCGTGCCCGAGACCGTCACCGTGAAGAGGATGTCGGCGACCGTCGATGTCGGGGTCGGGCTGTCGTAGCTGCCGAAGTCGAAGGTCAGGCTGTTGGAGTCCGCCGAGCTCGTCATCGCCGGCAGGACTCCTCCCGGCTGGCCGGGGGCGGGCGTCGCCTTCGTGTAGGCGCGGAACGTGTCGTCCGGTCCGAACTGGGCGTGGCCGGAAGCCGGGATCCCCGCCGTCGTGTCGTCGAAGACCGTGACGGTCGTCGCGTCGAAGACGGGCAGCGGGAGGTAGTCGGTGAGCCGGAACCGCTCGATGTCGCTCGTCGGGAGCGTCTCCCGCAGCCGGTACGTGATCGTGTCGCCCGGCGCCACGTGGACCGGCGACGCGAACGCCGTGTCCCCGTTGACCGCGTAGATCGACTTGGCGAACTCGCCGATCGGGATCGACGTGGACGCGCCGGAGCCGGCCGGGACCACCGCCTCGCCGCCGTCGCCCTCCGTGAAGCCCGTCGGCGCGAACGTCGCGTCGTCGAGGACGTTTCCGGTGACGCTCGCGTGGTTCGCAAGGATGTCACCCTGGTCCACGCTCCAGTCGCCCGACGGGAAGTCGTCGCTGAACCGGTCCTGGACGATCGAGCGGAAGACGATGCGGACCGTCGTCGGGCCCGCGCCGACGGCGCACATGGGAGCGCTGCCGTCCGGGGCGCCGCCGCCGGCGGGCACGCACCCGCCGATGAGACGTCCCCCGAGGGAGCGGGCGGCGAGTTCGCCGGAGACATCGAACGTGATCGCCGTCGTCCCGTCGAGAGGGGAGACGGGCGAAGGAGCGCCCGTCCAGTGGTCCACGACGGCCACGCGCGCGGCGCCGAACGACGTCTCCGGGAGTGCCACGCCGTTGGCGGCCACGGCGAGCGTGGGGGCGAAGGAGCCGTCCAGCCGCGTGCCGTCGCCGAGGCGGTCGAAGACGCGTACGCCGCTGAACGCGAAGTAGTCGGACACCTGGACGTCGAGCGTCCACTCGAGCGTGTCGCCGGGGCTCACCCCGCGCGGGCCCAGGTCGGTGACGAGGGCCACCGCCTTCTGGATCGCGATCGAGCGGTCGGTGAGGACGTGATCGACGGGGGCGGCGTCGCTCGTGACGGTCACGGGGGCATCGCGCGGGTCGAGGGGGACCCACCCGCCCTGGGCCTTCGCGTCGTCTGCCGACGTGGTGGCATCGCCCGTGGCCGGCGGGATGACCCGTGCGTGGGAGGCCGCGTCGAGCGGCACGAAGAACGTGAAGAGCAGCGTCACGTCCGTCGCCGACGTCGTGCCGGTGACGCTCGCGAACCGCACCGTCAGAGTGCCGCCGGGCGACGTCGTGCCGGGCGTGGACACGGCCGTCGTCGGCGCCGGCATGCCGTGGACGAGCGTCGCGTCCACGCCGACGAACTGGATGTTGTCGGCGAGCACGTCCGTGACGTCCAGGTTCGTGATGGTCTGGCCGTCGGCGATGTCCACCGTGACCCGGTACTGGCGCGGGAAGTGCGGCCCGGTCGCCGTCTCGTCCTCGGGCCCGACGTACGTCTTGGCCAGGCGGATGATCGAGGGGTCGGTGGAGGGAGGAACGGGATCGGAGACGAACGGCGAGACGATCGACGGATCGGTCGCGGGGTCGTCGAGCGGGTCGAGACCGTACTGGAATCCGCTGCGCGCCTGGATCGTGAGGGGCGCGCCGGCGTCGGCATAGGTGCTGACGAGCGCGCGGACCTGGACGACCGCGGGCGGTTGCGCACCCGCGAACGAGCCGAACGGGAGGCGCAGGACCACGTACTGATCGCCGGGCGTGAGACCGCACACGACGACCGGCGCGCCCGACGCGTCCACGGCCATGGGGTGGCTCACGCAGCCGCTCACGGGCACGGGGATGACCGTCGCCGACACCGGGGTCCCGAGGTACGAGGCGCTCACGAACGAGATCCCGTCGGCCGGCTGGCCGCCCGAAGTCCCGTCCACGCCCCGCGCCGGCATGACGACGTCGACGAACGGCCCGTAGCCGACGTCGGTGCCGGCGTTGTCGAACGTCACGCCGAAGGAGAACGCCTCGCCGATGAGGACGGAGGGCGGAACCTCGAGCGAGACCGTCGGCGTGGCAGCCGCGAGGACGACGCGCGGGACGAAGCCGGCGATGACGCCTCCCACGAGCAGGGCGGCGAACAGCGCGACCGCCGGGCGCCGTGTGCGCGCGATCCGGCCGATCGTTCGCTGTTCGCGTGACATGCGGATGCACCTCTCGACGTCGGACCGGGCCGTCGCCCGGCGGCGCACCGCCGTATCATACGCGCGGACGGTGCAGCCACGCCTGAGCGTCGCTGGATGGTGCGCGGACGCACCCTCCCTCGATGGTCCTCCGGGGCGGGCACGGAAGTCCTCTCAGTCGGTCGAGACCTCCAGCCGGCCGGCCTCGATGACGCGCTGCAGGAAGCGCCGCGTCCTCTCCTCCTGCGGGTGCCGGAAGATGTTGTCCGGCGTCCCCTCCTCCAGGATCCGGCCCTGGTCCAGGAAGCAGACCCGGTTGGCGATGTCGCGTGCGAACCCCATCTCGTGCGTGGCGATGACCATCGTCATGCCGCCCTGCGCCAGCTCGCGGATCGCGCCGAGGACCTCGGCGACGAGCTCCGGGTCGAGGGCGCTCGTGACCTCGTCGAGCAGGAGCAGGCCCGGCTCCATCGCCAACGCGCGCACGATCGCGACGCGCTGCTGCTGCCCCCCGGAGAGCCGGTCAGGATACTCGCGGGCCTTCTCCTCGAGGCCGAAGCGCGCGAGCAGGGCGAGCGCATCCGCCTCGGCCCGGGCGCGCGGCACCTTGAGCACGTGCCGCGGGGCAAGGGAGACGTTGTCGAGCACGGTCATGTGCGGGAAGAGGTTGAAGGCCTGGTACACGATCCCGATCCGCCGGCGCACGCGGTCCACGTCCACCTTCGGCGCCGTGATCTCCACGCCGTCCACCACGATCCGGCCGGCGTCGATCGGCTCGATGAGGTTGACGCAGCGCAGCAGCGTGGACTTGCCCGACCCGGAGGCGCCGATGAGGCAGACGACCTCGTGCCGTCGGACGACCAGGTCGATCCCGCGCAGGACCTCCAGCTTCCCGAACGCCTTGTGGACGCCCTCGAGGCGCAGGACGTCCGGCCCGGGAGCGCCCACGGGACCCGTCGTGGCCTCGGGCGTCACCGGGCGCTCGCGAGCTGGCGCTTCCGGTCGCGCGCGACGAGCCAGTCGGTGAACCGCGCCAGGGGGATGGTGACGATGATGAACACGAGGGCGGTCGCGATGTACGGGGTGAAGTTGAACGTGGCGGCCTGCTTGATCTGGGACGCCCGGAAGATCTCGACGACGCCGATGTACGACACGAGGACCGTGTCCTTCTGCAGCCCGATGAAGTCGTTGAGCAGCGGCGGGATGACCCGACGCACCGCCTGGGGGATGACCACGAACCGGAGCGCCTGGAACCGCGACAGGCCGAGCGAGCGGGCGGCCGCGTCCTGGCTCGGGTGGACCGAGTCGATCCCTGCGCGGTAGACCTCGGACACATAGGCCGAGTACAGGAGCGTGAGGGCGAGGACGGCATAGACGAAGGGGCTGGTGGGGACGCCCGGGATCTGGAGGCCCGGGATGCCGAAGCCCAGGATGTAGATGACGAGGACGCCCGGCAGGGCCCGGAAGATGTCCACGTAGACGGTGGCGAGGAAGCGGACCGGGGCGAAGACCGGCCCCGGGAGGCTGCGCAGGACGGCGATCACCAGGCCGAAGGCGAGGATCAGGACCTCGCTGATCGCGAACAGCGCGATGTTCACGCGGAACGCGGCCACGATGGTCGGCATCGACGACCAGAAGACGTCGCCGTTGAGGAAGGACTCCTGGACGGAGGGCCAGTTCGGCGCGTTGACGATGACGTACGCGAGCACCCCGAAGACGACGATGGTGCTGGCGGCCGCGATGAGGGTGGACCGTGCCGCGGCGCCGAGCCGCGGCGGCCCGACGACGCGGGGGACGGGCCGGCCCGGGGGAGCGGGCTGCTCCCCCGGGCCGGCGGGATCGGCGGCGGACCCGGCCATGCGGACGGGCGTGGGATCGGTGCGCTAGGGCTGGAAGACCGGCGCGTTCGCCTTGTCGGCCATCCAGGTCTGCGTGATCTGCCCGAGCGTGCCGTCGGCGCGCATCGCGAGGATCGCCTGGTCGACGCACTTCGTGAGCGGGCTGCCCTTGGCGAGCACCAGGCTGAAGAACTCGCCCTCGCCCACCGGCTGCGGGAGCTGGCCGACGATCACGCCGTCCTCGTACTGGACCGCCGTGATGAAGAAGGCCGTGGGCAGGTCCACCACCAGGCCGTCGATCTGCTTGTTCTTCAGCGCCTCGATCGCGGCATCGTTGGTGTCGTAGACCATCGCCTCCTTGTCCGGGGCGATGACGTTCCCGATCGCGTCGTAGCTCGTGGTCCCGACCATGGCGCCGAACTGGAACGGCTTGAGGCCGGAGATCGTGGTGACCTTCGAGAGCTCGCTGCCCTTGGGCGCGACGATCGCCTGGCTGACGAAGTAGTAGCCACGGGAGAGGTCGGCGGTCTCGGCCCGCTCGGGCTTCCAGGAGACCTGGTTGATGTTGAAGTCGAACTCCTTGGGGCCGGGCGCGTACGAGTTGGTGAACGGGACGTAGATCCAGTTCACCTTGTCGGGGGTGAAGCCGAGCCGGTCGGCGACGGCGTACGCCACGGCGCTCTCGAAGCCCTTGCCATTGGTCGGGTCGCCGAGCTCCCACGGGGCCGGGTTCGGGTCGCTGGGCTCGAAGTACGGCGGGTACGCCGGGTTGTCCGTCCCGATCGTGAGGACGCCGGCGTTGAGCGTCCGGATCTGGGCCGGCGCGCACTCGTCCACCGGGATCGGCGTGGTCTCGGCGACGCTCGGCGCGGGCGTGGCCGACTCGGCGGGCGCCTGCGTGGGCGCGGCGGTCGGCGCGGTCGTCGGGGCCGCCGTGGGGGCCTGCGTGGGCGCCGGCGTGGCGGCGGAGGTGCAGGCCGCCGCGACGAGGATCGCCGCGAACGCGAGGGCGGCAGGGCGAAGTGCGGTGCGCATGGTCATCTCTCCTCCTCGTGGACGCGTCGAGTGTAGTCCCACGAAGGGGGTGGGGACCGGGGCCGCGACCCACGACGAGCGGGCACCGGCACCCCGGCAGGAGAGCCCGGCTCAGGCCCTCCGGATCGAGACCGGCCGGTCGTCGGCGAGGCCCAGGCGCCGTCCCGCGCTGCCCTGGTTCTCCGCGATGCACAGGCGGCCCAGCGAATCCTCGTAGAGGAGCAGGGCGCCGACGGGGACCCGGCCGAACGTGTCCTGCCACGGGATCGTCTCGGTGCGGACAGCGCCGTCTGCGTCGGGGAAGGCGACCGTCACCAGGGTGCCGTCGGGCAGGTCGCCGAGCGCGGCATGGAGCTCCGTGGGACCGCCCGCGAGCTTGACGTTCCCGAACCCGTCGACGTAGACGACCGCCGTCGCGAGCTCGCCGTCGCGCACCTCCGCGGAGGGCACGTGCAGCGCCACCAGGTCCTCGAGCGCCAATGGCGGCCCGAACGCGTCGAACGCGATGCCCCGCGCCAGGTGTGCGGCCACCGGCGCGAAGATGTCGCGGCCGTGGAAGCTGGAGGTGACCGCGGGCAGGTGCCACGCGGGATCGGTGATCGCCCGCGCCTCGACGGCGCCGCCGAGCCGCTGCGCCGCCAGGGTCAGCAGTCCGTTGTCCGGCCCCACGAGCACGTCGCCGCGCCGGGTGCGGACGGCGATCGGCAGGCGCTCCGTGCCGACGCCCGGATCGACGACGGCGATGTGGACGCCGACGGGCAGGTAGGGCACCGCGGCCGCGAGCGAGACCGCTCCGTCGCGGATCGCGAACGGGCGGATCGTCCGCGTGAGCTCGAGGACGTGCGCCTCGGGGCAGATGGAGAGCACGACGCCGGCGCAGATGGCCGCCGACGGGTCGCGGTCGCCGAAGTCCGTGAGGATCGAGACGAACGGGCGGTCCATCCGCGCATGGTAGGGGTCCGGGCGGACCCCACGCACGGGCGCCGGGACCCCCTGGACGCCGAAACGACGCCCGGAGGAGTACGGGCGTCGTTTCGGCAGTCGACTGCGGGATCGGGGAGGAGGAGCGACCGGACCCGTAGTCGGGGGAGATGCGGTTGGCGCCGTCTTCTTCGCCGGCACCCTTCACGACGGGCGACGGCGCGCGGTTGTGACGCTGGCGTCAGCCCCGGCGCAGAAGTCGTCCCGGACGTGCGCCCGTCTCGACTCCGTCGCGGGCCGCCACCGCGCCGTTGACGACGACGGCCGCGATCCCCGCCGGCGGGACCGCCGGGCGCCCGAACGTCGCCCGGTCCGCGACGGTCGCCGCGTCGAAGACGACCAGGTCGGCGAAGGCGCCGGCCCGGACGACACCACGGTCGGGCAGGCCGAGTCGTGCGGCGGGCACCGACGTGAGCTTCGCCACCGCGGTCTCGAGCGGCAGGACGCGTCGCTCGCGGACATAGCGACCGAGGACGCGCGGGGCGCTCCCGTACGCACGCGGGTGCGGGACGCCCGCGTCGAGGACCGGGTGGCCCGGCCGCCGACCGCCGGCATCGGTGCAGACCGCGACCCAACCCGCCGCCAGGATCGTCTCGACGTCGACCTCGGTCATGCAGTGGATCGTCATCTGGGTCGTGAGGCCGTCGTCCGCGAGGAGGTCGCAGGCGAGGTCGAGCGGATCGCACCCGGCATCGTCCGCGACGTCGGCAAGCGGCCGGCCGGCCCAGCCCGGGTGCGTCGGAGAGGCCGTGAGCACCAGGCCGTCCCAGCCGGGGTCGGCGGCGGCGTTCTCCCAGCCCGGGATCCCGACGGCGATCTCGTCGCGGATGCGGGCACGGACGGTCCGGTCCCGGAGCGCCCGGGCGGTCTCGTCAACGGGCACGGCCAGCAGCCACGGCGGCAGCACCGTCTGGAGGGCGGTGGCGGCTGCCGTGTAGGGGTACTGGTCCGCGCCGACGTCGAGACCGGCCGCGCGCGCGGCCTCGAGCATCCCGATCGCCTCGGCGGCACGGCCGTGCACGAACCGGTCGGCCGCCTTGAGATGGCTGACCTGGAGCCGCGCGCTGTCCCCGGCGGACCGCGTGGCGGCGAGAGCCTCCTCGAGCGCGGCGAACAGCCCGGAGGACTCGTTGCGGATGTGCGAGGCGTACAGGCCGCCGCGCCGGGCAGCCACCCGGACGAGCGCCGAGACCTCCTCGGGGCGCGCGTGGATCCCCGGTGGGTAGATGAGGCCCGTCGAGAGTCCGATCGCACCGGCGTCGAGGGCCTCCTCGAGCAGGCGAGCCATCGCCTGCGCATCCGCCGGGGACGGCGCGTCGTGACGGGTGCCCATGACCGCGCTGCGCAGCGTGTTGTGCCCGCAGAGGAAGGCGACATTCGGCCCCAGTGGCATCGCATCGACCGTGTCGAGGTACTCGCCGAACGTGCGCCAGGTCGGTTCGAGGCCCACCTCGGCGAGCGCGATCTCGACCGCCTCGCGCGCCAGGTCGGTGACCGGCGCGAGCGTGTCGCCGCAGTTGCCCGACAGCTGCGTCGTGTACCCCTGCAGCAGGTGACTCGCGAGCGCGCCATCCACGAGGACCGTGCCGTCGGAGTGCCCGTGCGGATCGACGAACCCCGGCGCGACGACGAGATCGGTCGCGTCGATCCATGCCGCGACGCCTCCCGGGTCCACGCCCGAGAGATCCCCGACCGCGACGATCCGGTCCCCCGCCACGCCGACGTCGGCGGGCCGGCCGGGGACGCCCGTGCCGTCCACCAGCGTGCCGCCGCGGACGATGAGGTCGAAGGCCATGGCGCGATGCTGCCACACGGCGCGGCGGGCCGGGGTCGGAGCGGGCCGCGGGTGCGTCGGCCGGACGGGGGCCGTGCCCGGGCCGCCGCTGGGGCGTGCCCAGGGCAGATGGGTGGGGCGCGGGGCGCCGGGGCTGGGAGGGCCGCCGGCGCAGGCCCCGGCCGGTCAGTCGGGCGCGGCGACCTCGATCAGCCGTCCCTGCTCCCAGGCGAGATCCCAGGCGTCGATCGAGGGCGGCTCGACGCCGAGGGTCGTGAGCGCGGTGCAGACCTGGCTGCGGTGGTCCGTCCCGTGGTGGAGGACCTGCGCGAGCCGGATCCCGAGCGGCGCGTGGCTCTCGGACCCATCGGGCCGGTGACGGACCAGGATCCGGTCTGCGTCCAGGTCGCCCGCCACGACCGCGGCCCACCCCGGACCGTGCGCCTCCATGACGGCACGGAGCGCGGCGAGGTCCATCGCGTCCTCGTCGATGGGCGCATACGCGCCGCCGGAGATCACAGAGAGGTACGAGGCGTCAGCCCCGACGAGGTGACGCATCGTGTCCAGGATCGAGCCGTACGTGCCGGGGACGGCGGTCTCGAGCTGCGCGGGATCGAGTGCGAGGCAGGCGTCCAGGAGGCGCCCGGTCGCCCAGACATGGTGGTCGAACGCGTCGGCGAGGATGGGTCGTGTCATCGGCGCACCCTACCACCCGCCCGCATCGGGCGGGAAGGCCCGCGGGCCGGCCCGGCGAGGGCGAGGACGGCCGGGGACGGACGCGGGTGAGGCGCGAACCACCGCGGGCGAGGGCCGCCGCGGGCGAGGGCGGGGCGCGGCGCTAGACTCGCGGCGTGCGCGTGCGGACCCTCCAGCTGCGGATCCTCGCGGGGGCCGTCGCCCTGCTCTGGGCTGCCGCCGCGATCATCGTCGTCGCCGGCTACCGGCCCGGCGGACCCCTGGACCTCGTCGTCGGAGCGGCGGCCCTCGGCCCGGTGCTCGTCGCCGTCGCGGCCGTCGCGTGGCCGCCGGTCGTCCGCGGATCGGGCGCGTACGCGGGCGTCGTGTGGGTGGGCCTCGCGGCCATCCTCGTCCTGGTCCCGTCCGTCGCCGGGATCGTCTCGCGGCTCACGGCCGGCGGGACGCAGACGCTGCTCCCCTCCCCCGAGTCCGCCTACCCCTGGCTCGTGGCGCTCGCCGCGACGGCGGCGCTGGCCGGGATCGGGATCGTCCGGCGCGCACTGGGCCCGGGCGCGCCGCGGCGGCGCCGGCTGGGCGCGGCCGCCGCCGTCTCCGTGGCGCTGCTCGTGCTGTCCGGCCTGGCCTTCGGGGCCGCCGCGGTCGGCAACGAGCTCGCGCTCGCGGATCGGCCCACGACGGGCTCCCGCTTCGGGCCCACCGGCCCGGGCGACCCGCCCGCGTGCGCCGGCACGATCGGCGTCGGGACGACCGCCCGCCTCGGGCTGCGCGTGGACGTGGACGCGGACGGGCGCGCCGCGGGGACGGTGGAGCTCGCCGGGGCGCGGTCGGGGACCGACCTGCGGTGGACGGCGACGGCCGCGGGCGACCGTGTGCTCGGCACGTACGGAGCCGCGCGGATCGGGCCTGAGGCATGGACGCGCGAGCCGGGGGCCGGCTGGCGCGGCGCCGAGCCCGGGTCGCTCGACGCGGCGACGGTGGACGCGCACGCGGTCGCGACCGCGCTCCCCGAGACGGTACGGGTCGCCGCCGAAGACCGCGGCCTCGAGTTCGTCGAGGGCGCACGGGCGCGCCACTGCCGCGTGGCCGTGGACGGGACGACGCTCGTGGAGGCGTTCCCCCAGGCGCGCTGGGTGATCCCGGACGGGACCCCGCTCGAGCGGTGGCGCGGGGAGGTGGACTTCTGGGTCTTCCTCGACGGTCAGGTGGGGATGGCGGAGGCCTTCGCGAACGGGACCGCGGGCGCGCTGCGGCCGGAGGCGCTGCAGGGGACCGTGCGCGTCCGGATGACGGCCACGGACCGCGGCGTGCCGGTCACACTGGCGCCACCGGCGTGAGGTCCGTCGCAGGGGCATGACGGCCGGCCGCCGGCCGGTGGAGGGCGACGATGGGGGCTCTCGCGGATCGAGCAGGAGTGAAGCGGGACCGGTTCGCGCGCCTGTGGCGGGTGG
>JAKOQS010000078.1 GCA_029778235.1 Chloroflexota bacterium | reverse complement strand
GGATCGCGCACTACCGCATCGTCGGCGACGCCGCGAAGGTCGTCCCGATGATGATCAAGGCGCTTCGCGAGCGGACGGCCGACCAGGCGTCGTCCTGGACGGCCGAGGACGAGTGGGCGGGCGACGGAGCAGGCGAGGGAGCGGTCCGATGAGCGAGAACTTCTTCCTCGACAACCCCGACCTGCGCTTCCGCCTGGACCAGCTCGACCTGCGCGAGGTCCTCGACCTCAAGGAGCGGGGTTACGCGGAGGCCGCGCTCTACCCGACGGCGCCCCGGAACTACGCGGACGCGAAGGAGAACTACCGGATCGTCCTCGACGTGCTCGGCGAGGTCTGCGGCGAGCGCGTCGCGCCCCGGGCGGCCGAGGCCGACGAGGAGGGTGCCCGCTTCGAGGACGGCGTCGTCACGTACGCCGCGGCGACGCTCGACGCGATCGACGCGCTGCGCCAGGCCGAGCTGTTCGGGGCGATGCTCGGGCGCGAGTACGGCGGCCTGAACCTCCCCGAGTCGGTCTACTCGATGATGGTGGAGATGGTCGCCCGCGCCGAGAGCGGCCTCATGACGGTCTACGGCCTCCAGGAGGTCGGGTCGTCGATCGAGGAGTACGGCGACGAGGAGACCAAGGCCAGGGTCCTGCCGCGCTTCGCCCGCGGCGAGGTCTCCGGCGCGATGGTCCTCACGGAGGCGGACGCCGGGTCCGACCTGGGCGCCGTCGGGACGAAGGCTCGCTACGACGAGGCGAGCGGCCGCTGGTACCTCAGCGGCGTCAAGCGGTTCATCACCAACGGGCTCGCGGACGTCTCGCTCGTCCTCGCGCGCAGCGAGGAGGGCTCGACGGACGCCCGCGGCCTCTCGCTGTTCCTCGTCGAGCGCGACGAGACGGTGAAGATCCGTCGGATCGAGCACAAGATGGGGCTCCGCGCCTCGCCGACGTGCGAGATCCAGTACGACGACACGCCCGCGATCCTCATCGGAAAGCGCCGCTTCGGTCTCATGCGCTACGCGATGAACCTCATGAACGGCGCACGGCTCGCCGTCGCGGCCCAGGGGCTCGGCATCGCCGAGGGCGCCTACCGCGAGGCCGACCGGTACGCCCGGGAGCGGATCCAGTTCGGCAAGCCGATCCGGAACCTCCCCGCGGTGGCACGGCTCCTGCTCTCGATGAAGGTGGACCTCGAGGCCACGCGCGCCCTGCTCGCCGAGACCGGCCGCTGGGTGGACCTCTGGAAGGTCTACGAGCGCGCCGTGGGCGAGGGCGGCGACGAGGTGGACGCCGCGATGCGTGCCCGCCACAAGCAGGCGCAGGCCCTCGCCGAGACGATGACCCCGATGGTCAAGTTCTGGGCCACCGAGATGGGGAACCGCGTCTGCTACCAGGCGATGCAGGTCCACGGCGGCGTGGGCTACATGCAGGAGTTCGCGATCGAGCGGCTCTTCCGCGACGTCCGGATCACGAACATCTACGAGGGCACCAGCCAGCTCCAGGTGGTCGCCGCCATCGGGAAGCTCCTCAACCGGTCGCTCGACCCGCTCCTCGCGGAGTGGACGGCGGCCGAGTACCCCGATGACATGGCCGCCGAGAAGGCGGTCCTCGTCGAGCTCACCGGCCTCCTCGGCGAGGCGATCGACGCCCTCAAGGCGCAGGACCAGCGCGAGCGGGTGGACTACTACGCCGTGGACCTCGTCGAGATGGCCGTCCTCGTCACGAGCGGCTGGCTCGTCCTCCGCGACACGTCCGTCGCCGAGGCGAAGAAGCCGGTGGCGCGCGCGTACGTGGCCTCGCTCGCCCCGAAGGTGCGCGCCGCGCACGCGATCGTCACCGCGGCCGACCCGGCGCCGCTGGAGGCGATTCCGACGCTGCTGGCGTAGGGGGAGGGGGGCGGGCCGTCTCGGAGGCGGGCGACCGGGCGCGCGCGCTGCGGCGCAGCCACTCCGTCCCCGGCGTGACCCCCAGGCATTACTTTCGGGGTTTGGCGGTCGCTGCGATGCCCCCTGGGCAGTGATGCGACCCGAAGAACCCCACGGACCGCCCGATTCCGGACGCGACCGTGACCGGGAGGCAACGACCCGACCATCGAGGCCAGGAATCGATGCCTGGGAGGCATCACGATGTCGCCGCGACCGCGCGGGCCGCGAGCCTCATCGCGAGCGTTGCCGCGACCGCGCAGGCCGCTGCCGTGGTGGCGCGGGCGACCGCGATCGCGCACGTCGCCGAGCCAGCCGCGGGGCGAACGTGACATGAGGATCGGAAGATGGCCATCGACGACGATCGCCGCATCGATGTCCTCGACGCGCCCGGCCCGCACCCCGCGCTCGCCCACCGGCTCGGCGTCTTCGGGCGGTTCGTCGGAAGGTGGGACCTCGACTGGTGCGTAGGCTACGTTTCAGGGCGTCACTCGCCGAAGCACATGTGATTCGCGAGCACGAATCGATCCGGGCGTGGCGCAACGGTGGCGCACGTGCTTCGGGAGCCGCAAGGCGGTTCGCGGGGTAGGGTCGGCCGCCCTGAGCACGATGGGCCGAGCGGTGAAGGCGCCGATCATCCTGCGGTTCGCGGGCACGACGAGCGGCCCCGGCTCCGCGATCGACACTGCGTCGAGTTCCGGCCACTACGGGCCGATGATCCAGTCCGGCGGCCCGACGAGACTCAACCCATGCGCGGCGTCGGTCACGCGGGCGGACCACTCGCCGCTCTCCACGAACCAGGGCAGGGACTCACCGGCCGGACATGCCCGCTGTGATCCGGACACGACGAACCGCAGCGTCGGGGTCGCGCGCCCGCCATCGTCGGCGATGGCCTCCGCGCTCGTCGTGGCCGTTCCCTTGACATCGTGCTCGGCGTACGCGGGCCGGCACAGGTGGACCGACGGGTCCGTCGTGCCTGAGCCCGGCGTGCACGGGCTGGGTTCCACCCCGCAGCCGAGCGTCCCGAAGTCGTAGTTCGCAGCCCCGTCCAGGTAGACCGCTTCCCCGGGAGCAAGGCCCGAGATCGTCACCGCGATGGTGAAGGCGGCCAACGGGGCCCACAGCCCCGACGGCTCGTCGATCACCTCGCCGGTCATCGTGACCGCTGACCGACGCACCGTCGGCCAGCCTGTCACCAGCGCCACGGAAGCCACCGGCAGAGCCGTAGGACTGGGCCCCCGCGTCGAGGCCGGCGCGGGGCGGGGTGTCCCCGTAGCCGCCGTGGCTGCGGTCGCCGGCTGGGTCGGCGCAGTACCCGAAGGCGATGGGAATGCAGGCGACGTGACCGGGGCGCAACCTGCCACGAGGACGACCAGCGACCCGGCAACGACGAACCGCGATCCACGGCTCGGACGCCTGGTGAGCCGCCCCGAGCCCGGGTCTCCCACGGCGGCCTCCTCCGTCACTCCGCATTCGCCTCGGCAGCGCCCCGGCGCAGCACAGACCAGAAGGTGCGCCGGGTGGCGGATCCCGGCCAGTGCCGTCCGTCGTCGCGGACGGTCTCGTATCGCGCTGCGTCGAGCGGCGGGCGACGCGCCTGAGGTGTGCTGCGCTAGAGGCGATCGACATGCAGATCCGTCGTTTGGGCGAGGACGGCGGCGCCAGGCGCCTCCAACGCACCGCCCGTTCCGAGCGCTGTAGGCTAGTCTCCGGTCTGACGCTCGCCGAGACACATGCGGTTCGCGAGCGTGGATCCGTCGGGGCGTGGCGCAACGGTGGCGCACGTGCTTTGGGAGCACGAGGATGTGGGTTCGAATCCCACCGCCCCGACCACTGCATCGGCCGGGGGCAGGTGCGGCCGCGACCGCGATCGCGGCCGGGAGGAGGCGGCGGTGACCGACCAGACCAGGATGACCCTGGCACGGCTCCACGCGAAGGTCGACTCCGGGACGCCGATCACTTGGCTCACCTGCTACGACTACCCGACTGCGGTCATGCAGGACGCGGCCGGGGTCGACATGATCCTCGTCGGCGACAGCCTCGGCATGACGATGCTCGGCTTCGAGAGCACGCTGCCGGTCACGATGGACGACATGGTCCGCCACACGGCCGCCGTCCGCCGTGGCGCGCCGAACGCGTGGCTCATCGGCGACATGCCGTACATGAGCTACCAGCCGTCGGTCGAGACGGCGATCCGCAACGCCGGGCGCCTCATGGCCGAGACCGGCTGCGACGCTGTGAAGCTCGAGGGCGGGAGGGAGATGGCCGACCGCGTCGAGGGGATCGCGAAGGCCGGCATCCCCGTCATGGGACACCTCGGGCTCACGCCGCAGAGCGCGGGCGCGCTGGGGGGCTTCAAGGTCCAGGGCCGGGCCGCGGCGCAGGCGAAGAGGATCCTCGAAGACGCGCGGATCCTCGAGGACGCGGGTGCCTTCTCGATCATCCTCGAGCTCGTGCCCGACCGCCTCGCCCGCCTCGTCACGGAGCGCTCGCGCGGCGCGATCATCATGGGCCTCGGCTCTGGGCCGGACGTCCATGGGCAGCTGCTCATCTACCACGATGCGTTCGGCCTCTACCCGCGGTTCCGGCCGCGGATGGCGCGGGTCTTTGCCGACGCCGGCGCGGTGATCCGCGAGGGGCTCGCCGCGTACGTCGCGGCCGTGACGGACCGGACGTTCCCGCAGCCGGAGAACTGGTTCGGGATGGAGGACGGCGAGTACGACGAGCTGGTCGGCCTCCTCGGCGAGGCCGCGGGCCGGGGCGAGGGCCGCGGATGACGGTCCGGTACGCCCGCCGGATGGACGTCGTCCGACCCTCGGCGATCCGCGAGCTGCTGAAGCACGGGGCCGACCCGGGGATCATCTCGTTCGGCGGCGGCTACCCCGACCCGGACCTGTTCCCCGTCGACGAGCTGCGCCTGGTCTACGACGACCTCCTCTCGGGCGCGGACCGCAGCGTCATGCAGTACGCGGTGACGGACGGCCTCCCGGCGCTCCGCGGCCTCATCGCGGCGCGGATGCGCGCGGACGGCGTCGCATGCGGAGCGGACGACGTCATCGTCCTCCAGGGCGCCCAGCAGGGCCTCGACCTGGTCGCGCGCATGCTCATCGACCCGGGCGACGTCATCGTCGTGGAGAACCCGACGTTCCTCGGCGCGATGCTCGCGTTCAACCCCTGCGAGCCGGCGTACGCGCCGGTCCGCACGGACGACGATGGGATCGACCCGGACGACCTCGAGCGCGTGCTCCAGCGGACCCCCGGGGCGAAGCTCCTCTACCTCATGCCCGACTTCCACAACCCGATGGGCGTGACGCTCTCGATCGAGCGCCGCCACCGGGTGATCGAGCTCGCGAACAGGCACGACGTCCTGGTCCTCGAAGATTCCCCATATCGCTCCCTCCGCTTCGAGGGCGAGACGCTCCCGACGCTCAAGAGCCTCGACACGGAGGGGCGGGTCATCTTCCTCGGGACGTTCTCGAAGACGCTCGTCCCGGGGATGCGGCTGGGATGGGCGGTCGCCGACCCGGAGATCGTCGGCCGGATCGGG
>JAKOQS010000077.1 GCA_029778235.1 Chloroflexota bacterium | reverse complement strand
GAGGCGGCGCTGCACGTGGACGACCGGATCTCGATGGTCTTCGTCGGGATCTCTGTGGCCGTCTTCGTCCTGATCGCCCTCTATGCGGTCTTCCTCGGGCACGGCGGCGTGCTGACGCCGCTCCCGCAGGCCACACCGACGCCCGCGGTGACCGAGGGGCCGTCAGTGGAGCCGTCGTTCTCGCTGGAGGTCGTGCCGCCGTCGGCCACGCCCACGGTCGCGCCGTCAGAGTCCGCGAGCTCGGCTCCGTCCGTCGCGCCGTCGGCCTCGCCGTCCGCGGCACCCACCGCCGTCCCCACGGAGAGCGCACCCGCGCCGACGCCGTCGCCGTCCTGATGGGCGCCGGTATACTCGCCGGGCCATGACCCACGTCTTCGTCGCTCCGCACCCCGACGACGTCGCGCTCTCGTGCGGCGGGCTCATCGCGAGCCTCCGGGAGCTGGGCCAGAACGTCACGATCCTCACGGTCTTCTCCGGCACGGGCGACGCCTCGTCGCTCACCGGGTACCAGCGAGAGGCGCTGGGCTTCGGCACGAAGGCCGTCTGGCCCAACACCATGGCGTTCAACCGGGCCAACGTGGGCAACGACTACCCGTCGTCGGTCGCGGGAGAGCCGGCGCCGTGGCTCGCGGCCGAGGACCGACTCGCCGCCACGCAGGCCGCCGCGGACGCGAGCGCCCGCCGCTTCTGGCAGCGCGCCTCGTGGTATCGCCGCGCGGACATCCACGCGGGCGCCGGAACAGGACCCGACGGCGTCCCCCAGCAGGGCGCGGTCCTCACGGACGAGCTCGTGGCGGCGCGGACGGCCGGCGACGTGATGGCGTCCCGCCGGCTGGAAGACGAGCGGTACGCGGCGTTCGCCGAGGCGTCGATCGTCTTCCTGGACCTGCCCGACGCGGTCTTCCGCGGCTACGAGGGCGACGAGCAGCTCCTGGGCGCCGTACGAGCCGACGACCCCGCGCCCGTGGAGATCCTCCGGACCGAGATCGCGCGCCTGGAGCCGCAGAAGGTCTACTTCCCGCTGGGTGTGGGCGGGCACGTGGACCACCAGCTCATGCGCAGCGTGGGTGTCGCGCTGCTGGGCACCGAGACGTCCTGGCTGATGCCCGACCCGGAATGGGCCGGCATCGTGGCCTTCTACGAGGACCTCCCCTACGCCTACTGGTCCGACTTCACCCGGCTCGAGGAGCTGCCGGCGGACGCACTCGCGGCCATCCCGTCCGGCGTGGCCCTGACGCCCGAGTACGCGGCCACCTCGGAGGTCATCGAGCGCAAGATCCGCGGGATCGCCCTCTACGAGAGCCAGATGGACCGGCTCTTCACCGGCGTCCAGGCCATGGGCGACGCGATCCGCGCACAGGCGGACCGGATCGGGCGGCTGGGCGGCATCCCCGGCGGCGCCGAGCGCTACTGGGCGACGAGCCTCCTGTAGGCGCGACGGTGGGCACAGGGCTCGAAGACACCGCGAGCCCGGGCCGCGGTGATGGCGGCATGGGCGCCGACGCGACGGGGACAGACGGCGCCGCACGTCGCACCGGATGGACTCCCGCTCTCGTCGCGACCCTGGCGGTCGGGCTCGCTGTCGCGGCTCTCCTCCGCCTGTTCCTCCTCCCGAGCGAGGGGCTCCCCGGTGATCTCGACGTGTTCGCGCGATGGACGCACCGCCTGGCGACCGACGTGCCCCTCGGCGCCATCTACGACCACGGTCTCTCGTTCGGGCCGGTCATGGCGTTCGTGTTCTGGGCGGTCGGGCACCTCGCTCCGGTCTTCGGCCAGACAGGCGACGCCGCGGACCCGGCGGTGCGGGCCTGGCTGAAGATCCCGGCGGTCGCCGCGGACCTCGGCATCGTCGTCGCCGTCGCCTGGGCGCTGAGAGAGCGGCCACGAGTCGCCGTGGCCTCGGCGCTCGCGGTGGCGCTGGTCCCCGTGACCTGGTACGTCAGCGCGTTCTGGGGCCAGTACGAGTCCGTCTACACGCTGTTCGGGCTGCTTGCCGCGATCCTCGCTCTCCGGGGGCGCTGGGCCCTTGCCGGCGTGCTGCTCGGCCTGGCTCTTGCGACCAAGCCCCAGGCGATCCCATTCATCGTTCCGCTCGCCGGGTTCGCCGTTGCGCGGGCCGGCTGGCGCGGCGCTGTGGTGCCGGCCGCGACGGCGGCCGCGACGCTCGTCGTCCTCTGGCTCCCGTTCGTCCCCGCCGGCGGACCGGCCGCCTACCTCGCCTCCACCTCCGCGTACCAGGGCGAGACGTTCGCCGTCCTATCGCTGCGGGCATGGAACCCCTGGTGGATCCTCCAGTCTGCCGTGGCCGGCGAGGGCGCCTTCGTCGTGGACGGCACGGCGCTCCTCGGGCCGCTGTCGCCGCGCGCGATCGGGTATCTCGCAGCCGCGGCTGGCCTGCTGCTCGTGCTCGTCGCGGTCCGCCGCGGCCCGACCGAGCGCGGGCTGTGGCTCGCGCTCGCCGCGGCGACGCTGGTCCCCTTCTGCCTCCTGACGGCGATGCACGAGCGCTACGCGTACCCGGCCGTGGTGTTCCTCGCGCTCCTCCTCGCCGACCGCCGGGTCCTCGCGGCCTGGGTCGTGCTCGCGACGGTCGTCTCCGCGAACCTGGTCGCGGCGGCGCCGCCGGGCGCGGAACCCGGGTCGCTCGTCCCACTCTGGGGTTTCACGGGGATCGCCGGCTCGCTCGCGATCTCCGGAGTCACCGTCTGGTTGCTGGCGCTCCTCGTGCGTGAGGGAGGTCAGGTCCGCCGGCCCCTCCCTGCGAGCCGGGCCGCTCGTCCGACCATCGCCACGCGGTACCAGTGAAGGTAGTGGGGGAGCCATGCGCGGAGCCGGAAGTTGCTCGTTCCTGACGTCCGATCGCGCCATGTCGCCGGGACCTCGGCCAGCCGCCACCCTCCCAGGGCTGCCTTGACCGTCAGCTCGGTCGCGAGCTCGAAGCCGGCCGTGCTCTCGATCGTCGTCGACTCCAGGAAGCGGCGCCCGTAGAGCTTGAAGTTGTTCGTCGCGTCGTGGACCGGGATCCCAGCGAGCCGATGGAGCGAGAGGCCCGCCGCACGCGAGAGCGTCCGTTTGACGATCGGCCCGCCGTACTGATGCCCTCCCCGCATGTACCGGCTGGCTGCCACGACATCGACCCCGGAGCGGGCGAGAGCGACCATCGGCTCGATCACCGTGGGGTCGTCCGAGCCATCGGCCATCGTCACGAGGACCCATGAGCCGCGCGACACGGCGAATCCTGCCTTCATGGCGTTGAGAACGCCGCGCCCAAGATCGTTTCGCACCAAGCGGATCGCTGGAAGCTCGTCGCCGAGAGACCGCACGGGCGGGACGGTCGAGTCCTCGTCGAAGTCGTACACCACGAGGGTCTCGTGAGGGGTCACCATCGCCGCCTCGAGCGCGCGCAGGACCGGGACGACGGCGGGGCCCTCGTCGTAGACCGGCATCACGATCGAGAGCTCGGGTCCCAGTGGATCCGTCACCGGGGCTTCCGCCCGACCCACAGGGTCTGCCTCCCGAGGATGCGCCACGCCGGCGGGAACCGCAGGTAAGCGCGCACGAGGCGGCGATCCTGGGGAAGCCGGCTCTTCGTCGAGAACGGCAGGTATCGGACGACGGTCCGCTCGGTCGCAAGGCCTGCGATCGCGCCCGCCTCCTGGAGGCTCCGCTCCGTGAGCGGCACGCGATGGTCGATGAAGTCCCAGTAGGCGCCGCCGACCAGCCGGATGTTGGGCTGCAGGACCACGAACCGGCCTCCGGGCCGGAGGAGCCGCTCGACGACGCGCATCTGCTCGATCACCTCGTCCGAGGACGCGAGGTGCTCCAGGTAGTTGCTCGTGAACACGGTGGCGAAGTGGGCCGCGGGGACCGCGTCTCCGAGCGCGAGCCCCGACGCCTTGACGAACCGGACGCCGGCCGGGAGCGCAGACGCGACGTCGCGCATGTCGCACGCCCACCGCTCGGCGGCCGCGGCGTGCGCGATGAAGTAGCCGCGATCGCAGGCAAGGTCCAGGATCGGCCCATCGAGGGGGACGATCCGCCCGATCGATGGAACGATCTCGCGCCAAAGAGCCATCTTCGCCCGCCGGTCCGCCTCGTCGAAGCGCGTCGTGTACACCAGGTCGAGGTCGGCCATCAGATCCGTCCCGCCGCAGCCTCGGCCTGGATCCACGGGATGACCTCGTCGAGCATCGCCGAGAGCGTTGTGGTGGCCTCGAAGCCCAGCACGTCGCGCGCCTTGCGCACGTCCGGGACGCGGTGCTGCACGTCGTGCTCGAACGGCGGGTCCGAGACCCACGCGAACGGGCGGTCCGGGCCGTGGACCTTGCGCCAGATGAGCTCTGCGAGGTCGAGCACGGTGGTGCTCGTGGGCGTCGAGAGGTTGAAGTCCTCGTCGATCGCAGCGTCGGATTCCATCGCCAGGCGGATTCCGTGCGCCAGGTCGCCGCCGTACGTGTAGCAGCGGACCTGCGATCCGTCGCCGAGGATGTGGAGAGGGTCCTGGCCGCGGAGCACCTTGAGCACCAGGTCCGGGACCACGTGCGACAGGGCGAGCTTCACGTTCCCGCTCATGACGTCCGTGTCGCGCACGGCGCGACGCTCGCCGAGCCCGACGCAGTTGAACGGCCGCAGGATCGTGTACGGGAGCCCGTGCTGCTGTCGGGCCCCACGCGCGAAGTACTCGGACGCGAGCTTCTGGAACCCGTACGTGGAGACGGGGGGTGGAGAGGTGAGCTGGGCTCCCTCCGGGGTCGGGAAGACGCTCGTCGACTCGTACACCATCGACGAGCTCAGGACCACGATCCGCCGGAGCTCGCCCCGCCGGTGTCCCTCGATGGCCGCATCGAAGGTGGACGCCAGGATCCGCTCGTTCTCCGCGAGCAGGTCATACGCGAACTCGTGGAAGTAGCTGATGCCGCCGATCATCGCGGCCGCCGCCACCACCTGGTCGCAGCCCCGGATCAGGTCGCGGAGGAGTCCCACGTCCTTCGCGTCGCCCTCGACGAACCGGTACCGCGGGTGGTCTTCGTAGCTCCGACGCGTGGGGCCGTACTTGCTGAAGTCGTCCACCCCGACGACCTGGTGCCCGGCCTCGAGCAGCTCGGGGATGAGGTAGCCGTTGATGAATCCGGCTGCCCCGGTGACGAGGACGCGCATCAGACGACGATCCCGCGGCCGAGCGCGCCCCAGACATCCACGAGGTCGCGGTCACCGAGGTCGAGGTCGCGGTACACACGATGCGGCACGCCGAGCACGATGGTCTCCGCCTCCGCCAGCACGGTCTCCAGCGGCACGAGACGGTCGTCCCGTACGTAGGGGTCGGCGCAGAGGACGCGCGCGCCCGCCCACTGGAGCAGCTTGCGGAGCTTGTAGCTCAGCGAGGCGCGGTTGTCGTCCGACTCGGCCTTGAACGCCATCCCGAGGACGCCCACGGTGCGCCCACGGAGACTCCCGTGGCGATGGTGCAGGACGTCCACGATGTAGGCGGGGAGGCCCTCGTTCACCTGCATGGCCGCCTGTCCCATGGGGAAGTGATCGCTCGTGAAGGCGGCGAGCTGCATCGTGTCCTTGAAGAGGCAGGGCCCAGCCGCGAACCCGGGTCCCGGGAGGTCGGCCGCCCGCGGGTAGTCGTGCCGGATCGCATCGAGGACGCGCGAGTAGTCCACCCCGGCCTGATGCGCGACCATCAGGAACTGGTTGGCGACGGCGAACTTCATGTACCGCCAGGTGTTCGTGAACAGCTTCGCCAGCTCCGCCTCACGGGAGGTCGTCCGGACGATCTCGCCGCCGAGGCGTGCGAAGAGCGCAGCTGCCCGGTCGCCGACCGCGGGGTCGTCAGCACCGACGATCTGCGGCAGCGTCCGGAACTCCTCGAGTGCGTGCCCTTCGGCGATGCGCTCCGGGCAGAACGCGACATCCACCGACCTGCCGTGATCGGCGAACACCTGCGCGACGTACGCGGTGGTGCCCGGGTACACGGTGCTCCGCAGGACGACGAGCGTCCCATCAACGAGGTGCGGCGCGACCTGCTCGACTGTCCGCTCGAAGAGAGTCATCGACGGCCCGAGGAACTCGTCGACCGGCGTGCCGATGACGACGACCAGGGAGTCGCAGCGCGAGACGATGGCGGCGTCCGCGGACAGGACGAGGCGGCCGGTGGGCAGCACGTCGCGGAGCAGATCGTCCGCCCCGTTCTCCCGGAACGGCATGCGGCCTGACGCGATCGTGTCGAGCGTTCCGGTGTTCGTGTCGAAGATGCCGACCCGCAGGCCGCTCGCGGCCAGCGCGAGGCTCAGGGGCAGGCCGACGTGGCCGGCTCCGCCCAGGACGACGACATCGAGGTCGTGCTCGTTCATGGGGCGAGAGTACCAATCGACGGAGGCCCTGGAACCCCTCGATGGTCAGGACCGCGACGGGTCAGCGTGCCAGCACCACGCCGTCCGCGTCCGCGTACGCCTCGTGCCACCCGGATGCCGGGTCCGCGACGATGGCGTCGAGGAGTCCGGCCTGCTCGCTCCGGGACGCGACGATGAGGTCCGGATCCACGCGCTTGAGGATCGACCGCCAGTCGAAGCGCCCGCCCGAGAGAGCGACATGATCGGCCCAGGCGGACTCGGGGATCAGCTCGAACCGGGAATCGGTGAAGACGAGCGCGTCCGGGACCGCCCACTCCAGCCACGAACCCCAGCGCTGCGCGTTGAAGATGCGGGTCCCCGGCCCCGTCCGCTCCCGGACGGCCGCCGTGATGCCCGGCGGCGCGTCCGCCAGCATGCCCGGTGGTCCGGTCACGGCGTCGCCCGGGCGAGCGACGACGGCGATCGCCAGCAGGACCGGCGCGGCGCACAAGGCGATGACGAGGGCGCCGTTGACGAGCGATGTGCGACGGTGGGTCGGCGCCGCCGTGGCGCCCGGCGCCTCGGCGGCGCGAGTCGCGGACTCCGCCGGGCTCGCGCCGAGGATCCCCGCGGCCGCGACCGCCGCGCCGAGGGCCCACCAGACGATCCCGCGCTCCGTCCAGGCGCCGAGCGCGAACAGGACGGCCAGCCAGGCGAGCGTGGGCCACGTGACACGCCTGCCACGGGCCGCGAGCAGGATGCCGATCCCGATCGACGAGGCGACGAATGCGATCCCCGAGGCCGTGTGGACCGTGGTGGCCTGCCACTCCGCCGCGAGCGCGGTGACGGTCGGGCTGGCCGTCAACGACGCTGCATAAGCCCAGACGCCCGGCCCGAACGGCGTGATGCACGTCGCGACCGTCGACACTGCGATCACCGCGATGTCCCTGCGCCAGTCGGCGCTGCGCGCCGGGTCACGGCGGCGCGCCGCGATGTCGTCGAGGAACGCCCAGCCGAGGGCGAGCAGGCCGAGCGGGAAGCTGCCATGCAGGTTGGCCCAGGCGAGCAGGACCAGCGGGGCGACGAACAGGACGCGCGGCCACCGCCGCCGCAGCGCCACCAGGGCGAGGACAACGGCGAAGCAGAGGATCCCGAACAGCTGGGCACGCAGCCCCAGCCCCGGCAGGGCGACGACGAATGCCCCGAGGGTGAGGAGCGCGGCGGTGCGCGGCCTCGCGCCGGACGCGCGGCATGCCACGAGGATGGAGCCGAAGATGGCGGCGACCGCCGCGGCACGGAGGACCAGCAGCCCCGCCCAGCCTGCCGGGGCGAACCCCACGGCCAGGATCACCGCGGCGCCCCACTGCTGGACGGTCCACGGCATGCCCGCGGCGGAGAACGTGAAGGTGTCCACCGTCGGGATCGCGCGGTCCGCGAGGATCAGGTCGCCGGTGCGCACCTGGTACGCGAGGTCGAGCGTCGAGAGCTGGGCGAGCAGTGCCGAGAACGCGGGGAGGGCGACCGCGACGGCCGTCCAGACGGCGTCGATGGAGACCCGCAGCCTGCCCACGGACGGATGCTACATGCCCGCGCGCCGCGTGCTCGGCGGGATGCACGCGCGGCGAGCGTGCGGGCGGCGCGGTGGACGCGGCGCGAATGCGCGGATCGGGGGGCGCCGCCGCCCGCCCCCGGGTCCCCGCGCCTCAGACCGCGACCGCGTCCCGGAGGCGCACGGCCCGGGCACCCTCGTCGTAGATGTCCTCCACCGCCCGGATCATGAACTCGATCGAGAAGCGCTGGTGGGCCACGTCGTGCCCGCGCCGGGCGATCGTGTCCGCGTAGGGGTGGTCAAGGAGCAGCCGGACGATCGCCGCGGCCAGCGCGTCGGGGTCGTGCGGCGGCACGAGGAGCCCGGAGACCCCGTCCTCGATCATCTCGGGGATGCCGCCGACGTTCGTCGCGACGACCGGCCGTGAGAGCGCCATGGCCTCGAGGATCACCATCCCCTGGGCCTCGCGGTACGAGGGCAGGGCCGCGACGTCGAGCGCGGCCGTCACGGCCGGGATGTCGTCGCGCCGTCCCGTGAAGATGACGCGCCGCTCGATCCCGAGCTCGCGGGCCTGCCACGCCAGCTCGGTGAGGAGCGAGCCCTCGCCGACGACGAGCAGCCGTGCATCCGGCACGCGGCGCAGCACGAGCGGCCAGGCATCGAGCAGCGTCCGGTGGCCCTTCTCCGGCTCCAGTCGCGCGACGACGCCGACGATCGGCGCCCCTGCCTCGATCCCGTACTCCTCGCGCAGGGTGCAGCACGGCTCCTGGTGGTCGTACCGGTGGAGGTCCACGCCGTTGTAGATCAGGCGCACCGGCGCCCCGGTCCGCTCCTCGTGCCGGATCTTCTCCTCGATCGCCCGCGAGACGGCGATGAGCTGGTCGATGCTCGGCGTGAGCCGGCGGAGCTCCGCCCGGTCCTCGGGCGAGCGCACGCGGCTCGAGTGGACGGTGGAGACGACGTACGGCCGCCGCCGGCCGATCTCCGCGAGGGCGATCGCGGCGCGCGTGCCCACCAGCTCGGCGCGGTACATGTGGTTGTGGAGGACGTCGGGCCGGAGGTCCGCCAGGTAGGCCGCCAGGGCGCCGACCGCGATCGCGTCGTCCGGCTGGTCGATCACCAAGGTCGGGACGCCCAGGGTGGCGATGCGGCGGATCGACGCGCCGGGCGACAGCGAGACGACCGTGGGCGAGTACCGCTCCCGGTCCAGTCGGGACAGCAGGCCGTATACGTGCTCCTGCGCCCCGCCGTTCGTGCCCGTCGCGAGCAGCTCCACGATGCGCACGGGACCCCCGGGCGGCAGCGGGCCGCGCGGCGGGAAGCGGTAGAGCGGGTCGTCGGGGAGCGGTGCGCCCACGGCTCAAGTACGCACGACGAGCAGTCGGCGGATGGGCTCGTCCACCGCGCCCCACTCGTACTTGTACGGCTCGTCGCCGCGGAGGAAGTCGAGCCTCCGCTTCCCGCGGGCGAGTGCATCGCGGACGTATCGCTCGACCATCACGACGCCGGGCGAGAGGTCGCGGGCGCCCGGGTCCACCCCGGCGTTGTAGTAGTAGACCGACTCCCCGTCGTCGAAACCGACGCCGGCGGCGATGCGCCGCCCGTCCACCTCGAGGAACCGCAGGTCGAGGATCGGGTCGGCGGCGAGAAGCTCGAACAGGCGCCGGAAGAACCGCCGGCTCATCGCGCCTCCCTCCGTCGGAGGGAAGAGCCCGTCGTCGCCCCACCGTCGCTGGTGGAGGTCGATGAACGCATCCAGGTCGGCGAGCGGGTCGCGCGACGGGACGAGCTCGATCGAGCCGGCTGCCTCCGCTCGCCGCACCTTCCGGCGGATCTCGTGGCGCTCCCTCTTCCCGAGGGTCGCGAGGTACCCGTCGATGTCCGCCCCCTGCGGCAGCGAGACCACCGGGCAGACGTCCTCCTGCTCGACGGTCACCGCCCAGCCCGTCGAAACCGCACGGGCTGAGAACGCCTCGCGAAGCGCGTCGAGGGCCGGGTCGCCCGTGCGGAGCCGCCGCAGGTCCACGACGTCCCAAGGCTCCGGGTGCGCGTCGTGGGGCCCGGCCGCGGACGCCAGCAGGTCCACCACGGCGGACGCGACGGCCGGCAGGTCGGCCGGGTCAGCGAGCACGGTCGCATAGTCGGCGTGGTACGAGGCGCCGAAGAAGACCACCTTGTCGGTCGGGATGAGCGGCGTCGGGGTGCCGCCCGGATCGCGGCGGAGCGTGGTCTCGCGGGCCGCATCGGTGGGCTCCACGCCGTGGCGGTGCATCAGCGGGACGATCGCGACGATCGCGTCCTCGCCGCGGGCCTCGGCGTCCGGATCGACCACGAGGACCGTCTCGTCGTGAGCGTTCTCGCCGTAGCCGTCCCACCACGCCCGGTGGAACGCCCACCGCGCGAACGGTGTCGCCCACGGGCTGCGGGCGGCCAGCGCGTCCCATGTGGCCGGCACGACGGCATCGAACGACGTCCGGCGGGCGACGAACGAGCGCTCGCCCGCGGGAGCCGACGGCGTCGCCGCGCCGGAGGACCAGATCGTCACGGGCGCGTCCCGCTGGCGGCGCGCGCGGGGGGACAGGCCGGTTCGGCGTCGGCAGGAGCAGGCTGGGTCACGGCGCGGAGGATAGCACCGGAGCCGGCGCGGCCTGCCGCTCGATGCGAGCGATCGTCGCGCCCGGACCGTCGTACACGACGACATAGCCGGGGGCCGTCGAAAGCGTCTCCCGGAGCGGGACACAGCAGTCGGAAGCCCCGGTGATGCCATCGACCAGCCCCTTCGGGACGAAGATGTAGTCGGCCTCGTCGTGCTCCGCCATCCAGGCCTCGACGCACGAGACCGTCCGCGTCGCACAGTCGGCGAGCTGGGCGGATGCGGCCACCTGTGCGTTCCACGCATCGCGCCCGAGCCACTCGTGGCCCTGGACCGTGGCGACGCTGCGACGGTCGGTCAGAGTCGGGAACCACTCGGCCACGGCATCGTCGAACCAGTCGCGCCCGGAGACGACCAGGATCCGGGCGTGGGGCGCGGTCGAGTCCCGTACCCAGGCCATGGCCGTGCGGGCCTCCGCGGGCACCGGAGTGATGTAGGCGGGTGCGACCGAAGCGAAGAGGCCGCCGGCGATCCCAAGCAGCAGGAGGACGAAGAAGAGCGCCTCGAAGGATCGGCGTCGGACCACCGAGGGCGGCCAGACGCTCCCGGGATCGAACGGGAAGGCGCCTGGGAAGAGACGCTCGACCAGGACGTCGATGAGTCCGACAGCCCCGAGCATGGACAGGGGGATGGCCGAGAACGTGGCCGCCGACCGTGGATCCGCTAGGACGAGAACGACGGTCCACACCGGCAGCAGCCAACGCCGACGGCTGAGCTGGAAGAGGAACCCGATGACGGAGAGGATCATCACCGGCCGCCACAGCGCCTCGTCGGTGAGGGCGAACGAGGTCAGGTAGATCACGCTCTCGATCGGATTGAACCCCGACGAGCCCGCGGACAGGAGTGGCCCCGGTCCGTGCGCGGCCAGGACGGCAAGGGCCCACGGAAGCGTGATGGCCGCCCCGACGGCCAAGGCGAGACCGGCCTCGCCCCACTGGCGTCGCGACCGGGCCGCGAAGGCCCAAAGGACGATCGTGCTCAGCCCGGCGAAGACCGCGGCCTGCGGATGCGTCAGCGCCGTCGCACCGAGGAGCACGCCTGCGATCGCCGCGAGCAGGAGCGAGCCGCGCCGGAGTGCCATGAGCAGGACGACGAGCGTGCCGACCGCGAGACACAGGCCGGGAGCGCGAGTGAGACCGCCTCCCATGATCAGCCACTCGAATGACCTGGGGACGAAAGCGAAGAGCAAGGCTGCGACGAAGGCATGGAAGCGGCTCGGCAGGAGCTCACGGGCGAGCAGGTAGACCAGGGGGATCGACAGGACGGCGACTGTCGGCGGCGCGAAGCGCGCGATCAGGATGCCGTCGCCGCCCGTGGTGCCGAGCAGCAGCGCGGTGGCATCGAGCGCGAGCGGCGGGTACGCGAACGGGATGTCGAGCCCGTTGTACGTGGTCGTGGCAGGCAGCGGGACGCCGGCCGCGACGATATCCCGCGCCATCGTGACGAAGAGGCCGCCGTCGTTCAGGGGGAAACCGGCGGCGATCGCCGGGATGAGCCGGACGACCGCGCCGAGCGCCGTCGCCACGAGGACGGCAGCGACCTCGGCGGAGATCCGTGTGTCCGAGCCCGGCCGCTCGGACATCGCGGCCACGCCGCTGGTCGCGGAATCCGCCGCGGCTGCCGCGGGCGAGGAAGGGTCGATGCTGCTCACGGGGCCACGCGCGCGGGCCGTGGACCCGAGGCGCCCAGGTGGCCGATCGCGGCCGCCCCGGCCCGGGCACCGAGCCCCAGTGCCTTCGCGACGCCCCTGTCGTCCGGGTACACGTGCGCAAGGCTCGCGTGGAAGAGGCCGGGCGTGCCGGTCTCGATCCGCAAGCCGGGCATCGGGCCCCCGGCCACCGGGACCGGCTGCGCGAATGGGTCGCGCGCCACCGTGGCGTCGAGGATCCAGTCCTCGCTGAAACGCGGGTTGACCGCGCGGATCCCAAGCGCGGCGGCCGAGATGAGCTCCGCCGCCGAGGCCGTCCATGCAGCATCTTCGCGCCCGACGTAGTGGGCGAGGTACAGGAGGTGCCGCCCGCCATAGCGTGTCGCGTCCACGAGGTTGGTGTGCTCGATGATCGCGACGCACCCAAGGCCCAGGCGGTCCGTCACGTTGATCCAGTAGCGGTCGCTGACGGGGCGATCGAGCTGGACGAGGACGCATGCGATCCCGCGGTACGGGATCGCACCGACCGCTCGTCGGTAGTCGTCGGGCAAGTCGGCGACGCGCGCGAGCGCCGGACCGCCGAGGGCGGCCACGACCGCGCCCGCCCGGATGGTCGCTCCGGCCTCTGCATCGACGTCGACGATCAGGGCGCGATCCTCATGACGGATCGCGCGGACGCTCGCGGATGTGCGGATGGCCACCCCGGCCGCCTCGAGGTGCCGCGCATACGCGCCGGCGAGCGCACCGAGGCTGCCGCGCACATAACCAAGGCGGTCGCCCGTCTCCCGACGGCCGCCGGCGCGCTGCCGGATCCTCGCGACGAGCCAGGCCATCGCCACGCGATCGGCATCCGGCCCGAACTTCGCTTCGAGGAGCGGCCGCCACAGCACGTCGTATCCGCGTCCGCCGAACCATCTCGGCCCCTCGACGGAGACGGGGGACCGGTCGAGACGGCCGCGGTCGGGCCGCACCAGCTGCGCCCCCGTCGCGGCCCCCATCCGCAGCCGGCCCGGGATGGAGAGAGGAGAGAAGCGGAGCAGGTCGCCGACGGTGTCGAACGCGAAAAGCCGGCCATCGTGAAGGATGCCCATGCTCGCCGCCAGCCACTCGAGCCGGTCGGACATCCCCAGCCGGTCGACAAGCTCGATCGTCTCGCGGTCCTGCGGGAAGACGTGGTGGTAGTAGGCCTCGACGGGCTCACCCCCGACGAGCGTGCTTCGAGCGAGGCCTCCGACGCCCGGCGACGCCTCGATGACGACGACCGAACGTCCCGCCCGCGAGATGACGTCCGCCGCCGCGAGGCCGGCCATCCCTGCGCCGACCACGAGGGCATCGACTGACCCAGGGAGTGGCGCGTCGCGATCGAGCCCGGCGGCAGAGCCGATCCCGGCGGCCGTGCCCCGTGTCTGGGCGTGCATCTCCGTCATCTGGCGGCTCCGGTCACGAAGGGGCGGCGACGGCGGCGGCGCCCCACACCAGTCTGACGGGAACGACGCGCTCGCGACCATAGCAGCGCACTCTCCGGGGTCCCACACCAGCCATTCGCGCTCTCCGTCACCCTCAGAGTCGGTAGACCCAGTAGACGCTGATCAGGTTGACGACCACCCCGAAGACGATCGCCGCGCGCCAGAGCCAGCCGACGCCCACGCGGGCAGCCGCGAGCGCGACGAGCGCGATCACGAAGGGGAGCGAGTCGAGGAAGTAGCGGTACCCGAACTGGACCCACCCGCCGCCGTAGTAGAGGAGGCTCGGGACCAGCACCAGGACCGCCGTGCCCAGCAGCGCCCACGAGACCCTCTCCCGCCAGTCGGCCCGCACCGCGAGGAGCAGGCCCGGGCTCGTGAAGAGGATCGACATCCCCAGTCGGTCGGGCGTGATCCAGGGGAACGACGTGGTGAACCGCGGGAGCTTGAGCAGGAAGTAGTCGATGTTCATCGGCAGGTGGACCAGCGAGAAGAGCCCCTTGGCGCGCTGGTCGGCCAGCCAGTCGGGCAGCGTCGCGAGGGCGTAGCCGGACTCGAGCGGGGATCCGAACCGCACGGCGTTGTACCAGAGGGCGAAGGCGATGCCGGGCGCGAGGCCCACGGCGAGCAGGAGCAGGCGCCGGACCGGGGAGGGGTGCCTGCCGCCCTCCCACCCTCGGTCGCCCTGGCGCGGGAGGACCGACCACGCCCAGAAGGGCACCGCGAACAGCAGCGGGGCACGGGTGAGGAACGCCGCACCGGCGAGGAGTCCGAGCAGGAGCGGCCGCCGCCGACCGAACGCCTCGATGAGGCCGAGGAGCGTGAGGATCGATGCCAGGAGGTGCGCCGTGTGCCAGACGCCGCCGCGCGCCGTCACCCACCACGTCGCGGTGCTGAAGCCGAACAGGACCACGACCCAGATGCGGTCCGAGGTGCGCGCGACGCCGAGGCGGCCCGCCAGGATCCAGCACAGGGCAACGCCCCCGCCGGCGAACAGGGCGTTGACCAACGGCTCCCAGAGGACGGCGGTCGCCCGCCCCACGACCGCCACCAGCGGGACCAGGGCGAGCGCAGGGCCGGGTCCGAACGGGACGTAGACGCGGCCGTCCAGGATCACGACGTCGTGCGGCCCAAGAGCGTGCGCCAGCCAGGTCCGTCCGTCCAGGAACGCCTCGGCCAGCCAGAACATGTCGGGGCGGCCGGACGAGAAGAACGTCCCGATGTCCGACATGACCCAGCTCGACGCGAGGTAGGCGGTGGTGGCCAGCGCCATCACGACGACGGCGGTGAGCGCGGACGGCCCCGACGGCATGGGCAGCGCCTGCGGGCGTGCGCTCCTCATGGCGCTCCTCATCAGCCGAGGTCCTCGGCGGCCCGCGCCTCGCGTGCCTCGACGGCCATCGGACCCGCCTGCCTGGGCCGGCCCGCGGCCCACGCGCCGATCAGGCCGGCCGCGAACAGGACCGGGTAGATCGGGGCCGGCAGCCAGCCGGCGATCGGCAGGAGGGCGAAGGGCCACGCGCGGCGGCCGGCCCTGTCGAGGACGAGCGCGACCGGCAGGAGCAGAACGATCGCGTAGTGGTCCCACACGAGGGGCGAGACGCACTGCGAGGCCACGGCGGTGACCACGAGGCTCGCCTCGGCATCCCGCCACACCCACGCGTGGACGGTCACCGCGGCGACGCCGAGCACGAAGGCCCACTGCAGGGCGCTCGCGACCGATGCGTCCACGCCGAGGCCAAGCAGGACGGCGCCGACGCTGACGGCGTGTGGCGTGTCCACCGTGGCCCCGATCCCGCGCACGAGGGCGAAGTAGTCGCCCCACGTGCCCAGCCCGACGAACGGCAGGGACGCGAGGAAGGAGGCGAACAGGACTGCCACCGCGATGGCCGCAGCGCGCCGCCGCCGGGCGACGAGCGCCCACGGGATCAGGAGCGCGGGCTGCAGCTTGACGAGCGTCCCGGCGGCGATCGACAGCCCGAGCGGAGCGGGCCGGTCGATCCACCGCCACGCGAGGGCGAAGAGCAGCACGAGCACGGGCCCGACCTGGCCGAGCTTGACCGCGTAGAGCACGGGCCACGTGAGCCCGCCGACCAGGAGGACCGTCCAGCGCACCCACGGGCGCACCGGCAGGGCGGCGATCCCCGCGACGAGGGCCGCGAGCGACGTGGTCAGCCACGCGAGCGTGGGCGCAAGGGTGCCGGGCAGGAGCGCGAGCGGAACGAGCGCGAGCGCGAACGGCGGCGGGTACTGGTAGAGCCCGACCCCGCCGGAGACGGTGACGCCGGCCTCGTACAGCGGCAGGCCGTCGATGAGGCGGCGGGCGGCGTCGAGGTACGCGAGGAAGTCATAGCCGAGGGTGTCGCCCGCGACGAGCAGGATCGTCGCCGTCGTGAGAGTGGGAACGACGACCGCGGCGGCGACCAGCAGGGGCGGGACGCCGTCGCGGCGGTCGCCGAGCGTGCGCGCCGTGCCCCGCGCGCCCCCGGCGGTCACCCCCGGCCCCGCGACGGCCGCCGGGCGTCGCCTCGGTGGATGAGCGGGATGCGGAAGAGGTCCCAGGCGACGCGCAGCGCCAGGCCGGGTCGTGCGTGCATCCGCGACCCTCTCCGGTCGGACCAGCGGATCGGCACGATCGCCATGGAGTAGCCGCGCGACCGCGCCAGGTAGATGACCTCGACGTCGAAGACGATGCTGGTGACCCGCTGCCGGGCGAAGAGATCGTGCGCCGCGGCCCGCCGGAACCCCTTGAACCCGCACTGCGTGTCCTGCACAGGCCCGACGACCCAGGCGGATGCGAGCGCGTGGAAGGCCTTCCCCAGGAGGCGCCGGAGCGGCGGCTGGCTCGCCCGCATGTCCGACCCGTCGGGCTGGATGCGGCTGCCGAGCGCCACGTCATGGTCCCGCAGGGCTGCGACGAGGGGCCCGAGCTGGTCGGGTGGCGTGGCCATGTCGGCGTCCGTGAAGACGACGACGTCCGCGTCGGAGGCGAGCATGCCCGCCTTCACCGCCGCGCCCTTCCCGCCGTGGGCCACCGACAGGATGGACAGCCGCGCCGGTGCGCCGTCCCGCGCGACCGCCTCGCGCCGATGATGGACGATCGCGGCTGTCCCGTCCGTGCTGCCGTCGTCCACCACCAGGACGCGGACATCGGCCGGAAGGGCGGCCCGGGCCTCGTCGCCATCGAGCCAGCCGAACAGCTCGTCGAGGCCCGCACCGAGGCGCGCCTCCTCGTTGTAGGCGGGCAGGACGATCGCGAGCGACGCCGGGTCCATCGGGGTGGAGTCTAGTCGGAGTCCGTGCTCCATCGGCCTTCGGGCCGCGCGTACCATCTGGCCTCGTGAGGATCGTCGCCGCGGTGTTCCGCCTTGGTTCGCGTGGGAACCGCCTCCTGCGGGGCGGCCTTGCGGCCGTCGCGATCGCCACGACCCTGGCCTCGTTCGTCGACCTGGCACGCGGATACGCGTGGGGCGTCGACGCTCTCATCCCGCTCCAGGCCGCCGCCCGGTGGGTCACGGGCGGGCAGCCGTACCTCGCGTCGGCGTTCGCCGCGCCACCCGGCTACGACCTCCCGTTCCTCTACCCGCCGCCCGTTCTCGTCGCGGTGGCGCCGCTGCTGGCACTGCCGGCGGGGCTGGTGGTGCTCGCGTGGATGGCCGCCGGGGCGGCTGCCGCGTTCCTCGCAGCTGCCCGACTCGGCATACCGCGGCGCTGGATCATCGTGGTCCTCGCGTGGCCTCCGTTCGCCGAGGCGATCCTGGCGGGGAACCTGCAGACCGTGCTGTTCCTCGCCTTCGTGCTCCTGTACGCCAGCCCGCCCTCGCGCACCCGGCCGTGGCGCCCGGTGCCGCGCGATCCGCACGGCGCATCAAGGCCCGCCGTCGTGGACGGCCTGCTGGCAGCCTCGATCGCCGCGCTCAAGCTGTCACAGGCCTTCGCCTGGGCCAATGTGCTCCGTCGGAGACCGCGGGCGGCACTCGCCGGCGCGGCGGTGGCCGTGGCGGTCGTGCTCGTCACGCTCCCGGTCGTGGGAACGGAGCTGTGGCGCGCGTGGGTCGAGCAGCTCGGCCGCGCAGCCGACCCGACCTGGACTCGGGGCGGTGCGGGCCTGGAGACCCTGCTGCCCGGTCCCGGGCGCTACATCCTCCTCGCCGTGGGCCTGGCCCTCGCATTCCTCGCTCCGGCTGATGACGCGGGAGCCAGCGTGGGGAGCGTCATGGTCGTCTTCGGCCAGTCGCTCCGGATGTTCGGGGTCCTCTTCCTGGTCCCGGCGATGCTGCGGGTCCGGCGCGAGGTCGCGCTCGTCTCCGCGACTCTGATCGCCACGTACACCTTGCCGGGCCTCTGGATCGGCATCGCGCTCGTCGTGGGCACACACCTCGCCTCGCGGCGCTGGCCCGACCTCCTCGAGCCGGCCGGCCCGACGACCGGCTGACACCCGGCGGTCAGCGCGCCCTGCGCGGGATCGCGAGCGT
>JAKOQS010000076.1 GCA_029778235.1 Chloroflexota bacterium | reverse complement strand
TGATGAGCGTCTCGTAGCGCGTCCCTGACGGGAGGGTCTGCGAGTTCGTTGAGACCTGCGGCGCGAGGACGAACCAGACACCGACCGCTGCGGCGATGAGGGCGGCGAATCCGAGATAGCGGATGACGACACGCATTGGACTGCCCCTCTCCGGTGTGCGCGCCGGCCAGGATCGCCGGCGTCCGACACGATCCGAGCATGGCAGAGTGCCACCTATGACGGCACGCGGTGCACGGTCCCGTGGCGGTCGCTCGACCGGTCCTGGCGGTCTACGCGGCGGCGTACCCTGCTCGACACCCGGACGCCATCAGCATCAGCGGGCCTGCATGCGTCTGCTCAGTCTTTGCGTCCAGCGGGGGAGCTTCACCCGCGGCGAGGCGCTCGCGGCCGGGATCGTCGCGATGGAGCCCGACGTCGTCATCCTCGTCGACACGCCGCCGATCACCGCGGCGGACGCGCTCCCGCGAGCCCTCGCGTCGGGCGGCCTAGGTCACCTCGCGTGCAGGGTCGCGCCGGCACATCGGTTCCCGACGACGGTCGCGGTCGCATCGCGCGTGCATTCCTCGTCGAGCTCGGCAGTCGGAGACCGGCGAGATCCTCGAGGGGCGGCTGAAGCCGGCGGCTCGCGCATCGAGATGATCCGCAGGTGATCGGCGGGTGATCACCTGTGGCTCGGAATCCACGAAAGCGGGGTAGGTCCACCGCCCGCCGTGCCACCCAACGTGGCACGTGACTTCGGTATCGCGGCAGTGAACGGAGCCGGTTGCCGCTCGGTGGGGGTGGCGATCGTCGTGATTCGGATTGATCGGTCTGGACCGAGGACATCGGGGAGGCGAGTCCCCAGAAGGAGGAACCGGCGTGACCATAGGCGGCGGCACGGGTCCCGCGCAGGCCGGCGATGTTGGCTGGGCAGCGGGGGGTCCCTCGTGGAGGAGCCAGGGGTATCGGTCGGCGCACATCCGCGCGAACGTCACGTACATCCTCCTCGGGCTCGCGACGCTGTATGCATTCGTGCTGCTCGGATCGGTCGTCAACTGGCTCCTCGTCATCGAGGCCGCCGACCAGGGCACGCTCACTCAGGCGCGGCTCGACACGGCGACCGAGACCCTCTCGAACGCGGGCTCGTCGTTCCTCCTCTTCTACGTCTGCGCCGGGATCGCCTTCCTCGCGTGGATGAGCCGCGCCGTCGACAACACTCCGCCGCTCGGCGTGGGTGTGCCGGACACGTCGCCGACGGGCGCGATCGTCTGGTGGTTCGTCCCGATCGCGAACCTGTTCAAGCCCTACCAGGTGATCGCGGACCTGAACCGTCGGATGGCGGCTGCGCAGCCGCGAACGTGGCTGCCGCTCGCCTGGTGGATCCTCTTCATCGGCTGCGGCGTCGGGTCGACGTTCCTCGGTCGCCTGCCCGAGCCCGACACGATCGACGGCGCGCGCTCGATGACGTGGGTCCAGATCGGCGTGGAGGTCGGCCTCGTCGTGTCCGGCTTCCTCGCGATCGCCGTCGTCCGGACGATCCAGCAGGGGCAGCAGGCGCGTGCCCGTGCGGCCGGCCTCGGCCACGAGGTCGCCGCGGCGGCGCCCATCTGGGCCGTCCCGCCGGCGTCGCCGATCGCTCCACCCGCCGTCCCAGCCGACGCCTCGGCGGCGGGCGCATCGGGGGCCGCCGCCTACTGCCCGCGGTGCGGTCGTGCACGTTCGGCGCTCGACGGCACGATGAGCCAGTTCTGCGCCGGCTGCGGGCTCGACCTCGACGGGGTGTCATGAAGGCGGAGAGCGCTCTGACGTGAGGCGCCGCTCGATCACGCCTGTCACGATGGGCAGCAGGAGGGCGGCGCCCCGGCGGGCGTCGAAGACGACGTCGACGCGACGACAGAGGGGGTAGTGACGGTATGGCGCGCTGGTCTGGTGCTTCGTTTCGTTCGACGACTCAGGCTCTACTCGAGTTGGCGGTGTGACGGCACGGTCGAGGCAGGCCGGCCCGGGCACGGTGGATGGCGACGAAGCGCGTGGCACGTGCGGCGTCTGCGGGGGCGAGCGTGCCCTGCGCGACTTCATCCGGGTGACGGCCCGTGGCTCAGGTGACGTCTGCCTCGTCTGTCGTCCATCCACCGGGAAGCCGTGCTTCCAGGCGGTCGGCCCAGCCACCGAGTTCGCGATCGAGGAGGCCGCTCCACGGCCGCACTCCGCTGTCCCTCAGGACCCACGGCGAGATAGCGGTCCGCGGGCGGCGAATCGCCCATCCGCGGTCCCGGAGGCCCGATCCGACCCGCCGCCGGCTCAACGCGCCGCGCCTGCCACGGGCAGAGGGAGTCCGCCGAAGAAGACCGGGCGGCCGAAGGGTGTCGGCCGGAAGGCGAAGGCCACCCCCGTCGGGGCAGCACGGTCGGGCCTGTCGCCCACGTGGTCGCGCCTCGAACTTAGGCGGGTGGATGCCGTGCTCGAGCGGTGTCTCGCGGAGACTCATGACCCCTTCTTCCGCCACAACCACGCTGAGATCTCCGCGATCCGGAAGCAGATCGGCGACGTCCTCCGGCTCAAGCGCGGATCCAAGGAGGCGGGGCCCGCGTGGGAGGCCCTCCAGCGGCGCCTGCAGGCACTCCAGGCTGCTCGCGGGGCGTATGTCGCCGATCTCTGGCGGCTCGACGCTGAGATCAAAGCGAAGCGTGCCGCGCTCCGCGAGGCAGCACGCGTGGCGATGGCCGATCCCGCGGGGGACCAGCGGCCCGCCGGATCACCGCGCGACGCGCCGCGCCTCCCCGCGCCTCCGCTGTTGAGCCGGACTGGGACGGGGGCTGTGGCGTCAGCCGTCGACTGGTGGGTCAAGGCCTTCGACCTGCGGAACGACGAACCCGGATGACGTGGCCGCACCGCGCGCCGCTCGGCGAGATGTCAGGCGTGACGCCGCCGTCTTGCCGAGTCGGCCGCGATCGTGGCCACTCCCGCCAGCGAGCCCCTCAACAAGCTCTGAGACCCTCACCCTCCAGCGCCAGGCCCCGGATCCCCGCCTTCCGCCGACTCGTACTACCATCTCCGCCTCAGGCGCCGAACCTTCGGCGCGAGATGGGTCCGAACGATGGCAGAAGCGTCCCCCTCCATCGAGCGCATCCCGGGCTACTGCAGCCTCTGCATCTCACGCTGCGGGTCGATCGCGACCGTCCAGGACGGTCGGTTCGTCGCCCTCGACCCCGACCCCTCCCACCCCACCGGCCGGGCGCTCTGCGCCAAGGGTCGTGCCGCCCCCGAGCTGGTCTACGACCCCCGCCGGCTCCGCTACCCGCTCCGCCGGACCCGCCCCACGGGCGACCCCGACCCCGGGTGGGAGAGGATCGGGTGGGACGAGGCGCTCGACCTCGTGGCCGGGCGGCTGGCGGCGATCGCCGCCGAGGGCGGCCCCGAGAGCGTCGTCGTCAGCGTCGCGTCCCCCTCCACGTCGGCCACCGACGACACGACGACCTGGATCAGCCGGTTCATGAACGCGTTCGGGACGCCGAACCTGCTGGGATCGATGGAGCTCTGCGGCTGGGGCAGGTTCCTCGCGCCCACGTACACGTACGGCGCGCCCGTGCCGGGCGCGTTCATGCCCGACCTGGAGCGAGCCGGCTGCATCCTCTACTGGGGCTACAACCCGAACATCGCCCGGATCTCCCACGCCACCGCGACGGCGGACGCGCTCAAGCGGGGGGCCCGCCTGATCGTGGTGGACCCCCGCAAGGCCGGCGCTGCGGCGAAGGCCGACCTCTGGCTGCAGGTCCGTCCCGGGACCGACGCCGCACTGGCGCTCGGCATCGCGGGGGTGATGATCGAGCGGGGCTGGTTCGACCGGGAGTTCGTCCGGGACTGGACGAACGGGCCGTTGCTCGTGCGCGAGGACGACGGCCGGCTCCTCACGGAGGCCGACCTGGACGGCGGGGGCAGGGGCGGCGGCCCGGCGCGCTTCGTCGCATGGGACGCGGCCGCCGGTCGCCCCGTCGTCTACAACCCCGCCACCGGCCGGTACGCGGGCGATCCGAGCCTTCTCCCGGGGACCGTCCGCGTCGCGACCGTGGCCGGCGAGGTCGAGTGCCGGTCCGCGTTCGAGATCGTCGCGGCCGGGTGCCGGCAGTACCCGCCGGATGTGGTGGCGTCGATCTGCGGGGTCGAGGCGGCGCAGGTGGTCGACGCCGCCCGGATGCTCTGGGAGTCGCGCCCGGTCGCCTACTACGCCTGGAGCGGCGTCGAGCAGCACACGAACGCGACCCAGATCGCCCGGGCGATCGGCCAGCTCTACGCGCTGACCGGCAGCCTGGACGCGCCCGGCGGGAACGTGCTGTTCACGCCCGTCCCGGCCCCCAACGTGGAGGGTCGCGAGCTCCTGCCGCCCGGCCAGCGCGCGCGGGCACTCGGCGTGCTGGAGCGGCCACTCGGGCCGGCCAAGTGGGGCTTCGTCACGACGGACGACGTCTACCGCGCCATCCTCGAGGGGACGCCCTACCGCGTCCGCGGCCTCGTGGGCTTCGGGGCGAACGTGATCCTGGCCCACGCCGACTCACGGCGCGGCCGCGAGGCGCTCGCCGCCCTGGACTTCTACGTCCATGCGGACCTGTTCATGAACCCCACCGCGGAGCTGGCCGACGTGGTGCTCCCGGTCGCGAGCCCGTTCGAGCGGGAGGCGCTGAAGGTCGGGTTCGAGGGCAGCCAGGACGCCGCATCGTTCGTCCAGCTTCGCCGGAAGGTGGTGGACCCGCCGGGCGAGGCGCGATCCGACGCGGAGATCGTCTTCGGACTGGCGACGCGCCTGGGGCTCGGCGACCACTTCTGGGGCGGCGACATCGATGCGGGGAACCGATCACGCCTGCAGGCCAGCGGGCTGACGCTCGACGACCTGCGCGCGCACCCGGAGGGGATCCGGGTCCCGCTCGAGACCCGCTTCCGGAAGTACGCGGACGAGCGCGACGGGGTGCCGGTCGGCTTCAGCACGCCCACCCGGAAGGTCGAGCTCTACTCGCAGACGCTGCTCGACCACGGGTACCCGCCCGCGCCGGAGTTCGAGGAGCCGCGGGTGAGCCCCATCTCCCGGCCCGACCTGGCTGAGCGCTACCCGCTCATCCTGACGTCCGCCAAGCACCACCTCTTCTGCGAGACGCAGCATCGCGGCCTGCCGAGCCTGCGCCGCAAGGCGATGGACCCGGAGCTCGAGATCCACCCGGCGGCGGCCGAGGCGCGCGGGATCGGGCAGGGCGACTGGGTCGTCCTCGAGACGCCGAGCGGGAGCGTGCGCGCCCGGGCTCGTTTCAACGACTCGCTGCGGCCGGACGTGGTGGTCGGCCAGCACGGCTGGTGGGAGCCATGCCCGGAGGTGGGCGCCCCGGGGTACGACCCGTACGGCCCCGACGGCGCCAACCTCAACCTCGTCATCGCCAACGACGTGGTGGACCCGATCAGCGGCTCGGTCCCCCACCGCGCGTACGTGGCGCAGGTCCGGGCTGCCGGGGACGGCGGCGGCTTGGGCGGCTGACCTCAGCCTTCGCGCGCCTGCCCGAGCAGCTGGGCGACGCGCTGGTGCGACAGGTGGAGCAGGCGGCCGATGTCGCGCTGCGGCAGCCCTGCCAGTGCCAGCGCACGCGCGGCCTCGCGCGAGCGTGTGGTGGCGATCCGCTGTCGGTCCGCGGCTTCCGCGCGCGCCGCGATGGCCGCTGAGATCAGAGCATCCGTCGATCGCCCCAGGCGATGCTGCACGACGACGTCGAAGGAGTCCGGCGGGACGTCCTGGAGCATCGCGATCGCCTCGCGCGCCATGGGCTCCACGCCGGCCAGGTTCCGCGCCTGGCTCAAGAGGCCGGGAAGTCCCTCGACCGTGATCGCCCACCATCTGCCGTCGGGCTCGGCGATGACCGTGTACGCGGTCCTCATCGTTCCCACCAGTCCGATCCCAGCTTCTCCTGCGCCGATCGAAGGATCCTGCCGGCGGTCACCTCGCTCGCCAAGGTCGGCGCGCTTCACGTGGAGTCTCGTCTAGTCGGATAGGCATGTCAAGGCTAGTCAGATAGGCACGTCGCTCGCTCGGCGCCCCCGTCGGTACGCGCGGGCGAC
>JAKOQS010000075.1 GCA_029778235.1 Chloroflexota bacterium | reverse complement strand
CGCGTACTCGTCGCCACCCATCCGTGCGACCGTGTCCGCCCGACGGACGGCGCCGAGGAGCCGGTGCGCGACCTCCCGAAGGACGCGGTCGCCGGCCTCGTGGCCCAGCGTGTCGTTCACGAGCTTGAAGTCGTCGAGGTCGAGGTAGACGAGGGCGACGAGCGCGTCCCGCCGGTCCAGCGCCCGCGCCAGGCGCGCGAGGAGGAGCGCCCGGTTCGGCAGGTCCGTCAGGGGATCGTGGAACGCCTGGTGGCGGAGGTCGCGCTCCAGGCGACGCTGCTCGCTGAGACTGCGCCCGAGTCGAGCGACGAGGATCCCCAGTCGCCCGAGCACCAGGATCGTCGTGAGCGCGCACCCGACCGCGATCGCCAGTGTGTCGATCGGCAGGCCCATGGCACCCTCGACCACAAGGATCGCCGGGCCCACGAGCGCAGCGACCGTGAGTGCAGCCATGCGCCGCCGCGTGAGACGCGCGCGGGTGTCGACGGCCGTGGGGACGACCCTGCCCATCGACGGGTGGAGCACGGCCGCCCCCCACAGCCCGTAGCCGACGAGGAACAGCGCGTTCGCCGCCACCACCGCCGGGTCGCTCGCCTCGCCCACGGCGAAGACGACGTCGCCGGCGAGGCTGCACAGGACGGCGAGCGCGAGCAGCTGGAAGGCACGGGTCGCGAACGCCGGGTTCACGAGCAGTCGGAAGACACAGGCGAGGACGACGATGTCGCCGAGCGGATAACCGACCGAGATCGCCCGCTCCAGCGGCGTCAGCGAGCCGTCGGACAGGATGGGATCCACGAGAGCGACCCACAGCACGAGGCCCGCCCCGGTGGCGAGGATGGCCGCATCGAGGAGCGACGGCCAGTCCGGGCGGGAACGCCACCCGCCGGGAAGCAGGAGGAAGCCGACGACCAGGAGCACGTAGCCCGACAGGTACAGGGCATCGGCGACCGACGGGAAGGGCTGCTCACCGAGTGCGAGGTCCAGGAAGTCCCACGTCGTGTCCCCGGCGAACCAGCAGAGCTGGCCGAGGCCCAGGAGGATCCACGGGAGGGCGACGGCCGGCTTCCGCGCCTTGATGCCGACGAAGACCGCCACGGCGGCCGCGAGGCTCAGCGTGTCGAACAGGGCCGCGCGGGGCACACCGTCGAGGACCAGGTAGAGCGGGAGAGCCGCGGCGGCGAGGGCAAGGAAGGCCAGCCACGTGTGGCGGAGGGAACCGCGGAGGCGGGGCAGGGGCTGCGTCTCCACGCCCGCACTCTCGAGGCCCGATGCATCCGCACACCACGACCCGAAGGTCCGACCGACGCCGGACCGATGGGCTACGCCGGGCGCGTGGCCGCCACGCGGGCGGGACCCGCTCAGGCGGCACGGGCCGCCTGAGCCGTTCCGACTCCCCCGTCAGCCCTCGAGGCCGGCGGCCAGCGCGTCGAGGTGGCCGGCGAGCTCGGGCGGGAGCCGGTCGCCGAAGCGGGCGAAGTGCTCCTGCAGCTGCGGCACCTCGCGCGCCCAGGCGGCGGCGTCGACGCCCAGGAGCGTGCGCATGTCCTCCTCGGACAGGTCCAGCCCGGCCGTGTCGATATCGTCGAGCTCCGGCAGCCAGCCGATCGGCGTCTCGCGCGCACGGGCCGTCCCGTCGCATCGCCGGAAGACCCACTCGAGCACGCGGCTGTTCTCGCCGAATCCCGGCCATAGCCAGCGCCCGTCACCGTCCTTGCGGAACCAGTTCACATGGAAGACGCGCGGCAGCCGGTCGGCCGTGGTCGCACGGCCCACGTCGAGCCAGTGGCCCCAGTAGTCGGCCATGTTGTAGCCGCAGAACGGGAGCATGGCGAACGGGTCGAACCGCAGCTTCCCGACCTCCCCGAACGCCGCCGCCGTGGTCTCCGAGCTCATGATCGAGCCCATGAAGACGCCGTGAGACCAGTCGAAGGCTTCGCGGACGAGCGGGACCACGGTGGCCCGGCGGCCGCCGAACAGGATCGCGTCGATCGGGACGCCGGCAGGGTCCTCCCACTCCGGCGCGATGACCGGCGACTGGCCCGCGGGCGCGGTGAACCGGGCGTTCGGGTGGGCGGCGGGCCTGCCCGCGTCGGGCGTCCAGTCCTTCCCGGTCCAGTCCACCAGGTGGGCCGGGGGCTCGTCGGTCAGGCCCTCCCACCAGACGTCACCGTCGTCGGTGAGCGCGACGTTCGTGTAGATGCAGTTCGCATCGAGGGTCCGGACCGCGTTGGGGTTGGTCTTCACGCTGGTGCCCGGGGCGACGCCGAAGAAGCCCGCCTCCGGGTTGATCGCGTACAGGCGGCCGTCCGCGCCGAAGCGCATCCAGCAGATGTCGTCGCCCACCGTCTCCACGGTCCACCCGGGCAGCGTGGGGACGAGCATCGCCAGGTTGGTCTTGCCGCAGGCCGAGGGGAACGCGCCTGCGATGTACCGCGACCGCCCTTCCGGCGACGTCACCTTGATGATGAGCATGTGCTCCGCGAGCCAGCCCTCGTCACGGGCGATCGCCGAGGCGATCCGGAGCGCGTAGCACTTCTTGCCCAGCAGCGCGTTGCCGCCGTACCCCGAGCCGTACGACCAGATCTCGCGCGTCTCCGGGAAGTGGACGATGTACTTCGTCTGGGCGTCGCACGGCCACGGCACGTCGGCCTGGCCGGGCTCCAGCGGCGCGCCCACCGTGTGCAGGCACGGCACGAAGTCGCCGGCGGCGCGGATCTCGTCGAGGGCGGCGGCGCCCATCCGGGTCATGATCTTCATGTTCACGACCACGTACGCCGAGTCCGTCACCTGGACGCCCAGCCGGCTGATCGACGAGCCGAGCGGGCCCATGGAGAACGGGATCACGTACATGGTCCGGCCGCGCATGGACCCGCGGAAGAGGTCCGTGAGCGTCACGCGCATCTCGTCCGGGTCGCGCCAGTTGTTGGTGGGGCCGGCGTCGGCCGCCTCGCGCGAGCAGATGAAGGTGCGATCCTCGACGCGCGCGACGTCGCTGGGATCCGATCGCGCAAGGAAGCTGTTCGGGCGCTTCTCCGGGTCCAGCGGGATGAACGTGCCCGCCTCCACGAGCTGGGCGCAGAGCT
>JAKOQS010000074.1 GCA_029778235.1 Chloroflexota bacterium | reverse complement strand
TGGGCATGTAGACCTCGCCCCGCGCCTCGACCGTGACGGGCTCGGTCAGTCGCTCCGGGACCGACTCGATCGTCCGCAGGTTCGCGGTGACGTCCTCGCCCGTCGTCCCGTCGCCCCGCGTGGCTCCCAGCGCGAACCGGCCGTCGCGGTAGCGGAGGCTCACCGCGAGTCCGTCGATCTTCAGCTCCGCGACGTACGTCAGGTCGGGGGCCGGCTCGGGGGCGGGCGGCAGGTCGAGGCCCTTGCGCACGCGCGCGTCGAACGCCCGGAGCTCGTCGTGGCCGAAGGCGTTGCCGAGCGACAGCATCGGCCGCTCGTGACGGACCTCGCTGAACGGGCCGCCTGCCGGCGCGCCGCCGACCTGCTGGGTCGGGGATTCGGGCGTGGCCAGCGCGGGGAATGCCGCCTCGAGCGCGACGAGCTCGCGGAAGAGGGCGTCGTACTCCGCGTCGGTCAGCTCCGGCGCGTCCTCCGCGTAGTAGAGGCGGTTCGCGCGGACGATCGCGGGGACCAGCTCCGCGTGGCGCGTGGCCGCGCGATCCGGCCCGGCGGCGCGCGCGGCGTCGACGAGCGCCGGGTCGACGGGCAGGGCGCGCGCGCCGGCACCGGTGGCGGCCTCAGGCGCCGGGTCGGCCCCCGACGCGCCTTCGGCGCCGGTCACGGCGGCGGGGCCCGCGTCGATCTCCGCAGCCTCGGTCGCGCCGTCGGTGGCGCCGAGGGGACCCGCGTCCTCGCTCATCCGACGTCCTCCAGGTTCGCGAGGCTCGCGAGCATCGTCCGCACACCGCCCTCGCGGAACGCGACCGTGACCTCCTCGTCATCGCGGGTGAGCTTCGAGGTGACCACCACGCCGTCGCCGAACCGCGGGTGCCGGACGCGGTCGCCGTCGCGGTACAGGCGCTCGCCGGGGATCCGGACACGCGCGGGCCGGCCGGCGCCGGCGCGATCGGATGCCGCGGCTGTGCGGCTGGAGCCCGCGCCCGTGTGGCCGCCCGCCGCGACTCCCGCCGCGGGAGCGTCCTGCGGGCCGCCCTCGTCCGACCACGCCACGTCGTAGCCGCCGTCGGGATCGCGGTCCACGCGGAGGACTCCGGAGCGCTCCCCCGCCGCGAAGGAGTCACGCCGCGCCCCGAGGTCGCGGGTGGGGCGGAACGTCTCGCCCGGTCGCGGCGCGCCGGGGCGGCCGCTCCCCTGCCGGAACGCGCCGCCGGCGGGACGTGCGCCGCCGAGGCGCGACGTCCGGCGCGCGCCCCAGAGCATGTCCATCTCGCCCCGGATGTCGTCGCCGTCCGCGCCGGGGGCGCCGAGGCGCGGCCCCTCGACGAGGCCCTCGGGGATCTCGAGCAGGAACCGGCTCGGCGCCGCGGGCATCCCCGGGCCCCACGTGGAGCGCCGCCAGGCGTGGCTGAGGAAGAGCCGGTCCTTCGCGCGCGTCATCCCCACGTACGCGAGGCGGCGCTCCTCGGCGAGCTGGCGCTCGTCGTCGAGCGAGCGGGCGTGCGGGAAGACGCCCTCCTCCAGGCCGGCGATGAAGACGACGGGGAACTCCAGGCCCTTCGCGGCGTGCAGCGTGATGAGGGTCACCTCGTCGCGCTCGCCCTCGTATGCGTCCTGGTCGGCCACCAGCGCCGTCTCCTCGAGGAATCGGTCGAGCGCGTCCTCCGGCTCCAGGTCGCCGTACCGCGTGGTGACCGCCCGCAGCTCGAGCAGGTTCTCCCACCGCTCCTCGCCGTCGGCCGAGCCGTCCATGAGCATGGCGCGATATCCCGAGTCCTCCAGGACCGCGTCGAGCAATTCGGGGAGGTCGAGGACGCCCACCCGGCCCCGGAGGCGCTCGACGAGGGCGACGAACCCGCCGATCGCGGTCCGGGCGCGGGACGCGAGGCCCTCGATCCGACCGCCCCCCGCCGCGCGCAGGGCGTCCCAGGTGGATGCGCCGGTGGCCGCCTCGTGGTCCCGGACGACCTCGAGGCTCTTCTCGCCGATGGCACGCGCCGGCACGTTGAGGATCCGCTCGAAGCTGACCGCGTCTGCATCGCTGCGCAGGACCCGCAGATACGCGAGCGCGTCCTTGACCTCGCGCCGGGCGTAGAAGCGCGTCCCACCGATGACCTGGTACGGGAGACCGTGCCGGAGCATCGCCTCCTCGATCGCCCGGGACTGCGCGTTGGTCCGGTAGAGGACCGCGACGTCGCGCCGGCGGAGCGGCTCGGCGTCCGCGCGGCGGGCGAGGACCCCGCTCCCCGATCCCGTGACCTCCTCGGCCCGCCGGGCGATCCACTCGGCCTCCTCTTCCTCGTCGTACGCCTCGAAGAGCGTGATCGGGGCGCCGCCCTCCCGGTCGGTCCAGAGCCGCTTCTCCGTCCGCGACGGGTTGCGGCTGACGACGGCGTGGGCGGCGTCGAGGATGAGCTGCGTGGAGCGGTAGTTCTGCTCGAGCTTGACGACCGTCGCGTGCGGCCAGTCGCGCTCGAACTCGAGGATGTTGGTCACGTCGGCGCCGCGCCAGGCGTAGATGCTCTGGTCGTCGTCGCCGACGACGCAGAGGTTCCCGTGGCCGGCCGCGAGGTGCTTCACCCACAGGTACTGCGGCCGGTTGGTGTCCTGGTACTCGTCCACGTGGATGTACCGCCAGCGCTGCTGGTAGCGCTCGAGGACGTCGGGGGCCTCCTCGAAGAGCCGGACGCCCTCCAGGAGGAGGTCGTCGAAGTCGAGCGCCCCGGCCTCCTTCAGGGCCTTCTCGTAGCGGCGGCCGAGCTTGGCGACCTGGCGCTCGTGGTAGCTCGCGGCGTTGTCGGCGAGGAACGTCGCGTCGAGCATCTCGTTCTTCGCGTGGCTGATCGCCCCCAGGACCGCGGCGGGCCGGAACTCGCCGGTGACCGGCAGGTCCTCGTCCTTGAGGAGCCGCTTCATCAGCGACTGCTGGTCGTCGGTGTCGTAGATGACGAACCGGCGCGGGACCCCGATGGCCTCGCCGTCCCGCCGGAGGAGCCGCGCGCACAGCGCGTGGAAGGTGCCCATCGCCACGTCGCGCCCGGCCTCGGGCCCCACGAGGCCCACGATCCGCTCGCGCATCTCCGCGGCGGCCTTGTTCGTGAACGTGACCGCGAGGATCCGCCAGGGCGCCACGCCCAGGACCCTCACGAGGTACGCCACCCGGTGCGCGAGGACGCGAGTCTTGCCGCTCCCTGCTCCGGCGAGGATCAGGACGGGGCCGTCCGTCGTGGAGACCGCTCGCGCCTGCTCGGGGTTGAGGCGAGCGAGGATCGCACGGCCGCGCGCCTCCCTCCGCTCCGCGGCCTCGGCCTCCTCGACCGCGTCCTCGGCCGCGCGCCCGGCGGCCTCGGCGGCCGCGGCCCCTGCCGCGAGCTCGTCCTCCTCGCTCCAGCCGCCGCCCGCGGAGACCACGTGCGCGCCGACCGCGACGAAGTCGTCGTCGGGCGGGGCGAAGAGTCGCCCGGCAGGGTCGGGACCGGGCTCGGCCGCGAGGGCCGGGTCGTCGGGGGCGGGACGTCTGGTCACCGGCCGATTCTAGGGGCCGGGCGTTCGCCGGGCATCACGCGGCGACCACGAGGGCGCGACCGGGGCCGGATGTGCCGGTGCCCTCGCCGGCCGGCGAGGGCACCGAGGTGGCGCATGCAGCCGCGCCGCGGCCCCTCGGGCGGCGGCGGGACGACTACGGGGCGATGCTGGGGATCTCGAGGCTCGGCATCTCGAAGGCCGGCTGGTCCGTCACCTGGTCCGCCGGCGGCGGCGAGACGGTCACGGCCTCGTCCCACTTGTCCATGGTCACGGTGACCGCGAGCGTCGACCCTTCGGCGGTCGTCCCCAGGACGATCTTCACCGGCCGGAGGTCGCTCTTCCGCGCCCACCAGTCGATCGTGACGTCCCCGCCGACGAGCGGCGACGCGCCGGGCGCGGGCGACGAGAGGCCCTCGACGAGCCCGCCGAGGTCGCCGAGGTCGCCGCCGAGGCCGGAGACCGCGCCGCTCGCGTCCTGCGCGAGGGCGCTCGCGGAGGCGGTGATCCGCACGTGGTAGCAGTCGTCCTCGCCGCACTTCTCGTCGGCGAGCTTCTCCGTCTTGACGCCTTCCTGCGACAGCGCCTTCTTCACGTCGGCCACCATCGACGCCAGGTCGTCGCTCGGCGACGGCGAGGCGCCGGGCTCCGGCGACGCGACGCTCTTCTGCCATTTGTCCCCGAAGAGGCTGATGCGGGTATACGACGTGTCGCCGTCCATGATCGCCTCGAGCTTGGTCCCGAGGAGGAACGGGATGGCGACGGTGACGGTCCCCTTCTTCCCGGCGATGTCGACGGTCGCCTCCAGGTAGGTGCCGGCGAGGTCCATCGAGGCGCCCGACGCGGACGGGGCGCCACCGTCGCCGCTCATCCCGCCGAGCAGGGCGCCGGCGTCGAACGGGAGGGTCCCGGTGACGTCCGCGCGGGCGTGGACGGTCTTCGCCTTCGACAGGGCGTCGAGGCTCTGGGCGACGATCTCCGACGGGTCGGAGATGGCGGGCGCGGCGGCGGAGCAGGCGGCGAGCGCGGCGAGCGCGACGAGCGCGACCGCGACGAGGCGTCGGTACATGGGATCGACCTCCAGTGACGCGCTCGGCCATGACGGCCGCGCGTGCACGGCGAGCGTCATCGACGGGGTCCGGGGTGTCAAGCGGACGGAGGTACGGGGGGCGGTGCAGGGGCTCGAGCGACCGCCCGCCTGAGACTTGACGAGGCCCGGGTCCCTCGCGGGGCCCGGGCCTCGGTCCGTTCGCGGACGGTGCGGGACAGCCGGACTAGAAGTCCATGTCCCCGCCGTGGCCGTGGCCGCCGGCGGCCATCGGCTCCTTCTTCTCCGGGATGTCCGTCACGAGCGTCTCCGTCGTGAGGACCATCGCGGCGATCGAGGCGGCGTTCTGGAGGGCCGAACGGGTCACCTTGGCGGCGTCGACGATGCCCTTCTCGAACATGTCGCCGAACTCGCCGACGAGCGCGTCGTAGCCGACGCCCTTCTTCTGCTTGCGGGTGGCCTCGACGATGACCTCGCCGGACTGGCCGGCGTTGTCGGCGATCTGCCGGGCCGGCGCCTCGAGGGCCTTGCGGACGATGTCCACGCCGACCTGCTCGTCG
>JAKOQS010000073.1 GCA_029778235.1 Chloroflexota bacterium | reverse complement strand
ATCGCGAGCTACGACGTCACCGGCCTCGCCCGGGTCATGTACCTCTTCCCGGCCGTGGGCACCGCCATCGCACTCGCGCTCGCCGCCTTCTTCGCCGTCTTCATGTTCGCGGCGCGCGGGCCGCAGGACGCCGCGTCTCTCGCGCTCTTCGAGTTCATCCCCGCCGAGCTGATCCACGACCTCGGCCTCGTCGTGATGGCGATCGTCGTCCTCGCCGGCCTGGCCGGCCTGGTGCGCATGACGCGCCGGGTCGCGAGACGCGAAGGCGTGAGCCTCGGCGACGCGCTCGGCGGGCGCGCGGAGATCGCACGCACGGCGCGCGCGGCATGGGCCGCCGTCGGCCGGGAATCGCTCGGCCAGGTCGGCTTCCGCAGGGACTGCGATGCCGAGCCCACGGAGCCGCTGTACCGGCGCCGCTGGCTCGTCCATGCGCTGGTCCTGTGGGGCTTCCTCGGCCTCCTCCTCGCGACGGCGCTCGACTACGGCCTGGAGGTCATCGGGGTCAAGGCGACGGGGACCCCGGTCCCGATCTGGTACCCGGTGCGCCTCCTCGGCACCGCGGCCGGCGCAGCCCTCGTGTACGGGAGCACGGTCATGATCGTCGACCGCCTGCGCGGCTCGAACCGCTCCGTGAAGAAGTCGGCCTCCTCGGACTGGACCCTGCTCGCCCTCGTGTGGGTGACCGGCGTGACCGGCTTCGCGATCGAGCTGGCGCTCTACCTTCCCGACGCGCCCGCCTGGGGCTACTGGGTCTTCCTCTTCCACGTGGCGGTCGCGATGGAGCTGGTCCTGCTCGCACCGTTCATGAAGCTCGCGCACGCCGCCTACCGGCCGCTGGGGCTCTTCTTCGTCGCGCTCGCCCGCGAGCCGCGGCCCGTGCGGGCGCCGGCGAAGGCGAGGACGGCGGATGCCTGACGCGCACGTGCTCCAGGTGAGCGCTCACCGATCCGCCCCCGGGGATGCCGGCGGGCGGCCCACGACCCGACCCGCCGGGCGGAGGCCGGGCGGAGACGACGGAGGATCCCGATGACGAGCAGCCTTCCGCAGGTGGCGCACGAGCACCACGCGCGGATCATGCACACCGTGGACACGTTGCCGGCGCTGGGCGACGACCTGATGACGAAGGAGGCCGAGGAGCTCGCGCCCAGGATCGCCGAGGTCGACGCCTTCTTCTCGGGCGTCCTCATCCCGCACCTGGAGGCGGCCGAGAAGGCGATCTACCCCGAGCTCGAGCGGATGATGCAGAACCGCCACTCGATGACGCCGATGCGCCACGAGCACGGGCAGGTCCGCAACCTCATCGCCGACTTCCACCGGACGGGCGCGCAACTCGCGGATGCGAGCCACAGCCTGGCGCGCAAGCTGGCGCTGCGCCGCGTCATCTTCCGCCTCTATGCGCTCCTCAAGGTCCACCTGGTGGAGGAGGAGCTGTACGTCGGGATCGTGAACAAGGGCGTGACGGCCGACGTGGCCGACGTCCTCGCGGCCGGCCTCGACCACCCGATCACCGCCGAGGGCTGACCGCGCGCGGCCGGGACGGTCCTGGACCTCGCGGACGGTCGCGACCGTCCGCGAGGTCCGCGGCCGCTATGCTGCAGAGCGAGATGAGCGCCGCGAGTCGGGCCGAGCCCGTCGACGACACCGCCGGCCCCGCCGCCGATCCGCCCGTCGTGGAGCCCGCCGAGACTGCCCACGACCCTGCAGGCCCCTCCGCTGCGCCGCCCGTGGTCGGACCTCCCGCCGCGGAGCCGGCCCCCGGCCAGCTTGCCTCGGGACGCGATGCGTCCGGCGTACCGATCCACAACGGCTGGGCACCGCTCGGCAACCGGCGCCGCTGGATGGAGCCGTTCCTCCTCGTGATCCTCTCCGGCGGGCCCGTCCATGGGTACGCGATCATCGGCCGCCTCGAGGAGATGCGGATCACGGAGGGGCCGGTGGACGTGGGACAGGTCTACCGGACGCTCCGCGAGCTCGAGCAGGCCGGCCTCGTCACGTCCACGTGGTCCCTGCAGCCGCAGGGCCCGGCGCGCCGCGATTACGAGCTCACCGACGCGGGCTACACGGCGCTCGACGAGTGGGCCGCGGTGATGAAGGAGCGGGCCCGCCTGATCGGCGAGTTCGACGGCCAGTACCTCGAGTGGGTCGCGCGGGACCGGCGTCCGCGCCCCTGAGACCGACGCCGCCCCGGCGGGCGCGCCGCAGACCCTCCCGGACCGATCTCAGAGCGGCTGCTCGCAGGCCCGTACGAGGAGCTGGACGACCTCGTCCTTCTCGGCCTCGGTGAGGTTCCGCTCGAGGACCCCGAGGTACAGCTCCTCCTCGGCGAGATGCACCTTCACGATCGCGTGGAGCCGGTAGAGCGCGCGTCGGAGCGCGATCCCGTCGTCCTCGTCGAGCGGACCGTCGCGGAGCGCCGCGGCGTAGTCGCCGATGACGCTCACGAGCCGCACCAGGTCCTCGTGCTCGTGGCGCATCGGCGCCATGGAGTGCCGTCCGGCCATGAGCCGCTCGAGTGGACCGTAGAAGGTCGTCTCCACGGCGGTCATGTGGCGCACCAGCCGGCCGGCGATGAAGTCGGCCTCCGGCAGGAAGGCCGCGCGGAGGGTCTCGTCGTCGGCATGGCCGATCATGTCCGCGATGCCGGGCAGACGGTCGGCATGCGCCCTGATCCGGTCGTGATGCTCGTGGCTCGTGTCGGCAAGCGTGGGCACGGCGGCCTCCCCTCGTCGGGCCGAGGTTACATCGGGGCGGTCACCCGATGGTCGGTCATCCGATGGTGCTGACCACCTCGATGACCGGCGGGCGCTCGAAGTGCTTCTTCACGGCGCACTGCTCGGCCGCTCGCACCACGGCGTCCGCGTACTTCTCCGGGAATCCGGCCGGCAGCTCGATCGTCACCTGGACGTTCGTGATCATGCCCGTTGCAGGATCGGCGCCCATCCGCTGCACGAGGCGGATGCCCTCGGTCGGGATCCCGCGCTGGCGGCAGAACCCGAGGACGTAGATCCCGGCGCACGTGCCGATCGTCGAGAGGAACGTGAGGAAGGGCGTCGGCGCCGAGCCCTGGCCGCCGCCGGACGGCAGCTGGTCCGTGGGGACGACGAACGGGCCGAAGTGGGCGTCGACGCGCGCGCCGCCCGGGAAGTCGATGACCATCTCCATCGCGGGGATCTCTCCTCGGGATCCTGGCGCCACATCATCCGGCGCCTGACTGGGCCCGGCCCCGCGGGTGCGTGGCACGTCGGCCGTGTCGTGAAAGTTTACCATCTGCGCAAGTACGCAATCGACGGCCGATGCGGCCGTGGCGATCGGCATCATCGGTTGATCTCCCGGCGCCCCAGCCGACCGCACCGCCGGGCGTAGGATGCGGCCATGCGCACCCTGCGCGGCACCGGCCGCCGTCCCGCGGCAGCGCTCGTCGCGCTCACGTTCGTCGTCGCCGCCAGCGTCGGCCGCTGCGACCTGCCGCAGCCGCGGTTCCCCACGCTGGGGTCGGCGGGCGATGCCCGCCACGCGGTCGCGAGCGAGCGGTCCGAGCAGCCGCGCGCCCTGGCGGCGGCGCCATCACGGGGTGACGATGACCGGAGCGCGATCCGCGACCTCCGCTGAGGGCCGGCGATCAGCCTGGTCCCTGCGCCCGCGGAT
>JAKOQS010000072.1 GCA_029778235.1 Chloroflexota bacterium | reverse complement strand
GGGGCGGGCTTCCGCACGTCCGCGAGCCGGAGGACCTCCGGCGGCCCGTAGCGCGTGCAGACGATCGCTCTCATCGATCGACGACCTCGTCGGCGGCTGCCCTGTCGCCCGGAGCATAAGGGGCACCGGGGCGCCAGGTGCGCGTCCCGCCTCGGCAGGGCCGGACGGCCCCGGCGTGGCCGCCGCCATCGTCGGATGACGATGGTGGATGGCGTCGTCCGTCGCACGCGGATGTGCACCTCCGCCCACTCCCGCGCCCCCCGCGCGTCGCGACACTCGCAGTGTCGGGCCGCCTGGGAGACGCCACGACGGGACCGGACGGGGATCGTCCGGAGACCCGGGGGCGAGCGGTTCGAGGAGGGAACGCTCGATGTCCGCTACGCACGACGCACACAGGGACGATCGCCGGCTTCGGATGCCGTCGCTCGTCACGCCGCGCTCGCGGTCGGCAGTCGCGTGGGTCGGGCGGATCGGCGCGGCCCTCGGCGTCGCCATCCTCGTCGCCGGCTGTGTCGACGCCGGCGCCGCGCCCGCCTCGACCGGCGGCACGGTCACGGTCCTCGGCTCCTGGGAGGGGCCCGAGGAGGCGGCGTTCATGGAGATGGTGAAGCCGTTCGAGGTCCGCACCGGGATCCGCGTCGTCTACACGTCGACGCGCGACCTGCAGGGCCAGCTGGAGCGTGGCATCGCCGCCGGCGACCCGCCGGACGTCGCGGGCCTGCCCGGCCCCGGGTTCATGACCCAGCTCGCCCGGTCGGGCGGGCTCAAGGACCTCACCGGCGTCATCGACGTCGCCGGCTACAAGGCGGACACGATCCCCTCGTTCGTCTCGCTCGGGACGATCGACGGCAAGCTCGTGGGCGTCTTCATCAAGGCGACGGTCAAGGGCCTGCTCTGGTACGACCGCTCCGTCTGGACCCTCGGCACGCCGCGGACCTGGGACGAGCTGGTGCAGGTGGCCCGCGTGGCGGCCAAGGGTGTCACGAAGCCGTGGTGCGTGGGGCTGGAGTCCGGGGCGGCGTCCGGCTGGCCGGGCACCGACTGGATCGAGGACTTCCTCCTGCGCCAGAGCGGCCCGGACGCCTATGACCGATGGGTCGCGGGCACGCTGCGCTGGACCTCGCCGGAGGTGCGCCGCGCGTTCGAGTCCTACGGCCAGGTGGTCGCGGACGGCGCGGTCTTCGGCGGTGCCGATGGGGCGCTCCGGACCTACTTCGCGGTCGCCGGCCGCCCGCTGTTCAACCAGCCGCCCGGCTGCCTCTTCCTGCACCAGGGGAGCTTCATGGCGCCGTTCCTCGGCGACGACCCGGCGCACCCGTCGCCCGACTTCGACTTCCTGCCCTTCCCCGACGTCGACCCGAAGTACTCCGGCTCCCTGATCGGCGCCGGCGACCTCATGGGCCTGATCCGCGACACGCCGCAGGCGCGCGAGCTCCTCCGCTACCTCATCACGCCCGAGGCGCAGTCGATCTGGGTGAAGCGCGGCGGCGTGCTCTCCGGGAACCTCCGGGTCACCGCGTACCCGGACTCGATCTCGGAGCGCGAGGCCCGTCTCCTCCAGTCCGCGACCCGGTTCCGGTTCGACGCCTCCGACGCGATGCCGGAGCTCATGAACAGCGCGTTCTGGCAGGCGGTCCTCGACTTCACGAAGGACCAGGACCGACTCGACGACATCCTCGCCCATCTCGACGCCGTCCAGGCGACGGCGTACCGCCGGTGACGCCATGACCGCTGCCGTGTCGACCGGGCGCCGCGCCGTCCGTCGTCGCCTCCCCCTTCCGTCAGTCCGGGTCCTGTCCTGGGGCGGCTGGCTGGCGCTGGCCGTCTCGGTCGTAGCGAGCGCGGCCGTCTGGGCGTCGGACGGCTTCCCGACGCTCCCGCTGAGCTTCGCGAGCGGGCCGTCGAACGTCATCGCGGTGTCGCTCGTCGCGCTCACTGCCGGGACCGTCGGCGCGCTGCTGGCATGGCGCCACCCGCGAAGCGCGATCGGCTGGCTGCTGCTGCTGCAGGGCCTCCTGCTCGGCTCCCTCACGCCGGTCAACCTCCTCGTCGGCCAGGGCCTGGAGGCCGCGCGCAT
>JAKOQS010000071.1 GCA_029778235.1 Chloroflexota bacterium | reverse complement strand
CGCGGAGCTGGTCCCCGCGATCGTCCGCGCGAACCGCCTCTACTACGCGGAGGACGCGCCGGAGCTGACCGACGCGGAGTACGACGCCCTCTTCCGCGAGCTCGTCGCGCTCGAGGCGGCATTCCCCGCGCTGGCCACGCCCGAATCCCCGACCCAGCACGTCGGCGGCGCGCCGGCAGGCGGCCCGTTCAGCGAGGTCCGTCACGAGCGGCCGATGCTGTCGCTCGCCAACGCCTTCGGCCACGACGAGCTCCGGGCGTTCGACGCGCGGGTCCGGAAGGGCCTCGACCTGCCGCCCGCGCCCGAGCCGGCGCCCGGTCTCACGTACGTCGCGGAGCTGAAGATCGACGGGCTCGCGGTGAGCCTCCGCTACCGCGACGGCCGGTTCGCGCTGGGAGCCACGCGGGGCGACGGGACGACGGGCGAGGACGTCACCGCGAACCTGCGGACGATCGAGTCGGTCCCGGAGCGACTGACCGAGCCCGTCACGGTCGAGGCGCGGGGCGAGGTCTACATGCCCAAGGCCGAGTTCGCGCGCATCAACGCCGAGCGCGAGGAGGCAGGCCTCCCGCTCTACCAGAACCCGCGCAACAGCGGCGCGGGATCGCTCCGCCAGCAGGATCCCGCCATCACGGCGAGCCGCCGGCTCGCGACCTGGATCTACCAGCTGGTCGAGGAGCCGCCGGCCGGGGTCGCGCGATCGGCCGGAGCTGCGCCGTCCGGCCCGGTCGGGCCGGCCTCCGCCCAGTCCGAGGCCCTCCTCCGCCTGGAGGCGCTGGGCTTCCGCGTCAACCCGGATCGCGCGTCCGGGCTCGACATCGACGGCGTCATCGCCTTCCTCGAGCGCTGGCAGGAGGCCCGCCACGAGCTCCCGTACGAGACGGACGGGGTGGTCGTGAAGGTCGATCGGTTCGACTTCCAGCGCCGCCTCGGGATGGTCGCCCGGGCGCCCCGGTGGGCGATCGCCTTCAAGTTCCCGCCCGAGCAGGTGGAGACCGTCGTCGAGGACATCGTCGCGTACGTGGGTCGCACCGGGTCGCTCACCCCGGTGGCCCACCTGCGTCCCGTGAAGGTCGCCGGCTCCACCGTGGCGCGCGCCACGCTCCACAACCTCGACGAGGTCCGGCGCAAGGACATCCGGATCGGCGACACGGTCGTCCTCCAGAAGGCCGGCGATGTGATCCCGGAGGTCGTGCGCTCCATCCCGGAGCGGCGGACCGGCTCCGAGCGCGAGTTCGAGATGCCCACGCACTGCCCGGTCTGCGGGACGCCGGTCGTCCGGCCCGAGGGCGAAGTGCGCCACCGCTGCCCGAACGTCCGCTGCCCCGCGCGCATCTTCGAGGAGCTCGCGCACTTCGCCGGGCGGGGCGGGATGGACATCGAGGGCGCGGGGTACGCGGTGATCACGCAGCTGCTGGAGACGGGGCTTCTGAAGACGCGTGGCGACTTCTACCGGCTCACGGTCGACCAGCTCGAGGGGCTCGACCGCTTCGCGCGGAAGAGCGCGGAGAACCTTGCGGCATCGATCGAGCGGTCCCGCCGGCGGCCGCTGGCGCGCATCCTCAACGCCCTCGGGATCCCCCAGGTGGGCGAGCAGACGGCGATCGACCTGGCGCGCTGGATCGCATCGTCCTGGCCGCCGGAGCCGGACGAGCCGATGGGGGGCGAGGCGGGCTGGCTCGCGCGCGTCGCGCGCGAGCTCCGGGCCGCCGACCCGGAGCGGTTCGCCGAGGTGCCGGGGATCGGGCCGACCGTCGCCGCGAGCATCGGCGGGTGGCTCTCCGACGAGGCGACGGCGGACGTCCTGGACGACCTGGTGCGAGCGGGAGTGGAGCCGGAGCGCCCGGCGCAGCGACCCGCCGCCGGGGTGGTGGAGGCGGCCGGGCCGCTCGCCGGGAAGACCGTCGTGGTGACGGGGACGCTCGACGGCTTCAGCCGCGAGGAGGCAGAGGAGGCGGTCCGCGCGGCCGGCGGGAAGGCGTCGGGGTCGGTCTCGAAGAAGACCGACTACGTGGTCGCCGGTCCCGGCGCCGGCTCCAAGCTCGCGAAGGCGACGGAGCTGGGGATCCCCGTCCTCGACGAGGAGGGCTTCCGGCGGCTGCTGGCCGGGGAGGAGCCGGCCGGGTAGGGGGCACGGGACGGCGACGGGCTCCGGGCCGCCGCGGGCGTCCGGGCCCGGGCAGTGCCGCGGGCCGTCCTGCGTCGGCGAGCCGTCGGACGTCTCAGCCGAGGGCGTGGTTGAACTGGCCCCAGAGCGCCGTCGGCTGCCACGCGAGCGGCTCGCCCCGGTGCAGGCGTGGCGCCCGCCAGGCCTCCGTCCACCCATCGGCGGCGAGCATCGCGAGGCCCGCCGCGTTCGAGAGCATGGTGCCGGCTCGGACGCGGTGCCCCGGGGGCGCGGCTGCCAGCCGTGCGTCGAGGAGACGGCGGGCATCGGCGGGGTCGGGGGCGACCGTCGCGCCGCCGCCCCAGGGCGCGCGCGCCACGAACCCTCGAAGGCCGCCGGCAGCGTCCCGGACGGTCAGCCCGCCGGCGATCCCGGCGAACGCTGCGAGCAGGTGCGCCCGGTCTTCGCCGGTCGCCGCCCGGTCGAGCTCGGCCGCCTCGGCGACATCCGCTGGAGAGAAGGGGGCGATGACCAGGGCCGCATCGAGATGCCCGGCCGTGCCGTCGCCCGCCGGTTCGCCGCCCGCCGGTTCGCCGCCGGCCGGGCCGCCCAGCGCGCGAGCGTCCCGTTCCACGGTCACGTACCAGTCCGCGACCGAGAACCCCAGCCGCTCGTACAGCGGCCGTCCTTGCTCCGTCGCGACGAGGACGAGCGTCCGGCAGCCGGCCGCGGCGAGCCCGTCGCAGATCCGCTCGGTGAGCTCGGTGCCCAGCCCGGCGCCGCGGCGCTCCGCGGCGACGAAGATCGTCCCCACCCACCCGACGGCCCCGTTCCGGGTCCCCACGCCGGTGCCCACTACGCGACCGTGGTCGACGGCGACGATCGCGTCGCACGCAGGGTGATCGGCCGCGAACGCGAAGAACGACCGCCGGTCGCCCCAGTCGCCGCGGAGCAGCGCGTCGGTCGCGCCGTCCACGTCGGCCCGGGTCATCGGGCGGATGCGGAGAGTCACGCCCGCAGGGTAGCGCGGCCGCCCCGATCGGGGAGCCGCGCGGCGGGGGAGAGCCGGGGCGGGGCGTGCCGGGCGCGGCGGGGGCGCTCCGGGCGCGATGGCGCTCCGCGCGGGCCCGGCGCGGTCCGGCCCAGCCGCGCCCGTGTCCGGGTGCGCACGCCGTCGGCCCCCGCGAGGACGGCGGCCTCGTCCCCCCGGCTATCATCGGGGGATGGCGACCCTCTCCCGTGCGGACGTCGAGCACGTCGCGCATCTCGCTCGTCTCGGCCTGTCCGGCGACGAGCTGGAGCGCCTCCAGGGCCAGCTGAACCACATCCTCGAGCAGTACGCGAAGCTCGCCGAGCTCGACACCGACGCGATCGCTCCCACCGCCCAGACGATCGAGCTCGAGAGCATCCTCCGCGACGACGTGCCCCGCCCGTCCCTCGCGCGAGACGAGGCGCTCGCCGGTGCGCCAGAGACGTTCGAGGGTCGGGTCGTCGTCCCGGCGATCCTCGGGGGCGACTGAGAGGTGGAGGGCGACCTCACGCGCCTGACCGCGGGCGCGATGGCGGATGCGCTGCGCGCGGGAGAGACGTCGGCCGTCGGCCTGGCCTCCACGCACCTCGACCGGATCGAGAGCGAGGACGCCGGCCTGCACGCGTGGCTCCACGTCGATCGCGCCGCCGCGCTCGCGGACGCAGAGCGCGCGGACGCCGAGCTCGGTCGTGCCCGCGCCGACGGGCCACAGGCCCTGGCGCGCCTGCACCCGCTCCTCGGCATCCCCGTTGGGCTCAAGGACCTCATCTCGGTGCGGGGTCGCCCGTGCACGGCCGGCTCGCGCATCCTCGCGGGCTACGTGCCGCCCTACGACGCGCACGTCGTGGAGCGCCTGCGGGCGGTGGGCGCGGTCATCCTCGGCAAGACGAACCTGGACGAGTTCGCGATGGGATCGTCCACGGAGCACTCCGCGTACGGCCCGACGGCCAACCCGTGGGACCTCGAGCGCGTCCCCGGCGGGTCGTCGGGCGGCTCGGCGGCGGCCGTGGCGGCGCGGCACGTCCCCGTGGCGCTCGGGACGGACACGGGTGGTTCCATCCGGCAGCCCGGCTCGCATTGCGGCGTGGTCGGGATGAAGCCCACCTACGGGCGCGTCTCGCGCTACGGGATCGTGGCCTTCGCCTCCTCGCTCGACCAGGTGGGCCCGTTCGCCCGGGACGTCCGCGACGCTGCCGTGCTCCTCCACGCGATCGCCGGGCGCGACGAGCGCGACTCCACCTCGGCGCCCGTCCCGGTCTCCGACGACCTGCTGGCGCTGCCGGCATCCGACGACGAGGCGGCCGCCGGCCTGCGCGGCCTCCGGCTGGGGCTCCCGCGCGAGTACTTCGTGCCGGGGATGGAGCCGGGCGTCGAGGCCGCCGTCCGCGGCGCCGTCGCGGCGCTGGAGGCGGCGGGCGCGACCATCGAGGAGGTCTCGCTCCCGCACACGGAGTACGGGCTCGCGACCTACTACATCGTCGCCCCGGCCGAGGCGAGCGCCAACCTGGCGCGATACGACGGCATCCGCTACGGCCTCTCCCTGCGAGACGGCGACGTGCTCGCGGGGTACCTCGCGACCCGCGGTCGCGGGTTCGGGCCGGAGGTGAAGCGCCGGATCATCCTGGGGACGTACGCGCTCTCCGCCGGTTACTACGACGCCTTCTACGGCAAGGCCCAGAAGGTCCGCACGCTCATCAAGGCCGACTTCGACGCGGTGTGGGCCTCGGGCGTGGACGCCGTCGTCGCACCCACCAGCCCGGGCGTCGCCTGGCGGTTCGGTGCCAAGCTCGACGACCCGGTCGCGATGTACCTGACCGACGCCTGCACGCTCCCGGTCAACATGGCCGGCCTGCCGGGGATCTCGGTGCCGGCCGGGCTCTCCGAGGGCCTGCCCGTGGGCCTGCAGCTCATCGGCCGGCCGTGGAGCGAGGTCGACCTGCTGCGCATCGCCCGTGGCCACGAGGCCATCACGGCCGGGGCGGCGTGGCGTACCGTGGAGCCCCCGGGCCTCCTCGCGCTCCGCGCGGGCGGGGTCCCAACGCCGGCCGAGCGCGTGGCGGCGCTCGGCGCCGACGATCGCTGACAGGAGGACGTCATGACGACGCCGAGGGGCACCGACGCCGGCGCCGCAGCCGGGCAGGGGAGCCTGGCCGAGCGGGCCCTCGCCCGCCGGGTGCGCGAGGTCCCGCCCTCGGGGATCCGGCGGTTCTTCGACATCGCCGCGTCGATGAAGGACGTGATCAGCCTCGGGATCGGCGAGCCCGACTTCGACACACCCGGGGACATCGTGGAGGCGGGGATCGCCAGCCTCCGGGCGGGGCGCACCCACTACACGAGCAACTTCGGGACGCGCGAGCTGCGCCAGCACCTGTCGGACCACCTCGCGGCGCGCTACGGCGTCCGCTACGACCCGGACCGCGAGATCATCATCACCGTCGGCGCGTCGGAGGCCGTGGACATCGCCGTCCGCGCGACCGTGGACCCTGGCGACGAGGTCGTCCTCCACGAGCCGTCGTACGTCGCGTACACCCCGGCCATCCTGTTCGCCGGCGGGGTGCCGCGCTTCGTCCCCACCCGCCTCGAGGACGACTTCGCGCTCGATCCCGACGCCGTCGAGGCGGCGATCGGCCCACGGACCAAGGCGATCTTCCTCGGCTATCCGTGCAACCCAACCGGCGCGGTGCTCCCGGACGATATCCAGGATCGGATCGCGGGGATCGCCGTCCGGCACGATCTGCTGGTCTACTCGGACGAGATCTACGACCGGCTCGTGTACGGCGGTCACCGCCACCGCGCGATGAGCGCGCTCCCCGGGATGCGGGAGCGCACGATCCTCATGGGCGGCTTCAGCAAGGCCTACGCCATGACCGGCTGGCGGGTCGGCTGGCTGTGCGCACCGGCCCCGCTCATCGAGGGCATCGTCAAGGTCCATCAGTACGCGATCATGTCGGCACCCACGACCGCCCAGGACGCGGCGGTCCACGCGCTCGCCCACGGCGAGGAGCACGTCGTGCGGATGCACGCCGAGTACGACCGCCGCCGCCGGGTGATCGTCGACGGGTTCAACGCCATGGGGCTCACCACGTTCGAGCCGCGCGGCGCCTTCTACGCCTTCCCGCGGATCACCTCCACCGGCCTCGACAGCGAGACGTTCTCCATGCGCCTGCTCGAGGAGGAGCAGGTCGCCGTCGTCCCCGGCAACGCCTTCGGGCCGTCCGGCGAGGGCCACGTCCGCGCCTGCTACGCGACCTCGGAGGACCGCATCCGCGAGGCGCTCCGGCGGATCGCGCGGTTCGTGACGGGCCTCCGCGAGGAGCGGAACCTCGAGAAGCTCGACACGTTCGACGTCGGGGGTGAGGGCTGGTCGTGACGTCGGCAGGCGGCCTGGAGGCCGCGCTCGAGCGGTACGAGCCGGTCATCGGGATCGAGGTCCACGCGCAGCTGCGGACCGCGTCCAAGATGTTCTGCGGCTGCGCCGCGTCGGGCGACGAGACGGTGCCGAACCAGCGGACGTGCCCCGTCTGCCTGGGCCTCCCGGGTGCGCTCCCCGTCCTCAATCGCCGGGCCGTCGAGCTGGTGCTGACCACGGGGATGGCGATCGGTGCGTCGATCCCGCCGGCGACGCGCTGGGACCGCAAGAACTACTTCTACCCCGACCTGCCGAAGGGCTACCAGATCAGCCAGTACGACCTGCCGCTGGCCTCCGGTGGGACGCTCACGTTCGACACGAGCGCGGGAGACCGGACGGTGCGGATCCGTCGCGCCCACCTGGAGGAGGACACCGCCCGGCTGGTGCATGCGGCCCTCCCGGACGGTCGCAGGGCGAGCCTGGTGGACTTCGACCGGTCGGGGATGCCCCTGCTGGAGATCGTCACCGAGCCCGACGTCCGCTCCGCGGAGGAGGCGCGCCGGTACGCGGAGGAGCTCCAGCGGCTCCTCCGGTACGTGGGCGCCTCGGACGCGGAGATGGAGCGCGGCCAGATGCGCGTCGAGGCGAACGTGAGCATCCGGCCGCGCGGCACCGAGGCGCTCGGCACGCGGGTCGAGGTGAAGAACATGAATTCGTTCCGCTCCGTGGAGCGGGCGATCGGCCACGAGATCGAGCGCCAGGCGGCGGCTCTCGACGCTGGCGAGACGCTGCGGCAGCAGACGCGGGGCTGGGACGACGGGCGCGGTGTCACCTACGTCATGCGCGACAAGGAGGACTCGGAGGACTACCGCTACTTCCCGGAGCCCGACCTCCCGCCGCTGCGGGTCGATCCAGCCTGGCTGGAGGCGCTCCGGGCCACGATCCCGGAGCTGCCGGCGAGCCGCCGCGCGCGCTACGTCGCAGCGTGGGGCCTCACCCCCCATGACGCCGCCGTGCTCACCGCGACGCGCGAGACGGCCGACTACTTCGAGGCGGCGGTCGCCGTGGCCGGGTCCGGCTCGCCGAGTGCCGGTGCCAGCCCCAAGGCGCTCGCAAACTGGGTGACCGGCGAGCTCGCCCGACTGGTGAACGCCGCCGCCGGCACGGAGAAGGGCCGGATCGATCGGGCCGGTGTCGCGCCGGCGGACCTCGCGGAGCTGGTGGCGCTGGTGGAGTCCGGGGGCGTCTCGGGCACGAGCGCCAAGGAGGCGCTCGCCACCGCGTTCGAGACGGGCGAGAAGCCGGTCGCCGTCGTGCACGCGCGGGGCCTCGGGCGGATCTCGGACGCGGCCGCGCTCGACGGGCAGGTGGCGGCCGTGATTGCGGAGCACCCGGCGGCGGTCGCCGACTACCGCGCCGGGAAGCCGCAGGCAGCGGGGTTCCTCGTGGGGCAGGTGATGAAACGGACGCAGGGGCGGGCGGACGCCGCCGCGGTGCGCGCTGCGCTGGTCGCGAGACTCGAGGCGGGAGCACCCGACCCGGTGGGGCCCGGCGCAGCGTCCGATGCGGGCGCGTCCCGTGCGGACGCGACGGAGGACGACCGGTGACCATCCTGAACCTGGCGCTCTGGGCGCTCGGCGTCCTCCTCATCGTCGTCGGGTACACACGAGCGGCTCCGGCCTGGCGGCGGTACCGCGCCCTCACCGAACAGGACGCGAACGTCCGCCGCTACGAGCAGTGGCGGGGCGGCCCCCGGTCGGACGACCGGACCGGCGCGTCGGTCGCGATGGAGGTCCTCCGGCGGCGGGCCCGCATCTGGGGGCTCGTCGCGGTCGGCGGGGTGTTGCTCGTCTTCCTCGGGTTCTTCCTGCGCTAGGGTGCCGGCGCGCCGCCCGGGCCCGGCAGGCATCTCACCCGGTCGCGCGTCCACCCCCGCCGCTCCGCGGCTCGCCGGGCCGGAAGACGCACCCGTCCTCGATCAGCGTGCAGCGGTCCATGACCACCGACAGGCCCGCATCGTGGGCGATGCGGGCCGCCTCCCAGCTGATCACGCCCAGCTGAAGCCAGAGGCACCGCGCGCCGACCGCGACCGCCTCGCGCGCGTGGTCCGGCGCCGCCTCCGACCGCCGGAAGACGTCGACGATGTCCACCGGTCCGGTCGCAGCCACCGCGTCCGCGACCGTCGGCCAGGCAGGGATCCCGGCCACCGCCTCCGCGGCGGGAGTCACGGGCACCACGTCCCACCCCCGTCGGGCGAGACCCACGAGGACCTCGTGCGACGGCCGTGCGGGATCGGGCGAGGCGCCCACGATCGCGATCCGGCGGCTCGACCGCAGCAGGGCCGCGATGCCCGCGTCGTCGAGCAGGGGGACCGGCCAGCGGCCCTCCTGCAGGTCCAGGACCTCGCGGGCACGCGCGCGCTCGTCGGCGGTCACGCGCGGCTCCCGCACGGCTCCTCGCCGCGGCGCTGCGGGCGCCCAGCCGTCCGCGAGACCACGTCCGTCCGGGCGCCGCCCACGGCGGCCCTCAGAGGCCGAAGCGCATGAGGATCATGCACGTGAAGGTGGCCACGAACAGCGCCAGCTGCACGAGCGAGAAGGTCCGGAGCCGCCCGGAGAGCGCGAGGAACCCGGCCGGCGGCGGGCCGCCCGCGGTCGCGAACGACCAGAGCGCGTCGTCCCCGTACAGCTTCCCGGCGGTCCGCCCGATCACGCCGTCCCCCACGGCGAAGATCGCGAGCGCCAGGAGGATCGAGATGCTCCAGGTCATCCCGTACTCGGACCCGAAGGAGAGGCTGTTGTCGCCCGGCGGCAGCGGTCCCCACACGGTCCCGCGCAGGAGGCCGACCGCGATGACGATCAGCCCCGCGGTGCGCATGAACGGCGGGATCCGCTTCGCGAGCGCCCGGCCGACCTCCCGCCCCGTCAGCGGCGGCACCTGCCGGAGAGTGGGGAGGACGATGAAGTCGAAGTACATCGTCCCGCCGAACCAGAAGACCGCAGCGATCACGTGGATCCACTGAGCCGCGAACTGGACCCAATCCATCTTCCGTCCACCCTCCCACAGCGGCGGTCGCCGTCGGTGACCCACCTCGCCCCATCCTACGCCCGATGCCCCGCGTCCTGTGGCCGGCCCCCGGCGGCCCGGACCCCACGAGGGCGGGGGACGTCCGGACGGCCCCCGACAAAGGGGCTGAGTCGCGTTGCAGCGCCCCCATCGCCTGTGCATACTCGGGTGTGCAACAGGGAAGGATCGCCGCGTGCCGGGTGCTCCAGTCTCGGATCCGGAGCAGGAGGAACCGGCGCGATCATGGCGATCATCGTGCGCCCGTCCGGTCGCCGGTCGCCCCGGGAGGCGGCTCGCGGCAGCGGGGGCGTCGGAGTGAAGAGGAGACCACGTTGCGGATTCCCAAGTTCCTCGTCGGGATCGCCACCGTCGCGGTGCTCGTCGCCGCGTGCTCGAGCGGCGCCAGCCCGACACCGGCGCCCACCACGGCCCCCACCGAGGCCCCGACCGCCGCCCCGACGGCGGCCCCCACCGAGGCCCCGACCGCCGCCCCGACCGAGGCGCCCTCGCCGACGGCCGCGCCGAAGGCGTTCAAGGCCTGCCAGGTCAGCGACACCGGCGGGATCGACGACAAGGGCTTCAACGCGAACGCCTGGAAGGGCATGCAGGACGCGGCCGCCGAGCTCGGCATCGAGGTCAAGTTCCTCGAGTCCAAGGCCGAGACCGACTACGAGCGCAACCTGCAGCAGTTCATCGACGAGAAGTGCGACATGATCGTCACCGTCGGCTTCCTGCTCGGTGACGCCACGGCCAAGTTCGCCAACGCGAACCCGCTGACCGAGTTCGCGATCGTCGACTACGCGTACGACCCCAAGATCCAGAACGTCGCCGGCCTGGTCTTCCAGACCGACGAGGCCGCCATGATGGCCGGCTACCTCGCCGCGGCGATGAGCAAGAGCGGCAAGATCGGGACGTTCGGCGGCATCAACATCCCGCCGGTCACGATCTTCATGAACGGCCTCGCGGCGGGCATCAACTACTACAACAAGGTCAACAACGCCTCCGTCGAGCTCCTCGGCTGGGATCCCACCGCGGCCGACGGCAAGGGCGACGGCACCTTCACCGGTGACTTCTCCGACAAGGACAAGGGCAAGCAGGTCACGCTCTCCTTCATCCAGGAAGGCGCGGACGTGATCGTCCCGGTCGCCGGCCCGGTGGGCCTCGGCGCCGCGGCTGCCGTCCAGGAGAACAAGGACAACGGCGTGATGCTGATCGGCGTCGACACCGACCAGTTCATCAGTGCGCCCGAGTACGGCGACGTCACCCTGACCTCGATCCTCAAGCGGATCGACAACGCGGTGAAGGCCGCCGTCAAGGCCTCGTACGACAACACCTTCATGGGCGGCGTGTACAACAACACGCTGGCCAACGATGGCGTCGGCCTGGCCCCGTTCCATGACTTCGAGAGCGCCGTCTCCCAGGACGTCAAGACCGCCCTGGACGACCTCAAGGCGAAGATCATCTCCGGCGAGGTGAAGGTCAGCGACTACCTCTCCGCCAAGTAGCGTCGATCGCGGATCGACTGCGGCGGGCGGCGGCTCCGGGCGGGGCGCCGCCCGCCGCGCATCCAGCACCCGGAGGGTCGGAGGAGGGTCGGGGTGAGGCTCGAGCTCCGCGGCATCACGAAGCTCTTCCCGGGCGTGGTCGCGAACGAGGGCGTGGACCTCGTCGTGGAGCCGGGGGAGATCCACGCCCTCCTCGGCGAGAACGGAGCCGGGAAGTCCACCCTCATGAACGTCCTCTACGGCCTCTACCGGCCGGACGAGGGCGAGATCCTGCTCGACGGCAAGCAGGTCACCTTCCACGACCCCGGCGACGCGATCGCCGCCGGGATCGGGATGGTCCACCAGCACTTCATGCTGGTCCCGGTCTTCACCGTGACCGAGAACGTCATGCTCGGCGTGGAGTCCACCCGCGGCAGGACGGGATTCCTCGACTACAGGACGGCACGGGCCCGGATCGTCGAGGTCTCCGAGCGCCACGGGCTGCACGTGGACCCGGACGCCGTCATCGAAGACCTGCCGGTCGGCGTCCGCCAGCGCGTCGAGATCATCAAGACCCTCTACCGCCGCGCGGACGTCCTCATCCTCGACGAGCCCACCGCCGTCCTCACGCCGCAGGAGGACGAGGAGCTCTTCGAGATCATGCGATCGCTCGCGAAGGCGGGCACCTCCATCGTCTTCATCACCCACAAGCTCAACGAGGTGCTCGAGGTCGCCGACACGATCACCGTGTTGCGGCGCGGCAAGGTCGTCGGCACGACGAAGCCCGCGGAGACGAACCTGAACGAGCTCGCGGCCATGATGGTCGGGCGGAACGTGAACCTCGTCGTGGACAAGGGGCCGGCGAGCCCCGCGGCCGACGTCCTCGAGGTCTCCGGCCTGACGGTGCTCGACGACCGCGGCCACCGTGCCGTGGACGGCCTCGACCTCACCGTCCGCGCGGGCGAGATCGTCGCGGTCGCCGGCGTGCAGGGCAACGGCCAGACGGAGCTCGTCGAGGCGGTCACCGGCATGCGGCCCCCGCAGGCGGGGACGATCCGCATCGGCGGCCAGGAGGTGCGGCCGCGGCCGCGGAAGGTCTTCGAGGCGGGAGTGGCGCACGTCCCGGAGGACCGGCTGGAGGAGGGCCTCGTGCCCGGGTTCACCGTCGCGGAGAACCTCATCCTCAACACGTACTACGCACCGCCGTTCGCGAAGGGTCCCAACGTACAGCGCGACGCGATCATGCGGACCGCGGGCGACCTGGTGGGCCAGTACGACATCCGGACGCCGACGATCTTCAACGACGTGGGCAACCTGTCGGGCGGCAACCAGCAGAAGGTGATCGTGGCGCGCGAGTTCTCGCGGCCCATCCGCCTCCTCGTCGCGGCGCAGCCCACCCGCGGCCTCGACGTCGGCTCGATCGAGTACATCCACCGCCGGATCGTGGAGAAGCGAGACGAGGGCGCGGCTGTGCTCATCGTGAGCACCGAGCTCGACGAGGTCCTCGCGCTCGCGGATCGCATCGCGGTCATGTACCAGGGGCGCATCGTCGACATCCTCGACCCGGCCGAAGCGACGCCCGAGAAGCTCGGCCTCCTCATGGGTGGCGCCCAGCCCGGGGAGGGCACCCGGCCGGATGGCGGAGCGCCGGTCGCGGCCGGCGCCCCCGCGCCCCCGCCCCCTGAGCCACCCGGACCGCCGGCGGCATCCGCGGGAGGTGCCGCATGAGCGGCCAGCCGCCCCAGGGATCCTGGACGGGGCCGGACACGACGGTCGCCCGCGAGGCGGCCGCCGGTGACGAGCGGATCGAGAAGCCGAGCGAGCCCACCGGCCGCGGCCGGGGCTGGCTCCGCGTGGACCTCCGGTCGGTCGGCCGCAGCCTCGTCGTGCCGGTCCTGTCGGTCGTCACCGCGCTCATCATCGGCGGCTTCGTCATCGT
>JAKOQS010000070.1 GCA_029778235.1 Chloroflexota bacterium | reverse complement strand
ATCGCCGGCGCCGTCCCGTACGTCAGCCAGGGTGTCTGCTTCGCCGCGCTCGTGACCCGTATCCCGACCATCCAGGACCGCTTCGACCTGGGGGAGGGCGCATTGGCCCTGCTCCTCGGCCTGGTCCCGATCGTCGCCGGCGTCGGCAGCGTCCTAACCGGATCGGCGATCGCCCGGTGGGGGGCCGCCGCAACGCTGCGCGTCGTCGGGCCACTCACGCCCCTGGCGCTCGTCGCGGTCGGGCTGTGCACGGCGAGCGCGTCGATGCCCCTGCTCGTCGTCTCGCTCGTGCTGGTCGGACTCGCCCTGGGCTCCGTCGACGCGGCGATGAACGCGCACGCGGCACGGGTCGAGTCCGCCTACGCCCGCAGCATCATGGCGTCCTTCTTCGCCGCCTTCAGTCTCGCCGGGATCGTCGGCGCCGGGTTGGCCGCGCTGGCCGCCGGCACCAGCCTTGCGCTGTGGGCGTTCTTCGTGATCATCGCGATCGTCCTGGTCCCCGCACATCTCGTGGCCGGACCGTCCTACCTGCGCGGCCGGGCGGAACCCGAGGCCGCCCAGGAGAGCGGGAGCGCCGTCGTCCACGTGCCGTGGAAGCCGATCGTGGTCATCGGCATCGCGCTCGCGTGCGTCTACATCGCCGACTCGGCCGCGTCGAACTGGAGCGCGGTGTACCTGACCGACGGGCTCTCGTCGAGCGAGACTGTCGCCGCCCTCGCGTACGCGTGCTACGCCCTGACGACGCTCGCGGCCCGCGTCTTCGTCGACCGGGGCGTCATGGCGGGCGGGCCGGTCATGCTGGTCCGCCTGGGTGGGCTGATCGCCGCGGCCGCCGCCGTCCTGATCGCCGTCGCACCGAACCCGACGTGGGCGCTGGTCGCCTTCGGCATCCTCGGCTTCGGCGCGGCTCCGGTGATCCCGCTCGCGTTCACCGCCGCAGCGCAGCACGACCCGGCGGGCAGCGGCGTCGCGATCGCCCGGGTCAACGTCTTCAACTACGTCGGGTTCGTCGTCGGCGCTCCCCTGAT
>JAKOQS010000069.1 GCA_029778235.1 Chloroflexota bacterium | reverse complement strand
CGATCTCACCCCGGCCGCGGCGCGTGCGTACGTGGGCAGGCTCGGGTCCGCCGGAGTGGCGGGCCTGGGTTTCGGCACCGGCCTGACCCACCAGGAGGTTCCGCCCGGGCTCGTGGAGGCGGCCGAGCACGCCGGACTGCCGCTCTTCGAGGTGCCCGAGCCGGTCCCGTTCGTCGCGCTCAGCAAGGCCGTCTCCCGGCAACTGGCTGCCCAGGAGTACGCCGAGTCCGCCGCCGCGTTCGACAGCCAGCGTCGGTTGCTTCGGGCGGCGCTCTCGTCGGGGGCCGAATCGGAGTCGTCCGTCGAGGACAGCATCCTGCGCGTGGTCGCGCGGCACGTGGACGGGTTCGCCTTGCTGCTGGACGCGGAGGGCTCGCTGCTGCTGTCCCGTCCGCCGTCGGCCGCCGGACGGGCCGACGACGTCCGCGACGAGGTCGCGCGGCTGCGGCCGCAGGGCCTGCGCGGCTCCGCGTCCCTGGCGAGCGCCGACGAGCACGTCAGCGTGCTGCCCGTGGGAGTTCGCGGGTCTGCCGACGCGTTCCTGGTCGCCGGCAGCCCACGTCCACTCCGTCCGTCGGACCAGGGCGTGCTCTCACTCGCGGTGTCGCTGCTGGCCCGACCCGTCGCGGCCAGTGCCGGCCCGGACGGCTGGCGAGACCTCCTCGTCCGCCATGCGCAGGTCGCCGGGGTCCCGGACGATCTGCTCGCCTCGCTGGGCCTGGGTCGGATCGACGCGCAGCGAGCCGTCGCCGTCGTGGTCCGCGCCGCTCCTGGCGGCCCGGCGATCGCCGCGTGGGCAGCCGATCGGAACGATCTCGTGCTGGCCCCGGTCCGGTCCGGCCCGGTGGACACCGGACTGTGGGAGGGATTCGCCCACGACGACCGGTCGGCGGGAGTCCTGGACGAGCTCGCGGCGACGGCCACGGTCCGGGCCGTCGGGATCTCCGCTCCGGCCGACCTCCGGCAGGCGGACAACGTGCGCAAGGCGCTCGCCCAGGCGGGGGATGCCGCGCGGGGGCGTGGCGTGCGCCGGTTCGGTGCCGACGGGGTCGGCAGTCTCGGCGACCTCGTCGACGCCGCCGAGACCTCCGCGTGGGCACGGGCCTACCTGGCGCCGCTGCGGGAGGTCGACGAGGGGCCCGAGCTCGTGGAGACCGTGCGGGCGTGGCTCGGGGTCCACGGACAGGTCGATGCCGCCGCGCAGCACCTCGGGATCCACCGGCACACGGTTCGCCACCGGCTCCGGAGGGCGGAGACGTCGCTGGGACGCTCTCTCGACGACCCCCAGGTCCGGGCCGACCTGTGGTTCGCGCTCCTGGCGCACGCCCCGGCGACCGAGACAGTGACAATGGGGGAGTGAGAATCGCCGACGGCTCCGGGGCCCGACGCGTCGTCGTGCTCGGCAGCACCGGCTCGATCGGTGTCCAGGCGCTCGACGTCATCGCCCGCAACCGCGCGCGCTTCGACGTCGTCGGGCTGGCGGCGGGCTCGTCGAGCACCGCTCTGCTGGCCGAGCAGGCCGTCGACTTCGACGTCCCTGTGGTCGCCGTGCCGACGGACTCCGTTGCCGTCGAGCTGGCGGGGGCGATCGATGCAGAGCGCACCCGTCGCGGGCTGGTCGGCGACGGTCCCCGCATCCTTGCCGGCCCCGACGCGAGCTCCGAGGTCGCGGCCCTGGCGTGCGACGTCGTCCTGAACGGCATCGCCGGCGCGGCGGGACTGCGGGCGACGCTCGCGGCACTGGCCGCCGGGTCGGTCCTGGCTCTGGCCAACAAGGAGTCGCTGATCGTCGGCGGACCCCTGGTGAAGGCCGCGGCCGCTCCCGGGCAGATCGTGCCGGTCGACTCCGAGCACAGTGCCCTCGCCCAGGCCCTGCGGGGCGGGACGGCGGACGAGGTGCGGCGCCTGGTCGTCACCGCGAGCGGCGGCCCCTTCCGGGGCTGGACCGCGGACCGCCTGGCCACCGTGACGGTCGATCAGGCGCTCGCGCATCCGACCTGGTCCATGGGTCCGCTCGTCACGGTGAACTCCGCGACGCTGATGAACAAGGGTCT
>JAKOQS010000068.1 GCA_029778235.1 Chloroflexota bacterium | reverse complement strand
CGTGCCGCCGGAATGGCCACCGGGCCGTCCGCTCTCAGCATCACCGATCCCGCGGCCGTCGTCTCGGCGACGAAGGCCGGTCCGGGAGCGACCGTCGACATCGCGGTGGGCACGGGGCCGGACGGGACGTTCAACGCCCGGACGCCCCTGCGCGGCGTCGTCCGCCGCCTGTGGCACGGGACGTTCGCGTACTCGCACCCGGCCGCGGCCGGAGTCGTGGACACCCCGGGGCCTACTGCCGTCGTCGAGGTCGGCGACATCACGCTCGTCCTGCACACGCGCCCGGTCCGCGTGATCGACCCGTCCATCTACCTCGCCGTCGGCATCGACCTCGCGCAGCAACGGCTGCTGCAGGCGAAGTCGCACGTGTCGTATCGCGCCGGGTTCGACCCGGTCTCCACGGGCAGCGTCCTGGCGGACACGATCGGACCGACCGCGGCGAACCTCGCGTCCCTGCCCTTCGCGAAGCGCCCGCGCCCGCTGTTCCCGTTCGAGGACGCGGTGTGGGACCCGCCGGCGTAGGAGCCGACCGTCACCGAGCGAGCGCGAGAAGCAGGAGCAGACCGGCGACGGCGACGAGGCTGCCCGTGACGATCGCCGGGTCCGGTCGCCGCTGGTGGCGCACCCACTCGATCCCGATGACCATGAGCGGCAGGGTGGCGAGCACGGACTGGATGACGACCACGTCGCCGACCTGGACGGCGAGGATCGTGAGCAGGAAGCTCGCGGTCACGAAGGTCGACCGGACGGCCAGCGGGGGGATGTCGCCGAGCCGGACAGCGGTGGGCGGCGCGATGACCAGGTAGACGAGGGCGGCCAGTCCGGCACGCACGACGTAGGTCTCGGGCAGGCCGACGCCCTCCGCGGCGAGGAGGGCGGTGAACACCGTGAGCAGGCCCGTGCCGAGACCGAGCGCGAGCAGGATCGAGACCGTGCCGACGGAGCCGATGCCCGAGAAGCTGCGGCGAAGGGGGATGAGCGAGCCGAGCATGAGGGCGAGCACCGCGAGGACCGTGAGCGGCTGCAGCTGCGTCCCGAGAAGCAGGGGAGCGGCGACCAGCGTGGCCGCCGGGGCGAGGGCCTGTCCGACCGCGACGCCCGATGCGCGCCCGCGCGTGATGAGCGTGAAGATGCACGCGGTGGTCCCGCAGAGCAGGACCACCGAGCCCAGGTGCAGGGGCAGAACGGGCCAGGTCAGCGTGTGCCAACGGGGACCGAGGGCGATCAGCGGGACCACGAGCAGGGCGTTGATCGCGAACAGGGGGCCGACGGCCTGCCAGGTCGGCATGCGCAGCGAGATCGACTTCGTGAGGTAGGTGCCGACCGCCCCGGCGAACGTCGCTGCCACCGACAGGGCGAGGACGAGCACGGCCGCGCCTGCTCAGCCGGCGGTGGGCGTCGTGGGTCCTGCCGGCTGCGGTCGTGCACCGTCGAACGTGACCGGCACGCCCGGGACGCGCAGGTCGGCACCGGGCAGGTCGACGAGGATCCCGGTCCGCTGGGCCTGGGGGTCGGACAGGAGATCCTCCGGACGCTGGACGGCGTCCACCGGGAGCCCCGCCGTGCTCAACCGCTGCGCCCAGTCGTCCGCCGATGCGGACGCGAGCGTCCGCTCGAGTTCGGTCCGCAGCGCAGCGGAGTGGGCGCTGCGATCGGCGTTCGTGATGAAGCGCTCGTCGGCGAGCAGGTCGGTCCGGTCGATCGCCTCGCACAGGCGCACGAACAGGGCGTCGCCCCCGATGCCCAGGCAGATCTCGCCCGCGCCCGTGGCGAAGATCCCGTACGGCGCGAACGCCGGATGGCCGCTCCCGTGGCGGCCCGAGGGCTGGCCGGTGACCTGGTGGGCAGCGACGTGGTACGCGACCCAGCTGGCGCCGGTCTCGAACAGGGAGGTGGCGACCGCGCCCCCGTGGCCGGTTCGCTCGCGTTCGTACAGCGCCGTGACGACCCCGAGGGCGAGCCATGTCCCGGCGCCCACGTCGAGGATGGAGACGCCGGCCCGGACCGGCGGGCCGTCCGCGGTGCCGGTGACCGCGGCGATGCCGGTCCGCGCCTGGAGCACGGCGTCGTAGCCGGGCTTGTCCCGCTCGGGGCCGGTCGGGCCGTAGGCCGACAAGGAGGCGTGGATCAGCCGGGGGTGGTCGGTGGCCAGCGAGGCGGCGTCCAGCCGCAACCCCTCGAGCTTGCCGGGCCGCAGGTTCGTGACGAGGACGTCGGCCCCGTCGAGCAGGTCGTCCAGCGCCTGGCGCCCGTCGGGCGTCCGGACGTCGAGGACGACGACGTCCTTGCCGCGGTTGACGACCTCGAAGTAGGCCGAGGAGTCGCCGCGCACCGGCGACATCCGGCGGCAGTCGTCGCCCCGGGGGCCTTCGACATGGACGACGGACGCGCCGAGGTCGGCGAGGACCGCGCTGGCGAACGGGGCGGCGACGTTCGACGTGAGGTCGACGACCCGGATGCCG
>JAKOQS010000067.1 GCA_029778235.1 Chloroflexota bacterium | reverse complement strand
TCGGCGGCCCGCGTGATCTGGTCCCACGCGTCGATGACCTCGGCGAGCGGGGGCGCGCTCCCGGCGGCGCCGTACGCGTATGCCTTGCGGACGTCCGGCCGCGGCACCAGGCCCTGTGCCCGCCACAGCCAGTAACGCTGCTCCTGCCACGCGAGGTGGCCGACGTTCCAGCTGATGCAGTTCATCGGCAGGAACCGGCGCCGCGCCTCCTCGTCGGTCACGCCCACGAGGGCGCGACGGAACTCGCTCCGCGCGAACCGGAGCTGATCCACGAGCGGATGGGGCATCGCTCACCTCCCGCCGGGACGTTCGCACGGTCGCCGAGCAGTGTCGAGTGGCGATGATGTCGCTCGGGGCTTGTCGTATGTGACCGGATCCGCGAACGAAGTGGACTCGTCGCGAACGGCGGGCGCCCCACCACATCCGACGATCCAGGGGCTTGACAGGCAACTTAGTGAGTGCTAAGTTACTTGCATGAACGGCAGGCTGACGGCGGATGAGCGACGGGAAGCGGTCATCGCGGCCGCGGCCGTGGAGTTCGCCGGCGGCGGCTTCGCCGGGACCGCGACCGAGGCCATCGCCCGTCGCGCCGGCGTCTCGCAGCCGTACCTGTTCCAGTTGTTCCGCACGAAGCGGGACCTCTTCCTGGCCACCATCCGGTACAGCTTCGCCCGCATCGCCGGGCGCTTCGAGGAGGCTGCGAAAGCGGCCCATGCCGCCGGACTGGAGGCCGACGCGGTCCTCGAGGCGATGGGGCACGCGTACATCGCACTGCTGACGTCAGATCGCGACCTGCTGCGGATCCAGCTCCACGCCTATGCGGCCTGCTCTGACCCGGAGATCCAGGTCGTGGTGCGGAACCAGTTCCGGGAGCTGTGGCAGGCGGTCGCCCGCGTCTCGGGAGCCGACCCCGACGCCCTCTACCCGTGGTTCGCCAGCGGCATGCTGATCAACGTGATCGCCAGCATCGACGACGCCACGACCCTCGAGGGGTTCGCTGCCCACGTGCACGGAGGGTCCGCCAGGGCCGGCTGATCGCACCACCCCCTTTTTTCGCCCGCGAACTTAGCGACCACTCACTCACTCTGGACGCGCCGACAGAACAGGCGTCGGCACGAGGAACCAGCGGATCGAGCCCACCGGGGCACGCAGGGAAGGGAGACCACCCATGAGCACCACCGTCACGCGGCCGTTCGGAGCGAACGGCGTTCCGGCGTCCCGCACCCCCGACCGGGTGCCGGTGCGTCCCGTCGCGGCCGAGCGACGCGTCGTCCGGCGCACCGTCAGCGTGGCGCTGCTGCTGATCGGCGTGGTCGCGATGGTGTCCGGGGTCTGGGGCCTGCTCCTCCCCCGAGGCTCCTTCGCCCTGCCCGTCCACGTCGTGGCCGGGTCCCTCTTCGGGCTGCTGTCACTGGCCCATGTCCGGCTCAACCGGAACGCGATCCGGCTCTACCTGGGCGATCTCGGCTGGTCGCCGGCGGCTCTCCGGCTCCTGCTCGCAGCCGCCATCTCGCTGGCGGTGCTCGTCCCGCTCCTTCGCCTGGTCCAAGGCTGACGCCCCGGTCCACCCGGCTCGCGCCTTCGCCCCACGTCATCCACCATCGAAAGGAGATCCCCGTGCTCACGCGATCGATCCAGACGCTCTCCGAGCGCGAGTCCGCCAACAGGGCGACCGCGGTGCGCTTCATCGAGGCCTTCAACCACGACGACTGGGATGTCGTCCGCGAGGTCGTCGCCGACGGCTTCGTCTTCCACCATCCCATCGGCGGCACGGTCCAGGCCGGCCCCGAGGGCATGGTGGCGACCTGGGCCGGCTTCAAGCGGCTCTCGCCGGACTCCTGGCACCCCATCCCGATCCTCATCGCCGAGGGCGACCATGCGGCCGTGCTCCTGCCCACGTACGGGCACTTCACCGGGCACGCGGACCAGGCCCCGCCTCCGACCGGCGGCCGCCTCGACTACGGCATGGTGAACATCGTCCGCTTCAAGGCCGGCAGGCTGGCCGAGATGTGGTTCGGCATGGACCCGCTCGTCGAGCTGCAGCAGATGGGCGTGGCGCCGGCGCTCCCGGCGCGTCCCCGTGACCCCGGTGACGGCCATCCCTCGCTCGCGGATCGAGACGAGATAACGATCGACCCGCCCTACGGCGGCGATCCGTCCGTCGACACGGCGGCGAGTCGCGCGGTCGTCGACCGGTGGTTCGAGGAGGTCCTGCAGGGTCACCGGGTGGATGCGCTCGCCGGGATCGTGTCCCCGGACGTCGTCGTCCACCCGACCGCGATGCCCGACGAGGTCGGCTACCGCACGATCGCCGGGCTGGCGGAGTGGCTCGGAGAGCAGTGGCGCGCGTTCCCGGACCTCACCATCGTCGACCGCTTCACGGTCGCGAGCGGCGACATCGTGGCGGCACGGTGGCAGGCCCGCGGGACGTCGCGCGGCCCCTTCATGGGCATGGCGCCGACCGGTCACAGCCTCGACTACTCCGGCGTCACCATGTACCGCATCGAGGACGGCAGGATCGCCGAGATTTGGGAGACGCGGAACACGCTCGCGATCCTGCACCAGCTCGATCCGCGCATCGGGAGCGGACACCACCACTGAACGACCGCGGGCAGGACGGTCCGACAACACGGGTCGTCCTGCCGCCCGTCGACGGGCGAACAGAACGGAGAACGCGATGTCCACGAATGCCCGCCCCACCGTCCGGCTTGCCACCATCGAGGATGCGGAGCCGATCGCCGACCTGCTCGCCGATGCGTTCCTGGACTACGAGTGGTCGCGTTGGGCCGTTCCCGCCGACGGCCGCCGGGAACGCCTCCGCGGCCTCCACCTGCTCTACGCCGGACTGGTCGGCGCCGAGGCGGGCAGCACCTGGGTGACCGACGACATCAGCTCTGTCGCCGGCTGGGTGAAGCCCGGCCGGACCCCGATCAGCGACGCCCTTCGTGCCCGTCTCGACGAGGAGTCGGCCGCCCTCTTCGGGGACCGGCTCGAGGCCGTGGACGCCCTCGATGCCGAGACGGCGCTGCTCCGCCCCGCGGAGCCCCACTGGTACCTCGCGACCGTCGGCACCCGGCCGGACCGCCGGGGCGAGGGGCTGGCCTCGCTCGTCATCCGCGCCGGCCTGGCCGCCTGCGACGAGGCAGGCCTCCCGGCGGCGGTCGAGACCTCGAACGAGGCGAACTGCCGCCTCTACGAGCGCCTGGGCTTCCGGGCCGCAGGCGACCGCACCGCGCCCGACGGCGGGCTGCGGGTCTGGGTCCTGGTCCGGCCGGCACGGCGCTGAGGGGCATCATCGCCGGCTCCACCCGTGCGTCGGGGCCGAACCCACCGACGGGGCGTCTGCCGCACGCGGGGTCCTGGGCGCGCGACCTGCGCCGAGCTCGTCGTCCGTGGGCTAGGGTGATGGCGCGCGACGCGCAGTCACCGTCAGCTCGAGCGAGGACCATGGACCCGATCACCGTCTACGGCGCACCCTGGTGCCCCGACTGCCGCCGGAGCAAGGCGTTCCTCATGGACCAGCGGATCCCCTACCGCTGGGTGGACATCGACGCGGACGCGGACGGGCGCGCGTTCGTCGAGCGCCTCCAGGACGGCGGCCGGACGATCCCGACCATCGTGTTCGGGGACGGCTCCCACCTGCTCGAGCCGTCCAACGCGGAGCTGGCTGCCAAGCTCGGGCTCCGGCTCCGGGCGAAGAGGTCGTCGTACGACCTGCTGATCGTCGGGGGCGGGCCTGCCGGACTCTCCGCGGCGATCTACGCCGCGCGCGAGGGCATGGACGCGCTGGTGCTGGAGCGCGGTGCCCTCGGAGGCCAGGCGGGAGCCACCGAGGAGATCGACAACTACCCGGGCTTCCCCGACGGGATCCGCGGGGTCGAGCTGGCGTCACGCCTGGTCGCCCACGCCCGGCGCTATGGCGTGGAGATGGTGTCGGCGGTGGAGGTGGAGTCGATCGCCTCCGACGCGATGTGCGTCACGGTGACCACGGCGACGGGCGATGCATATCGCGGCAGGGCCGCGATCGTCGCGACGGGGTCGCGCTACCGCCGCCTCGGGATCCCCGGCGAAGACGGGCTCATCGGCCTGGGCGTCCACTTCTGCGCCACGTGTGACGGCCCGTTCTACCGCGGTGCCGCCGAGCTCGTGGTCATCGGCGGCGGCAACTCCGCCCTCGAGGAAGCCCTGTTCCTCGCCACGCTCGCCGACCACGTGACCATCCTCACGCGCGGGGAGCTGCGGGCGAGCGAGCTGGTGCAGGACAAGGTCCGCAACCACCGGCGCATGACGGTTCGCACGGGCGTCGACCTCGACGCGTTCGAGGTGCGCGACGGCCGGCTGGGCGCCGTGCTCGCGCACGAGCGGCCGACGGGGGAGGCGATCCGCATCGAGCCGGCGGCCGCGTTCGTCTTCGTCGGCCTCGACCCCAACACCGCGTTCCTTCGGGGCACGGTGGATCTCGACGAGCGCGGCTTCGTCCGCACCGACGACCGCTACGGCACCTCGCTCAAGGGTGTGTTCGCGGCGGGCGACGTGCGAGCCGGTTCCACGAAGCAGGTCGGCGCCGCGACCGGCGAGGGGATCGCGGCGCTGCTGTCGGTCCGCCGCTGGCTCGAGGACCGCGGGGACGTGGTCCCCGCGATGGTGATGGACGAGCCGATGCCCTGAACCCGACGCCCTGGGGTCGCGGGAGACGAGGGTGTACGCTCCCCACCGCCGGTTCGCGGGAGTCGGCCGGCGGTCGGCCATCCGTGCCCATCAGCGGGCGCGGATCGGGCCGGTGATCCGGCGACGATCGAGGGGAGGACACCGGATGTTCGGACGGCGGGCGATGCGACGGATGATCCGGCGGCGACGACGCCGCAGGCTGATCATCGGCGGGATGGTGGTCGTGGGCACCGCGTCGGCGATGCGCAAGCTGACCCAGCAGGATGCCGAGAAGATCCAGCAGACGACCGGCAAGTCGCCGGAGCAGATGGAGCCGGAGGAGCTCGACGCGGCGATGGCACAGGCCGGCATCCAGGCCCAGCCGGTGACGGCCGAGGACCAGCAGGCGATGGCCGCAGCCGAGGCCGCGGACCCGAACGCGGACGAGGAGGTCGAGGCGCCCGAGTAGGCGCGGACCCGGGCCGGCGCCCGGGAAGGCCCGGGCCCGGCCCGCGGCTAGGGCAGGCGCCGGTCGGCGCCCAGGCAGACAGGAGCGTCCCATGTCCTACGTCGTCGACTTCACCGACGTCTCGACCGTCGGGCTCGAGACCTCGCCCGTGGCGCCCGCGCTCGCGGGCCTCCGCGCGAACGAGGCCCGCTACTTCAGGAACAAGTACGGCCACGACTTCACGACGGAGCCGGCGAGCGAGGCGAGGGAGATCGTCGATCGGGTGGCCCGCATCCTCCGCGAGGAGCGCGGCATCGTCATCGCGTCCCGACCGCTGGAGGCGACGGAGTTCCAGGTCGAGGACATCCGCTGGTCGTACGTCTTCTACGAGAGCGGCCTGTCGATCAACGTGCTCTACACCCTCGGCGACGCGGGGAAGCGCGCGGTCGGCTTCAAGCTGTCCGACGGGATGGAGGTCCCTGAGGAGCTCTCGACGTTCAAGTTCGCCCGCCAGAGGTCGAAGCTCGCGGGGACCATCCGCGGCTCGTTCTTCGTGATCAAGGGCGAGTACTAGCTCGACGTGGGCGAGGGCGCGGAGCCCGGGGCCCGGCCGGCCGTGTAGGCCGCGACGATCTCGCTCAGTCGCTTCCTCGGGTCCGGCTCGAGCGCCATCTCGATGTCCGTCAGGGCGAAGTCCCGGCCCTTGAAGAGCAGCGGCTCACCCAGGTCGCGGGCGAGCGCATAGGCGAAGCAGTCGCCCATGTTCAGGCGGGCCGGGTGGCCGGAGCCGCGGCCGAACCGCTGGTACGCCTCCCGGGCGATGCGAGCCTGGTGGGCCGTGAGCGGTGCGACCTCGATCTGGAGCTGGCGGAGCACCGTGTCGAGCGCGCCGGAGCTGACCGGGTCGCGCCGTCCATCGACGACGACCGCGAGCTCGACGTAGCTGGCGGCCGAGGCGCGGGCGGCCGGCTCACCGGCGATGATCCGAGCGAATGCGGGGCCTTCGGGCTCGCGGTTGATGATCGCGACAAGCGCTGACGTGTCGACGATCACTTCGGCAGCCCCTTCTCGTCGTACAGGAGTTCGTCGAAGTCCTGGCTCAGGTAGTCGTGCCCCAGGCGATCGCCGAGCGCGCCGAACAGATCCACGATCCGCTGTGCGCGCGCCTCGATCGCGCTCTCTCGATCCGCAGGGCTCAGGCCCTCGAGACGCGCACGGACCGCCTCGGTGACGGCGGCCGTCATGGACACGCCCAGTGCGGCCGCGAGCTCCCGGACGAGTCGCACGGTCTCCTCGTTCTTGATGTTCAGGCTCATGGTGGAATTCTACCTCACAAATGGTAGATGTCCACCGTGCCCGCGGTCCCGCGGCGGGCCGTGTGCCCACCTTCCCGCTGCCCCGGGGGTGGCCGCCGTCTGGCGTCGCCGGCCCGACCGCGCGCCGGCCCGACCGCGCGCCGGCCGCCGCGCCGTCCACCGGCAGCAGCCCCTCGACCGCGGTGGACCGCCCGCGTACGATGCGCGCCTCGCGAGCCCGCAACGCCGCCGGCCCACGGCGGCGCCCGCGTCCCAGGGGAGTCGCACATGACCACCGCTCTGGCCTCCGAAGACGTCGGCCGGGTCCTTGCGCTGGCCGAGCCGTCCGCCACCATCGCGCGGTGGAGCGTCGTGCCGGATCCCTACCCGGTCCTCACGCCGTCCACCGAGGCCCTCGCCCGCGTCGTCGCCACGACCGCCGACGGACGCGAGGTGCGCGTCTTCGTGAAGACTCTCCGGTCGCTGCGGCACTGGCCGATGATCGGCCTGATCCCCGAGGGAGCCCGGGAGGCATCGATCGCGCGGTTCCCGTGGCGGACGGAGGCCGACGTCTACGGATCGTCCCTGGTCCGGGGGCTGCCTGACGGCCTGCGCGCACCGCGCATCCACGCGATCGACGACCTCGGCGACGACCGCCTGCGCATCTGGATGGAGGATCTGCCCATCACGTCCGCCACGTGGGACACGCCCCGCTATGTGGCTGCCGCGCGGTGCCTCGGCCGGCTCGCCGGCCGATCCGCGCGCCAGGGGCTGCCGGCGGACGCACCGCCCCTGTCCGGCGGCCTGCGCATGGTGTGGGAGATGCGGATCTCCGGGGGGATCCTCCCGTCGCTGCGGAACGACGAGACGTGGCGCCATCCGCTGATGGCGGCGGCGGAGCGCTCAGATCCGGCGCTGAGGCGCGACCTGCTGGACCTTGCGGACGAGGCTCCGGCCATCCTCGACGCCCTCGACCGCCTGCCGCGCGCGCTCGCGCACGGCGATGCCTGCCCGCAGAACCTGCTGCCCGACCCCGAGCGGCCCCACGCCTTCGTGGCGATCGACTGGGGCTTCGCGGCCCTCGCACCCCTCGGAACGGACCTCGGCCAACTCCTGGTCGGCCTCGTGGAGAACGGGGACGCGCGCGTCGACGACATGCCGGCCATCCACGACGCGATCGTCCCCGCGTACCTCGACGGGCTTCGCGAGGAGGGTGTCGACCTCGATCCCGCGGTCGTCCGAAGCGGCCTCGATGGCGGGCTGCTCGTCGGGAAGACGTTCTCCGCCCTGCCGCTCGAGCGCCTCGGCGCACCGCCGGGCGCGGCGGTGGAGGCATCCTTCGCCGAGCGCGCGCGCTACGCGCGCTACCTGCTCGACCTGCGCGAGGCGTTCGCGACCGACGACCGACCCGGAGGCACGAGCCGGACGGCCCAGGCCGCGGCCGCCAGCGAACCCCCGGTGGCGGAGGCTCGGTAGCATGAGGTCCTTCGATCGGGGACCGCACGGGAGGTGCCGGCGATGAGCGACGCGAAGAAGCCTGCCCGCGACGCGAAGACGGCGTCCGGGACGTGGTCGGCCGAGGAGAAGGCCGCGATGCGGGCCCATGCGAAGGAGCAGAAGGCGGCCGCCGAGAAGGCCGACGGCGAGGCGATGGCGCTCGAGGCGATCGCCGGGATGTCCGAGCCGGACCGCTCCCTGGCCGAGCGGATCCACGCGATCGTGAAGACGAGCGCGCCCTCGCTCGCGGCGCGCACCTGGTACGGGATGCCCGCCTACGCGAAGGACGGCAAGGTCATCTGCTTCTTCCAGGCCGCGTCCAAGTTCAAGGTGCGGTACGCGACGTTCGGATTCCAGCCCGACGCGGCGCTCGACGATGGCGAGATGTGGCCGACGTCGTTCGCGGTGACCGAGCTGACGCCGGAGGTGGAGGCGAGGATCGCCGGCCTCGTAAAGAAGGCAGTGGGCTGAGGGGCGCGGAGCAGAGCCGCGCAGCGTCGCAAGGTCGAACGGGAGGGTGACGGCATGGGCCGGGCCGAGACCGGGCCGGCGGAACGGGGGCCCGCCAGGCCGCAGCCGCTGATCGGGACCAACGTCAAGATGACCCTGACGCCGTCCGAGGCGACGGCGTACCTGGCGACGCTCCGCGACCTCACCGCCGACGTCGAGGACCGGACGCTCTTCGTCATGCCGCCCTTCCCCGCCATCCAGGCGGCCGCGACCGCGCTGGCCGGATCGCACATCGCGTGGGGCGCCCAGGACGTCCACCCCGACGACCGCGGGGCGCACACGGGCGACGTCTCCGCGCCGATGCTCGCGGACCTCGGCTGCACGTACGTGCTCGTCGGGCACTTCGAGCGCCGCCGCGACCACGGCGAGACCGACGAGCTCGTCGCGCGGAAGGCACGTGCCGTCCAGCGCTGGGGGATGATCCCCGTCGTCTGGCTCGGCGAGATGGCACGCGGGCGGTCGGGAGAGGCGAGCTTCCCCGAGGTCGCCGCCCAGCTCCGCGCCCTCGACGGCGTGGACCTCGAGCGCTCGGTCCTCGCGTACGAGCCCGGCTGGGCGATCGGCGCAGGCTCCCGGCCCGCCAGCCCGGGGTGGACCCGCGAGATGGTCGCGCGCATCCGGACGATCCTCGCCGAGCGCTGCCCCGACCCCGACCGCGTCCCGGTCATCACCGGCGGGAGCATCGACCTGCAGACGGCTCCCGCGCTCTTCCGTCAGCCGGGCGTGAACGGCCTCTTCGTCGGCCGGAACGCCCTCGATCCGGTCGCCTTCTCGCGGATCATCCGCGCGGTGTCGCCGACGGGCGGCTCCCCGGATCGTCCCGCTCGAACGCCCTGATCTCCTCGACGTTCTCCTCCGAGTGGGAGGACGGGTCGAAGCGGTAGCCGAGCCACTCCCGCGCGAGCCGGCGCGCCACCTCGAGGCCGATGACGCGCTGCCCGAGGCAGAGGACCTGCGCGTCGTTGCTCAGGATCGACCGCTCCACGGAGTAGCTGTCGTGGGCCGTGGCGGCTCGGATCCCACGGACCTTGTTGGCGGCGATCGCCATCCCCAGGCCGGTGCCGCAGATCAGGATCGCCCGGTCCACCTCTCCCGCCGCCACCATCCGCGCCCCGGCGAAGGCGACGCGCGGGTAGCGGGTCTTCTCGCCGGCGCGGATCCCGAGGTCCACGACCGCGGCCACGCGCGGATCGGCCTCCAGGTCGGCGCGGAGGGCCTCCTTGTACGTGAACCCTGCGTCGTCGCTGCCGATGGCGACCCGGAGCGGCTCGAGCACCTGCGTCACCTCCGTCGCGGGGTCCGGGCCGGGCGCCGGCCGCCCGCGTCGGGATCCGGCATGCACGCCACAGTATCGACCCCGCGCGCATCCCATGGCGACGATCGAACCGTGCCGGGGATGTCGCCGTCGATCGAGGTGCGGGGCGCCGCCGTCGACCGACGATCGCGGTGCCGGCGGCGCCTCCGCGCAGGCTCCGGGCCCACACTGCGTGCTGTGAGGGTGGACGTACAATCGGTCTGCCGACCCGCGCGTCCGCGGCGGGTCCGTCGTCGCGACTCGGCGATCGCCCCGGGTCGCGCGACCGTCTCACTCACAGTGCGGACGGGAGATCCGGTGACCGACGAGAGAGCCCGACTGCTGATCGGCGAGGACGGCCCCGCGGCCGCTCCCGGCGTCAGCCCGGTGGACTCCGCGATCGATGAGCCCGCCGGCGGCGCCCGATCGGGTGAGCTCCCCGCGGAGCGCGGCCCTGCATGGGCCGAGGGCGACGCAGCCGACCACCTCGAGGAGCTCCTCGCGCAGGAGACACGCCCCGTCGCCCCGAGCGGTGAGGAGGGGCTCGCCATCGAGATCGTGGGGCCCCATCTTCGCGTCTCCGGCCGCATCCAGCTCGGGTACCACCGCCGCCTCTCGGACTTCATCAACAACCACCAGGGCCTGGTGGTCCTCCACGACGCGACCGTGCTGCGCCGCAACGGAGACCCGACGCGCGTGTTCGCTCCGAGCATCTGGATCAACCTCGACGACGTGACCCTCGTGGGCCAGCTGGTCGACGACCGTCCGCAGGGCGCCGGGGCGACGGTCCGGATGGAGAAGCTGCCCCACACGATCATCGCCGTCACGCAGGGTCACACCCTCACCGGCGATGTGCACCTTGCCCCGCAGGCGATGCTCGCCGGGTTCGTCGAGTCGCCGGACCCGCTCTTCATCCCGATGACCGAGGTGCGGACGCGATCGCTCGCGGACCGGCGCGTCATCACCCGGTACGCGTTCGCGCTCCTCAACCGCCGCCACATCGTGGCGGCGACCGCGCTCCAGCCCGGCATGATCAGGGGGCGCGGCGCGATCTGATCGCCGGGCCGTGCGGCCGTCGAGGGGCCCGGCAGCAGGCGGTCAGCCGGCGTGCATCCCGCGGGCGCGCCGTCGTCGTGTCGGCGGCGGGACCGCCGGCCACCAGTCGCACGCGCAGAGCCCCTTGGGGCAGCCCTCGTGTGGCAGGCGGCCACGCCGGACCTCCTCCGAGATCCGCACGACGGCGCCTTCGTCCCTCCGGCATGCCGCGCAGCAGCCCGCGCTCACGAGCTCCGCGTGGGTCGTGGCCGGCGCGATGGATCGGAGCACGGCGGTCATGCCGGCCCGGTGGAGGTCGACGACATCGGGCGACGGCGGGACGGGCGAGCCGGCGTCGCGGTACAGCGCGGCGGCCTGCTCGCGCCTGATCTGACCGACCTCACCCCAGCGCCTCTCGCGTGTCGCTCCACGCGCGGCGCGGTCCGCGGCCGACACGTACAGATCGCGCGACCGACGAGCGACATCGGCGGAGATGGGAGCGGCTGCGAGCCGTCGACGGCGGTCGGGCGACGCGCCGCGATCCCGGGCGAGCCGGAGCCATCCGTCGCGCGCGGCCGACCAGGACGCCTCGTCCGCCGAGCGCTGGCGCTCGGCATCGAACACGCTGACGGCCGCCTCGGTGAGGAGGACGGTCCGGCCGTCGACGTGGCGCACCACGATCGGCTCGCGACAGCGCGGGCACCTGCGACTGCGCTCCGGCGGCGGGTCGAGGAGCACGGCGCAGGACGGACACGGGATGGGGAGAGGCCCGTCCGCACGTGCGGGCTCGGCAAGGTGGCCGGCTTGCGCGGCGCCGGCCGGGTCTTCCCGGGCGGTCGGGACCGCGGCCGCGTCCACCGGCGACGAATCGGTGCGAGCGCGGTCGCGGCGGGGTCCGAGGAGGCGTCGTACGAGGTCCATGATCCATCCGCGAGCGGGCAGCACCAGAGTACCGTCCGGCGTCGGTCGCCGACGCGCGGTGTGGGCGGCCGAGGGAGAGGGCGTGCGACGACGCGCTCCGTGGGCGACGGGCGGCGCGGAAGGTCTCGGCACCGCCCGCCATCCGACGGCCGGCACCGCGGCCGGCGCGGCGGGCGCGGCGGGCCGTGACGCCAGCCGCGATCAGCGCGGCGAGCGCGGTCCGGCATCCCCCGCGCGGGGCCGGCCGCGTGTGAGCCGACGCAGCGCAGCGAGGTCCTTCGCCGCGACCGTCCACTGACAGCGACACAGGCCGGCGGGGCATCCCGGGTGCGGCAGACGTGGTGTCCGAAGCTCGGAAGCGATGCGGAAGGTGGCGCCATCGTCGGCCGCGCACGTACCGCAGCATCGGGCGGCCTTCAGCTCCGCCTCGCGCACGACCTCCGAGAGACCGCGCAGCCTGGCCGCGACGCCCTCGCGGTACAGCGCGACCGCGTCGGCGGCCGGTGGGCGCGGACGCCCGGCGACGCGGTCGAGCGCAGCCGCCTGCTCGCGGCGGATGCGCTCGGCGTCCTCCCACCGATGCTCGCGCTTGGCGGCCCGGAACGCCCGGTCCACGCTCGCCATGAAGAGCTTGCGCGACGCATCCACGGATGCGGACGTGGCCAGGCCCTCCCCGAGCCGGCGGCGGCGGTCCTCCGGCGCGCCGGCGTCGGCCGCGAGCGCGAGCCACCGGTCGCGGGGCCGGACGAACCTGGCGTGCTCCACGGCACGCGCGCGCTCCGCCTCGTACACGGGCAGCGCGGCCTCCGTGAGGTAGACGGCCCGACCGCCGGCGCGCCGCACCACGATCCGCTGCCGGCAGCGCGGGCAGCGGCGGCTCGTGGGCGGCGGCGGCTCGAGGAGCTGGGCGCAGTACGGGCAGGCCGCCGGCGCGGCGCGCGGCGGCTTGACGGCTCGCGAGCGAGTGGCGCGCTTGCGCCCGGTGGGTGTGCCGGTGCGTGATCGCGAGCCGGACTTCGTGCCGCCCGTCGTCCGGTCGCGGGAGGGTGCGCTCTCCCCGGCCGTCGCGCGGCGACGTCCGGCGGCGGTCCCCGAACCGGTGGCGGTCGGCCCGGCGACCTCCCCGGGCGCCGCCCCCGCGTCCGTCCCGGACGACGCGCCGCCGACGGGCGCCATGCCGGGCGCAGCTACGAGACCCGCACCATGGGACCCGACGGAGCCGCGCGAGGCCTCGGCGGATGCCGCGGCATCCGGCCCGATCCGCAGCGGCACGCGCCGGGCACCGGGCGCCGCGGTCCTGGCGGTGGAGCCGGAGCCCTGGGGGGCGCCGGCCGCATCGTCGGCTTCGTCGAGCCCGGGTGACTCCTCATCGGGAGGCGTCCGTCCGGCGAGCGACCCTGGCCGCAGCAGCTGCTCAAGACGCGCGGCGTATCGATCCTGCAGCTGCTCGGCGTCTTCCTCTTCGGGATCCTTCGGCCTGCGCCGCAGGCTCCATGGGCTGGGCATGCCCCCGCTCCTTGCTCTCGCCGGGCCGACCGGGAGTCGCTTGGCCCGGCGCGGGCGGAACACGCGTCCGTCCCACGCTCACTCTACGACGCGTGACGGCCATCCTACCGCCATCCATGGACGGACAGCGGTGCTCGCACGCACCGCCGCGTGGGGGAACCGTCGCCTCGGCCGGTCACGCGTCCCCGTGCGCCCCGGTCCGCCGATCCGCCGCCCGCCACGCGAGCGCCGTCGCCAGCGCCCAGCCCGCGATCGCGACGACGACCGCCCACTCGAGGGTGGACGCGATCCAGATCTCCGGCCGTGCGCCCGGAGCCGCGAGCACCTCCCCGGTGGTCCGGCCGTCGGCGAACAGGGACGCCATGAACAGCACGAAGCAGACGGTGACGACGACCCCGATGACGCCCAGCCAGCGCGGGAAGCGCGGGTCGTGCCGCCGCGCGAGGTCGATCGACGCGAGCCCCACCGTCAGCCAGCCGAGCACGAAGAACGTGAGCGCGGCCGTCGCGTGCGGGCGGAGGTCGTCCATCGGGAAGAGGCCCACGAGCGCACCGGCGACCCCCGCGACCACGCCCGTGGCGCCCCAGGCGAACCGGAGCCGCCCGGGCACGGACGACGCGAGCCCCACGACGAAGATCGCGAAGCAGAGTCCGCCGACCACCAGCCCGGCGTTGAAGAGCGGTGCCGCCCGCGAGACGCTCGCCTGGCCGAGCTCGGAGACCCAGTGGTCGAACGGGCTGTACGACTCTCCGGCGGAGCCCGTGTAGACCAGGCCGGTCACGACCGACCCGATCGCCAGCGCGGTGACGCCGACGATCGCGGCGACCTGCGCGATGCGCGCCCGCGTCCGTGCGTCCATCCCTGCCTCCGGCGT
>JAKOQS010000066.1 GCA_029778235.1 Chloroflexota bacterium | reverse complement strand
GGCGCGCCGCCTACCCCACCGCCACGAGCACCCCGCCGAGCGCGATGAGGATCGCGCCGCCGATCCGCTCCGCGGCGCCTTCGCGCTCGCCGAGGCCCAGGATCCCCCAGGCGGTCGCGAGCACGACCGCGGACTCGCGCAGGGGGGAGACGATCGCGAGGGGTGCGACCGAGTAGGCCCACAGGACGAGGAAGTAGGCCAGCGTGATGAGGGTCCCGGCCGCGAGGGCGCGGCGCCACGGCGCGGGCGCCTCGCCCGCCGCCTCGCCGGCTGGCACCGGGTCCGTCACGGGAAGACCGGCCTCTACAGGGTCGCCGACGGTCGCGATGCGTGCGGGTCCGGCGTGCGTCGCTGCGCCGGTGCCGACAGCCGCGTCACGGCCCGCCCACGCGCCCGCGCGGCTCGTGCCGGCGCTGTGACCCGTCCCGTCCGTGCCGCCCGCCATCCGTGCCGCCACGCCGCCGGCGGCGACCGCGCGCCGGGCCAGCCGCGCCGTGAACCCCGTCCGCCCGTCGACCACGACCCACGCGGCGAGCAGCGCTGCCCCGACGAGGAACATCGCCCAGCCGTACAGCCACGGCGGGCCCTGGCGCGATCCGACGGCATCGACCGCGGAGTACGTGGTGATCGTCAGCCCGGTCAGGAGGGCCCACCCCACCGCGGCCGAGCCCGCGTGGATCGCGGGCCTGCGGACGAACCAGCCGCCCGCGAGGAGCAGCGCGACGCCGCACAGCGCGAGCGCGTCGGGGCGTTCCCCGAGGAGGACGATCCCGGCGAGCACGGCGCCGACGGCCGCCGTCCCGCGCGCGATCGGGTAGACCGTCGAGAGGTCGCCGCGGCGGTACGCCGCGGAGAGGGTGACGAAGTAGGCGAGCTCGACGACCCCCGAGACGACCACGAGGACCCACCCCGTCGGGGTCAGGCCCGGCCGGCCGGCGAGGAGCCACGCGACGGCGACGAACGGCGTGAGGAGGAGGATCGACCCGCCGGTCGCGCGCGCCGTCATGAGGAGCGGGTCCCCCGACGTCTTCACGACGACGTGCCACGTGACGTTCATGAGGGCCGCGAACAGGACGACCCCGATCACGAGCGGGCTCATCGAGCGAGCGGACCCCCGCCGTGGCGGGCGCGACCGCGGCGCTCCGCCGGAGTGGCGGCCACCGCACGTGCGGCGCCGCCTGGGCCGGCCTCCCGCGCGCCCACCAGCCCTGCGACCTCCTCCGCGGCCGCGCGCAGGCGGTCCGCCAGCCCGAGCAGCGCGTCGCGCGACCAGCGGAACGTGGGGAGCGTCAGGTTCAGGTACGCGAGATCGCGACCGGCCCGGTCGCGCACGGCGGCCGTGATCCCGCACCACTCCTCGCGGTGCTCCATGTAGTTGATCGCGATCCCGGTCAGGCGGCAGGTGTCCACCTCGGCCCGGAGCGCGGCCGGATCCGTCAGCGTGTGCTCCGTCGCCTGGACCAGGCCGGAGGCCAGGTATCGCTCGAGCTCGTCGTCCGGGAGCCAGGCGAGGTACAGCTTGCCCACCGAGCCGCAGTGCAGCGGAACGTCCATGCCCGCGAGGTCCACCAGGACCGGCGTCGACGGCCGGACCTCGTCGATGATGACCGGCCCGCGATGGGTGGGCACCTCCAGGAAGGCGCTCGCATCGGTCTCGGCCGCCAAGCGTTCCAGGACCGGCCGTGCCCGCCGCGCGAGCATCGCGGCGTCCGTCGCGGCCGCGAGGCGCACCACGCCGTAGGAGACGGCGTACCGTCCGGAGTGGGGGTCGCGTCGGACCAGGTCGAACGACTCGAGGGTGCGCAGCAGGCGCCAGGCGGTGGCGCGGTTGACGCCGGCTCCACGGGCGATCTCGGGCGCGCTCGGGGGCGCGGGGCTCGCGGCGATCTCCTCGAGCATGCGGAGCGCCCGCTCGACGGCCTGGACGGTGTCGCTCACGGGCGTCCGGGGATGTCGGAACGGCCTTGCGTCGGCACGATGGCGCTGCTACCTTTCGGCTCGCCGGGTCGCGATGATGCACCACATGTTGCACCATGGCAGCAAGAGCGGAGGGCTCGCGCTGCCGGCGGTCACGGAGCATGGCCGGGCCGGCCCCGGGGACGAGCCGGCCCCGGGACGCGCGTCCCAGCGCCGGCCGCCAGCCGCATGTCCGGGCCGTGCGCGACGCCGTCCGTTCCCGGATACTGGGCGCATGTGACTCCACCGCCTGTGCCGCTCGGGTCGGAGGGCCCACGGGCCAGCGGACGTGGAGCGCACACTTGGAGGAGCCGGCCGGCTCCACAGCGGAGGACCGCGGGGACGGTCCTGCCGGCCGGGCGATCGGGCCGGGACGGCGCATGCCGCTCGGTCGGACATCCGCAGAGGAGGACACTCAGTGCACTGGATGAGAGCTCGTGGCCTCGTCGCCATCGCAGCAGTCGCCGTCGTCGCCGCGGCTTGCAGCTCGTCTGCGACCCAGGCGCCGGCCGAGTCACAGGCCCCCGCCACCCAGGCCCCCGCCACGCAGGCCCCCGCGACCCAGGCTCCGGCCGAGTCGCAGGCCCCGGCCCAGGTCGACTGGGCGACCGCCACCTCCGCCGGTGCGGGCGGCGTGGACGCCGTCTGTGCCGCCGCCCAGGCCGAGGGCCAGCTCAACGTCATCGCCCTGCCGCCCACGTGGGCGAACTACGGCGTGCTCATCGACGAGTTCGCGAAGAAGTACGGCATCAAGGTCGTCTCCGACAACCCGGACGCCAACAGCCAGGACGAGATCAACGCCGTCAAGAACCTCGCCGGCACCGGCCGCCAGCCCGACGTCCTCGACCTCGGGACCGCGGTCATGCTCGCGAACACGGACCTGTACGCGCCGTACCAGCCGGTCACGTGGGGCGACATCCCCGACGCCAACAAGGACCCGAACGGCACCTGGATCAACAACTACGCGGGGTTCTCGGCGATCGCGTACGACGCGAAGCTCGGTGACATCACCACCGTCGCCGATCTCGCCAAGCCGGAGTTCAAGGGCAAGGTCGCCCTCAATGGCGACCCGCTGAAGGCGTCGGCCGGCCTCAACGGCGTGCTCCTCGCCGCGCTCGCCAACGGGGGCTCGGCGGACAACATCGCCCCCGGCGTCGACTTCTTCCGGAAGCTCGCCGAGAGCGGGAACCTCCTGCCGGTCGACCCGACCCCGGCCACCGTCGCCTCCGGCCAGACGCCGATCGTCATCGACTGGACGTACAACCAGATCGGCGACGTGGCCAATCTCAAGGCCAAGGGCATCGACTGGAAGATCGTCATCCCGTCCGACGCCCCGCCGGTCGCCGCGTTCTACAACGCCGCGATCAACAAGGACGCCGCGCACCCGGCGGCCGCGCGCTGCTGGACCGAGTACCTCTTCTCGGATGCCGGCCAGAACGAGTGGCTCAAGGGCGGCGCGCTGCCGGTCCGGCTTGCGGCGATGCAGGCTGCCGGGACGGCCGACAAGGACGCCCTCGCCGCGATCAACCCGCCGACGACCGCCCCGGTCCAGCTGACGCTGGACCAGACCGACGCGGCCAAGGCCTACCTCACCGACAACTGGAAGTTCATCGCGATCCAGTAGACGCGATCGACCGACCGGAGGGCGACCCATGGCACAGGCCACGGCGTCCGCTCCCGGCACGCAGGCAGCCGGCCCCGCCTCGCGCGGGGCCGGCTCCCGCCGCCTGCGCGGGGCGCGGAACTACATCGCGCTCATCCCGTTCCACGCCTACGTCGGGGTCTTCCTGATCCTGCCGACGCTCATCGTCACCGTCGGCGCGTTCACGACCCTCGAGGGCGGGCTCACGCTCGACAACGTCATCCGGATGTTCACGGACGACACGTTCGTCAGCGCGTTCCTCAAGTCGATCCAGCTCGCGCTCACGACCGCGATCGCGGGTGCCATCTTCGGGGCGCTCCTGGCCTGGGCGGTGGCCCGCGGTGACCCGAACGGCCAGCTCAGGCAGGTGGTCGTCGCCGCATCCGGCGTCCTCGCCCAGTTCGGCGGCGTCATGCTCGCCTTCGCATTCCTCGCCACCTTCGGGTTCAACGGCCTCGTGACCCTCTTCTTCCAGGACGTCATCCAGTTCGACGTCCTGCCCGACCCGTCCTGGCTGTACAGCCTCACGGGCCTGGCGGTGGTCTACACGTACTTCCAGATCCCGCTCATGCTCATCGTCTTCCTGCCCTCGCTCGACGGCCTCCGCCAGGAGTGGTACGACGCGTCGGCGAGCCTCGGCGGCGGCGCATGGGCGTTCTGGCGGAACGTCGGCGGGCCGATCCTCGCGCCGAGCTTCCTCGGCGCGCTCCTGCTCCTCTTCACCAACGCGTTCTCCGCCTATGCGACGGCGGCTGCGCTCATCAGCCAGGGCGCCCCGCTGATCACGCTCCAGATCGCGAACCAGTTCCAGAGCGAGGTCGTGCTCGGGCAGGAGAACGTCGGCAAGGCGCTCGCGCTCGGCATGATCATCGTGGTCTCGGTGGTGATGGCCGCGTACGCGTTCATCCAGAAGCGCGCCTCCCGGTGGGTCCGATGAGCGGGCCCAGCACGAGCATGGGCCTGGGCGCCGCCACGCCCGACGGCGGAGCGCTCCTCTCGCGACCGCCCAAGGGCCGTCGCCGTCGCCGGTCCCGCCTGCAGCTCGGCTCGCGGATCGCGATCCTCGTGCTGATCTTCGGCTACCTGATCCTGCCGCTGTTCGCGATGCTCGAGTTCTCGTCGCGCGGCGACTACGGCGCCAGGAACCTCCAGAACTTCCAGGCCATCCTCGACTACCCCGACCTGGTCGACGGGATCGTGACCTCGCTCGAGATCGCCGTCCTCACCGTGGTCGGCATGCTCGTCCTGCTCGTGCCCACGATGGTCTGGACCGTCATCCGGGTCCCGCGGATGCGCCGCGTCGTCGAGTTCCTGTGCCTCCTGCCGCTCGCGATCCCGGCGATCGTCATCGTCGTGGGCATCGCCCCGATGTACCAGTGGATGGGGCGGCACCTGGGCGTCTTCGGCGGATCGCCGCTGACGCTGGCGTTCATCGACATCATCCTGGTGCTGCCCTATGCCTACCGCGCGATCGACTCCGGCATCCGGATGGTGGACGTCGCCACGCTCGCCGACGCCGCGCGGAGCCTGGGTGCCGGGTGGCCGCGCACGATCTTCCAGGTGATCGTCCCGAACATCCGCGGCGGGATCCTGTCCGCATCGGTGCTCGCGGTCGCGCTCGTCCTCGGTGAGTTCACGATCTCGCAGCTGCTGTCGTTCCGCACGCTCCAGGTGGTCATCTACCTGCTGGGCAAGCGCGATCCATACGTCTCGGTCGCGGTCTCGCTGTCGGCCCTGGTCTTCGCCTTCATCCTGCTGTACGTCATCGCCCGATTCGCGCCCGGCGCCGGGGAGCGCTCCCGGCGCGGCGTCGAGGAGGAGCCCGCGACATGACCGCCACGACCGCCGCTCCCGCTGCCGCGGGCCACGGCGTCGCCGTCCAGTTCCAGGACCTCCACCGCTGGTACGGACCGGTGCACGCCCTCGATGGGTTCTCGATCGACATCGCCCCGGGCGAGCTGGTCGCGCTCCTCGGGCCCTCCGGCTGCGGGAAGACGACCGCCCTGCGCGCGCTCGGCGGGCTCGACGAGGTGGACGCGGGCCGGATCCTCGTGGACGGGAAGGACGTCACCCACGTCCCGTCGAACAAGCGGAACATGGGGATCGTCTTCCAGGCATACAGCCTGTTCCCGAACATGACGGCCGGCGACAACGTCGCTTACGGGCTCCGGCTTCGCGGCGTGGGCAAGGACGAGCGGCGGAAGCGCGCGGCCGAGACGCTCGACCTCGTGGGGCTGGGCGGGTACGCGAATCGCTACCCCCATCAGATGTCCGGCGGCCAGCAGCAGCGCGTCGCGCTCGCCCGGGCCCTCGCCATCCAGCCGCAGGTGCTCCTCCTCGACGAGCCGCTCTCCGCGCTCGACGCGAAGGTCCGCCGGCAGCTCCGGGAGGAGATCCGGCGGATCCAGATCGCGGTGGGCACCACCGCTCTCTTCGTCACGCACGACCAGGAGGAGGCGCTGGCGCTGGGCGACCGGGTGGGCGTGATGTCCGCCGGGCGCCTCGAGCAGATCGCCAGCCCCGCCGAGCTCTACGACCGTCCCGCCACCGCGTTCGTCGCCGAGTTCGTCGGGTTGACGAACCGGCTGCAGGGGGTCGCGGGCGACGGGGTCGTCGAGATCCTCGGCACGCGCGTGCCTCTCCTCGCCGGGTCCGCCGGGCCCGGCCCGGTCACCGCGCTCGTGAGGCCCGAGGCCATCAAGGTGGCACCCGAGGAGGGCGCCCAGGCGCACGTGCTCGCGGTGAGCTTCCTCGGGTCGCTCGGACGCGTCCAGATCGGGCTCCCGGACGGCGCGATCGCGGTCGCCCAGGTCCCCGCGACGGACGTCGAGACGCTCTCGCCCGGCACGGCCGTCCGGGTCACGGTCGTCCCTGCACCGGTCTTCGCCACCGCGGCGACCTGATCGGCGGACCCCGGGAGCAGGCGCCCCCCGGGTCCGCTTCCCGCCGGCCGCTCCCGCCGCGACACGTTCCAGGAGACCCCATGACCCGCATCACCGAGCCCGCGCGCGACGTCGATGTCATCGTGGAGACCGACGTGCTCGTCGTCGGCAGCGGGCCCGGCGGCCTCGGCGCCGCGCTCGCCGCAGCCCGCGCCGGCGCCGACACCACCATCCTCGAGCGGAACGGCTGCTTCGGCGGGAACATCACCCAGGTCGGTGTCGAGGGGTTCGCCTGGTACCGCCACGAGGCCACCATCGACAGCGAGGGGATCGGCCGCGAGCTCGAGGAGCGCGCCAAGGCGATGGGGGCCGCGAGCCCGGAGCCCCAGTCGATCAGCTATGCGCTCGACGCCGAGATGTTCAAGTTCGTCGCCGACGTGCTGGTGGAGGAGGCGGGCATCCGCCCGATGCTCCACCGGCTCTGCGTGGCGCCGATCCTCGAGGACGGGGTGATCCGCGGGGTGATCACCGAGAGCAAGTCGGGCCGCGAGGCGATCCTCGCGCGCCGCGTCGTGGACGCCACGGGTGACGCGGACGTGGCGGCCCGGGCCGGTGCCCCGTACCGCAAGACCCCGAAGGAGTCGATGCTCTCCGCGTCGGTCATGTTCTCGATGTCCGGGGTGAACAAGCGACGGTTCATCGAGACCGTCAAGGCCGACCCGCAGAAGTACCGCGACTGGGCGGGCAACTTCGAGTGGGACATCGTGACCGACGGGAAGGAGGACGACCTCTTCTCGCCGTTCCTCCGCAAGCCGTTCAAGCAGGCCGTGGCCGACGGGCTCATCCCCCCGAATCTCATCACGATGGCGGGGACGTGGGGCACGGTCACCGACCAGGGCGACCTCACGTACCTGAACCTCATCCATCTCGCCGAGATCGACGGGACGGACGCGGACGACCTCACCCGCGGCGAGATCGAGGGCAGGCGCCAGGCGATCCACGCGATCGACGCCCTGCGCGCCTACATGCCCGGGTGCGAGGACGCCAAGCTTCGCAACTTCGGGATGACCCTGGGCATCCGCGACACCCGCAAGATCGAGGCCCTCTACGACCTCACCGAGGCGGACGTCCGGGGAGAGGCGCGCTTCGGCGACGCCATCGGGATCTTCCCCGAGTTCATCGACGGGTACGGCGTCCTCATCCTGCCCACGACCGGCCGGTACTTCCACGTGCCGTACCGATCGCTCGTGCCCAAGCGCGTCGGGCACCTGATCGTGGCAGGCCGCTCGATCGGTGGCGACCGGATCTCGCACGCGGCCGTCCGCAGCATGATGTGCTGCGCGGTCTCCGGCCAGGGGGCGGGCGCGGCAGCGGCGGTCTCGCTCCGGACGGGCCGGGACTTCGCCGACGTCGACGTGGACCAGGTCCGCGCCGAGCTCCGCCGCCAGGGCGCCCGCATCGACTGACCCGCGCCGAGGCCGGCCCGCCGGGCGCGGGCGACGGCCGTGGGCGCGGCGGCACGGACACGACGCGACGAGGCCCGGGTCTCGCGACCCGGGCCTCGTGTCGTGGCTGCGGCGGGCGCTCCCGCCGAGTGGCTGCGGCGCGATGCGCCGCGCCGGATCGTCAGGAGGCCGGCTCGGCCGGCTTCTTCGGCTTGGCGGGCGCCTTGGCCGTGCGCGCGGCGGGCGCCTTGGCGGCGGCCGTCTTCGCGGCAGCCGTCTTGGACGCGGTGGTCTTCGTGGCGGCCGCCTTCGCGGGTGCCTTCGCGGCCGTCGTCTTGGCTGCCGTCGACTTGGACGCGGTGGTCTTCGTCGCGGCGGCCTTGGTCGTCCTGGCGGCGGTCGTGGTCGGGGCCGCGGCCGCGGTCGCGGACGGCGCGGCCTTCGCCGTCTCGGTGCGGCCGGCCTTGGTGAGGGCGGCGCGGGCCTTGCCGGCGGCCGTCTGCGGCGCCTTGGCCTTGGCGGCCTTGGACGCGGCCACCCGGGCCTTGGCGGCCTTGGCGGCGGCGGCCTTGCCGGTCGCCTTCTGCACCTTGCCGGTCTGGACGTGGACGCCGCCGAGCGCGGCGTTCACCTTGCGGGTGAGCCGCGACTTTCGACGCGCGGCCGCGTTCGGGTGGATGGCGCCGGCCTTGGCCGCGCGGTCGAGCGCGCTGATGGCCTCGGCGAGCTGCTCGTTCGGATCGCCCTCGGCCTGCCCGATGGCGACCCGCAGGGCCTTGGTGACGAGCGTCTTGGCGGCGCTCTTGCGCGGCTGGTTGATGTCCCGCCGGCGCTCGGCCGTGCGGACCCGCTTCTGCGCGGACGGCGTCCGGGCGCCGGTCCAGCCTCGGGGCGAATGGGCCACGGTGTGCGTTCCTCGTGCGATGTCTGTCGGTGGGCGACCGCGCAGGTGCGGACGCGCGTGGAGTGCGGATACCGGTCGCCTGCGCGGGAGAGGACGCCGCGTGGCGCGAACGCAGAGTGTATCAGACCGATCCGCGCCCGGGTCACAGGCGGGACCGTGCCCGGGCGACAGGCCATCCCTGCTCAGGCCATGGGGCGTCCCTGTGCGGGCCCATCATCCGTCGGGTCGGGCGGGCCGGCCCGCCCGCGGCCAGGGTCGCGCCGCGCGAGGTCCAGCAGGAGCGCTCCCCAGAGCATGGCCTCGTCGGCCCGCCACAGCCCGACGCGTCCGCGGTACGGCATGAGGCTCCGATCGAGCACCTCCCACACCGTCCCGTCCCGCTCGACGACGTCGAGGTGCCCGCGCAGCCATCGGGCGCCGCGGTCCGGGTCCACGCGCAGCGAGATCTCGATCGCCATCGCCCCGAGCGACGTCCAGATCGCGGTCCCCTGGTAGTCGGGCACGAAGACACGCTGGACCCGGTCCGCGTCCCGCGACGGAGCGGCGCTGTACCGCAGAGGCAGCGGGTCGGCGAGCCCGGCCGCCTCGATCGCGGCGAGCATGGCCGCCGCGCCCAGATCGTCGGGGACCACCCCGAGCCAGAACGGCACCACGTTCGCGTCGCCCGTCACCAGGTCGGCGTCGACGCCGCCGCGCGGGCCCTCGGCGAAGTGGTCGCCGCGCCAGAACGCCGCTACGAGCCGGTCCGCGGACCCCCGTGCGAAGGGCGCCGGGAACCAGCCGGTCTCGCGGAGGTCGCGCTCCAGGGACGCCACCATCGCGTTCGCGTACGCGTTGCAGGCGGTCGCGACCGTGTCGCGGTGCGTGGAGAGGCGGCGGCCCGTCCCGACCAGCCCGGAGGCGGGGTCCACGACGACCGACCCGAACCGACGCACCTCCGTCGCCAGCAGGGCAGCGTGCACGGACACCAGCCGCTCGCCGGACGGCGCCGCCCGCAGCGCCCGGAGGACCAGGGGGAGCGAGTCCACCCCGTAGTCCCAGACGTCCGCCGGGCGCCGGCCCGGGAAGATCGTCGTGGTGATCCGGCCGGCGCGACCCCAGGCGGACAGGGCCCAGTCGAGCGACGCGTCCACCCGGTCGCCGTGGCCGAGTCGCATCAGCGCCGGCGCGGAGAACCCGAAGTCGCGCGCCCAGAACTGGCGGAACTGGCCGCCCGACGCGGCGTACCGGTCGCCGTCCCAGCACCGCTCCAGGACCGCCCCGACGATCTCCTCCGTGGAGCCGGCGTGGCGCACGTGGCCGCGCAACGCGCGGCGAGCGATGCGCGCGCCGCTCGAGACGTACGCGGGCAGGATCGCCGGGTCGAGGAGGGCCGAGAGTCGCATCCGCCGCCTACGGTATCGCTCGAGACGGCCGCGGGCCGCGGACGGCAGAGCGTCGGACCCGGCGGCCGCGCGGCTCGGACCCGGTGCCCGCCGGCGCCGACGGGCTACACTCCGGCATCGTGACGACCCCCCAGGAGCGCCTGCGCAACTTCTCGATCATCGCGCACATCGATCACGGCAAGTCCACCCTCGCGGACCGGCTCCTCGAGGTCACGCACACGATCGATCCGCGCCAGATGACGAGCCAGGTCCTCGATTCGATGGACCTCGAGCGCGAGAAGGGGATCACGATCAAGGCGCGAGCCGTCCGCCTGGAGTACACGGCCTCGGATGGGCTGACGTACGGCCTGAACCTCATCGACACGCCCGGTCACGTCGACTTCACCTACGAGGTCAGCCGATCCCTTCAGGCGTGCGAGGACGCGATCCTCGTCGTGGACGCGGCGCAGGGGATCGAGGCGCAGACGCTCGCCAACGTCTTCCTCGCGATGAAGCTGGACCTGACGATCATCCCGGTCGTCAACAAGATCGACCTGCCCTCCGCGCAGCCGGACGTCGTGATCGAGGAGCTGGAGAACGTCCTCGCGATCCCCCGCGAGGAGGTCGTCCTCGCGTCGGCGAAGGAGGGCATCGGGATCGAGGAGATCCTCGAGGCCGTGGTCGCGAGGATCCCGCCGCCGAAGGGAGATCCGCGGGCCCCGCTCCGGGCGCTCGTGTTCGACAGCTACTACGACCCGTACAAGGGCGTCGTCACGTACGTGCGCCTGGAGGAGGGCCGGCTCCGCTCGCACGACGCCCTTCGGCTCATGGCGTCGGGCGCCGAGTTCACGCCCCTCGAGATGGGCGTCTTCCGGCCGCAGCTCGTGCCGGTGAAGGAGCTCGTCGCCGGCGAGGTCGGCTACATCGCGTCCGGCCTCAAGAGCGTCCGCGACGCGCAGGTCGGCGACACGGTCACCGGCGCCGCCCATCCCGCTTCCGCCCCGCTCCCCGGCTACCAGGCGGCGAAGAGCCTCGTGTTCGCCGGCATCTACCCGATCAGCGGCGAGGACTACCCGCTTCTGCGCGATGCGCTGGAGAAGCTCCACCTCAACGACGCGAGCTTCAGCTTCGAGCCCGAGAGCTCCGTCGCGCTCGGGTTCGGCTTCCGGTGCGGCTTCCTCGGGCTGCTCCACATGGAGATCGTGCAGGAGCGCCTCGAGCGCGAGTTCGCGCTCGACCTCATCGCGTCGGCCCCCTCGGTCGAGTACCGCGTGAAGCTCATGCACCGCGACGACGTCCTCGTCGTGGACAACCCGTCGCTCTTCCCGACGGCCGGGGAGATCGAGGAGATCGAGGAGCCCTGGGTCGCGCTCTCGGTCGTGACGCCCGCGGCGTACATCGGGACCGTCATGGACCTCACGCGGATCCGGCGCGGGACGTTCCTGTCGATGGAGTACCTGGATCCCACACGGGTGCTCATGAAGTTCGAGATCCCCCTGGCCGAGCTGATCGTGGACTACTTCGACCAGCTGAAGAGCCGGACGCAGGGGTACGCCTCGATGGACTACGAGGAGATCGGCTACCGGCCGGCGCGCCTCGTGAAGCTCGACGTGCTCGTGAACGGGGAGCCGGTGGACGCGCTGTCGATGATCGTCCACCGCGAGGAGGCGCAGGCGATCGGCCGCAGGCTGGCCGCGAAGCTCAAGGAGCTGATCCCGCGCCAGATGTTCGAGGTGCCGATCCAGGCGGCGATCGGGAGCCAGGTCGTGGCGCGCGAGACGGTCCGCGCGATGCGCAAGAACGTCCTCGCGAAGTGCTACGGCGGCGACATCACGCGCAAGCGCAAGCTCCTCGAGAAGCAGAAGGAAGGCAAGCAGCGGATGAAGCGGGTCGGCTCGGTCGAGATCCCGCAGGAGGCCTTCCTCGCGGTCCTCGCGATGGGGGAGGAGTAGGGCGGCGCCGAACCGGGCGGTCGGCGGGCCCGGCGCTCGACGCGCGGGCGGCCGGGCGGGTCCGGTCGGCCGGCGACCCCCGACCTCCGTGGCTCCGCGCTGGCGCGGATGCTCGCCCGCGCCCAGCGCCGGGCGCGGCCGTCCCCGCTGCGGGCAGGGGCATCACCGGGTGAGGGCCGCGTGCTAGTTTGCGCGGCATGGAGGAGCAGCTCAGGGTCCTCGTCGCGCTCGGGCTCGTCCTGATCCTCGTCCTGCTCCGCCTCGACTCCCGGCGGTTCGGCGTCGGTGAGTACGACGTCCCGGACGCGTACGGCGACAAACCGTCGGTCCTCGTCAGGCTCGCGTGGTACGCGGCGGGGATCGTCCTCGTCATCGCCGTCTACGTGATCTATCCCGGCGACAGGGACGCGCTCGGCCTCCTGCCGCCGGACGGGGCCACCACCCTCCTGCTGGGCTTCGGCGCGGGCGCGATCGGGATCGCCCAGGCCGTCGCGATCGCCTATCTCCGCTGCGGCGGGCTGCGTCCGCCTGCCCCGAGGGACGTGCCGGACGGCCTCGTCAACGCCCTGGGGACGGCTTTCGTGGACGAGGCGACCTTCCGCGGCATCGTCCTGGGCCTGCTGCTCGTGCTGGGCGTCGAGCCGCTCTGGGCCGTGCTCATCCAGGCGCTCGCGTACGTCCTCGCCACGCGCGTGGGCCGCGGCGGCGGCGATTGGTACCTGGTGCTCGTCGACCTGGCGATCGGCCTCGTCGGCGGCTGGCTCACGGTCCTCACCGGCGGGATCGCAGCTGCGTTCATCGCGGATGCCGTGACGCGGCTGGCGATCGTCCTCGCCACGGGGTCGGCGGACGCAGCGCCGATCGTGGTCGTCGCCGACGACGAGGGGCCGGAGGACTGGGAGTTCGGCGACGACGCCATCCCCGAGGAGATCGGGGTGGATCCCGGGCTCGTGGCACGGCCGTGGTCGGTCGCGGGCGTCGCTCCCGCGACCGCGCCAGCCGCCGCGCCGACCGCCGCCGCGCCGGGGCCGCCCTCCGCCGCGGGCCCGATGGGCCCGACGCCGGCGGGGCCCGCGTCCGTCCCGCCCGGCCCGGTGGCACCTCCCGGTCCCGCGACGTCGCGCCTCGACGAGCTGGTCTCCGACGGGGGGATGGACGACTCCGACGCCTCGCTGCCGTGATGCAGAGGGCCGCGCCGCCCGTCGCGCTGTACGCGCACATCCCGTTCTGCGTCTCGCTGTGTCCGTACTGCGACTTCGTGGTGAACGCCGGGGCGGCCGCACGTGGGCCGCGGGCGCGCGTGGACGCGTACGTGGCCGCGCTGCTCGCCGAGGTCGACCTGCGCGCCGATGCGCTGGACGCGCGGTGGGGGCCGCCGGAAGGCGCGGCGGAGGGCCGTCGCCAGCCGCTCGCCACGGTCTACCTCGGCGGCGGGACGCCCTCGCTGCTGTCGGCAGGGGCGGTCGCGGCGATCCTCGGCCGCATCCGTGCCCGATTCGGCCTGGCGCCCGGCGCGGAGGTCACTCTGGAGGCCAACCCGGGGCCGGACGAGCGCGGGGACCTCGCGGGCTTCGTCGCGGCGGGCGTCACGCGCCTGTCGATCGGCGCGCAGAGCCTCGTCCCGTCCGAGCTCCGCCGGCTCGGGCGCCGCCATGCGCCCGGGGACGTGGGGGCCACCGTGGCCGAGGCACGGGCCGCGGGGATCGGCTCGGTCTCCCTTGACCTCCTCTACGACGTGCCGGGGCAGACCGCGGCGAGCTGGGACGCGACGCTCGCGGCCGCGCTCGACCTCGCACCCGACCACCTCTCCCTCTACGCTCTCACCCTCGACGACCCGGGCGCCGAGGGCCTGACGGGGCCGGCCGGCGACCACCTGCCGACCACGCCGGGGGGACGCCGGTGGCGCGAGCGCGCGAGGGCGGAGCAGGACGAGGACCGAGCCGCGGCAGCGTACGACCGCGCGTGCGACGTCCTCCAGGCCGCCGGCCTCCGCCACTACGAGATCAGCAATTGGGCGCGGCCCGGCCACGAGAGCCGCCACAACCTCGCGTACTGGGAGCGCCGTCCGTACGAGGCGGTCGGGACCGGGGCGCACGCGTTCGACGGCCGGGTCCGGCGCTGGAACGCGGCGTCGCTCGCCGGCTACCTCGCCGCTCTCACGCCGTCGAGCGGCCCGGGGCCAGGCCCCCGCCGTCACCCCGCGCCGGTCCTCCCGCCGGGCGGCATGGAGGAGCTCGACGATGCCACCGCGACGGCCGAGGAGATCGTCCTCGGCCTGCGCACGGACCGGGGAGTGCCGGCGGCCGCGGCCGAGCCCGGCGAGCCGGCCGCGAGCGCCCTCGCGTGGGGGCTGGCGCACGGCCTCGTGGAGCGCGGGAGCGACCGCCGCCTCCGGCTCACCCGGCGCGGCGCCCTCCTCTCCAACGAGGTCTTCGCGCGGATCGTGTGACGGGCGATGCCCGGGGCCCGAGGTCCGAGTCGGGCGCCCCTGCCGGACGTCCGACCCGACGAGCCACGGCCCTACTGCGGGGTGATCGTCCCCACCTGCATCGCCGTGAGCATCACGTCCTCGACATGGTCGGACGCGGCGTGGTCGGTGCATCCGAACGAGACGGTGCCGGCGGACGCCAGCGTCGGGCTCGCCGTCAGGCTGATCATCGCCTTGGTGGTGATGATGTAGCTCGTGTCCGTCGTCGTGTTGACGTCGCCGTACGCGATCGACATCGCGGGGCTCGACTGCTCCAGGGTGCACGACATCGCCACGTCGTCGTTCCCGCCGATGTCGTCCGCTGCCGTCGCGCTGACACTGACGTAGTACCGGCCGGCCGGCAGGCTCAGTGACGCGATCTCCACCCAGCTGCTCTGGGGCGTGTCGGCTCGATCGACGTACTTGAACCAGACGGCAGGCGCGCCGCTGGCCCCGGTGTCGCCCTTCGGCCCCATGGGTCCCGTGGGCCCCGTCGCGCCGGTCGGCCCGGCAGGCCCGGTCGGACCCGTCGGACCGACCGTGTTGAACGAGACGAGCCGTCCGCCACCCGGCAGCTTGCATTGGGCGACGTCGCTCATCCGCACGTTGCCGTACACGTCGTAACAGGCGTACAGCGTGGGCGGGTTGCTGGCGGCGAACGTGCCGCCCGCCGCGAACGCGACGAGCACGAATGCACCGACGGCGACAGCGAGCGGGCGGAGACGGGAACGCAGACGGGACATGGGATCCCCCGGGCCTCCAGCAGGCGTCCCGGGGCGGGACGCGACCCCGCGATGATGCCGCGCGTCCGGCCCATGTCAAGGGGGTCTCCGCCGGCCCCAGGACGGCAGGCCGCGCCGCCCTCTCCGGTCCGTTGACACTCGCCGTCATCGACTGCTACGATGCCCGCAGACCGTTAGCACTCTGACCATGAGAGTGCTAACGTCCGGAAGGAGCTTGACGCAGGGAGTGGCTCGCAGGATCCACCGCACCATCGGCCCGCTCGACGCCCGCCAGCAGAGCCTGCTGCGTGCGGTCATCGAGGAGTACGTCGCGACCGCCAGCCCGGTCGGGTCGCAGACGCTCGTCGAGCGCTACCCGCTCGGCGTCAGCAGTGCCACGGTCCGCAACATCCTCGCCGAGCTCGAGGCGGCCGGCTTCCTGACGCACCCGCACACCTCCGCCGGTCGGATCCCCACCGATGCCGGGTACCGCTACTACGTCGAGGCGATCATCGACGCGGTCCCGCTGCCGCCGGTGGACCAGCTCCTCATCCGCCACCAGTTCGGCCAGCTGGAGCATGCCAACCAGCAGTGGTTCCGGCTCGCGGCCACCACGATCGCGTCCGCGACACATGCCGCAGGGCTCGCGACCCCCGCCAAGACGCGCACTGCCCGCATCCGCCGCGTCGACCTGGTCTCGATCGCGGAGCACCTCGCCAGCCTCATCCTCGTCCTGCACGACGGGACGATCCGGCAGGTGCTCGTCTCCGTGGGCGAGGGCGTGCGGGAGGAGCGGCTGGCGACGGCGGCGTCGAAGCTCGACGCCCTCGCGGCGGGCCGGACCGCCGCGGAGCTGGAGCGACGCCTCGCCCGACTCCCCGCCGGCGACCCGGAGGAGGACGTGGTCCGCCTCTTCGGCGAGCAGGCCGTCCGGCTCCTGCGGGACTCGGATGCCGCGGCGATCGCCGAGGTCTTCAGCGACGGCCTTCTCAACGTGATGGCCGCCCCGGAGTTCGCCCAGTCGGACAAGCTCCGGCGGGTCTTCGAGGCGCTGGAGAACCGGGCCTACCTCGCCGAGCTCTTCGAGGCCGTCACCCGCGACGAGCGCGTCCAGGTCTTCATCGGGCGCGAGAACCGGGTGGACGCCATGTCCGACGTGGCGCTCGTGCTCATGCCCTACGGCCGGGCCGGGCGCGCCGTCGGCGTCGTCGGCGTCCTGGGGCCCACGCGGATGCGCTACGGCCACGCGATCGGGACCGTCCGGTTCGTGGGCAGCCTGATGAACGAGCTCGTGGACACCCTGTACGCATGACCTGCGGGCGACCTGCCCGCCTCACCCACCGGATGGACGACCACCCATGACGCACGAGAAGAAGACGCGCGCCGAGGAGCGCATCGCGGAGCTCGACACGAGCCCGTCGCACCTGCTGGCGGAGATCGATGCCCTGAAGGCGGAGAACGCCGAGCTTCGGGCGCTGGCGGACGACCACCTCGCCGGCCGCCAGCGGGCGCTCGCCGACTACCAGAACCTCAAGCGCCGGACCGACGAGGAGATCGCCCAGGCGCGGCTCGCGGCCGCCGACCGGCTCCTGCTGCGGTTCGTGGACCTCGCGGACGACTTCGACCGCTCCATCGAGCACGTTCCGGCCGAGCTGGCAGCCGATCCGTGGGTGGAGGGGATCGCGGCGATCGACCGGAAGCTCCGGGCCGCACTCGAGTCGCAGGGCGTGGTCGCCATCGAAGCCCTCGGCAGGCCGTTCGACCCGGCGCTCCACGAGGCCGTCGCCTCCGTGCCGGGATCCGGCCGGCCCGAGGGCGAGGTCGTCGCCGAGATCCGCCGCGGCTACCTGGTCGGCGACCGCGTGCTGCGGCCCTCGATGGTCGGCGTCTCCGACGGCTCGGCCGGGGCGGGGAGCGCCTGATGCTCCGCACCGCGCGGCGACGTCCACGAAGCGCCCCGGCGGGCCGCCGCGGCGCCACCTGACACATCACCCGACACACACCACTTCGAGATTCGAACACGAGAGAGGAACGCATGGGCAAGGTCATCGGGATCGACCTCGGGACGACGAACTCGGTCGTCGCGGTGATGGAGGGCGGAGAGCCCAAGGTCATCGCCTCGGCAGAGGGCGGGCGGACCGTGCCGTCGGTCGTCGGGTTCACCAAGTCGGGCGAGCGGCTCGTCGGGCAGCTCGCGAAGCGCCAGGCGGTCACGAACCCCGCGAACACCATCTACTCCATCAAGCGCTTCATGGGCCGCCGCTGGGACGACCCGGAGGTCCAGCGGAGCAAGGGGCTCGTCGGCTACACCGTGGCCAAGGACGACAAGAGCGACGGCGTGAGGGTCGTGCTCGACGACGGGCGGTCGTACACCCCGCCCGAGATCAGCGCGATGATCCTCCAGAAGCTCCGGACGGACGCGGAGGCCTACCTCGGCGAGAAGGTGACCGAGGCGGTGATCACCGTCCCGGCCTACTTCGACGACACGCAGCGCCAGGCCACGAAGGACGCCGGCCGTATCGCCGGCCTGGATGTCAAGCGGATCATCAACGAGCCCACCGCGTCGTCCCTGGCCTACGGGCTCGACAAGAAGCACGACGAGAAGATCGCCGTCTACGACCTCGGTGGCGGCACCTTCGACATCAGCATCCTGGAGCTGGGCGACGGCGTCTTCGAGGTCAAGAGCACCAACGGCGACACCCACCTCGGCGGCGACGACTTCGACCAGCGCGTCATCGACTGGCTGCTGGCGGAGTTCAAGAAGCAGGAGGGGATCGACCTGCGGAGCGACGCGCAGGCCCTCCAGCGCCTCAAGGAGGCGGCCGAGAAGGCGAAGATCGAGCTGTCGACCGTCCAGCAGACCGAAGTCAACCTGCCGTACATCACGGCCGACCAGACGGGGCCCAAGCACCTCGTGGTCTCGCTCTCGCGCGCCAAGCTCGAGGACCTCGTCGGCGATCTCGTCGAAAAGACGCGCGGCCCGGTCGAGCAGGCCCTGAAGGACGCGGGCCTGAAGGCCTCCCAGATCGACGAGGTCGTCCTCGTCGGCGGGATGACCCGCATGCCGGCGGTCGTCGAGGCCGTCAAGAAGATGTTCGGCGGCAAGGAGCCGAGCAAGGGCGTCAACCCGGACGAGGTCGTGGCCATCGGGGCCGCGATCCAGGCCGGTGTCCTCGCCGGCGACGTCAAGGACGTCCTCCTCCTCGATGTCACCCCGCTCTCGCTGGGCATCGAGACGCTCGGCGGCGTCATGACGCGCCTCATCGAGCGCAACACCACGATCCCGACGAGCAAGAGCCAGGTCTTCTCCACGGCGTCGGACAACCAGCCGTCCGTCGAGATCCACGTCCTCCAGGGCGAGCGCGACTTCGCGAAGGACAACAAGACCCTCGGGAAGTTCATCCTCGACGGCATCCCGCCCGCTCCGCGCGGCATCCCGCAGATCGAGGTCGGCTTCGACATCGACGCCAACGGGATCCTCGAGGTGAAGGCCAAGGACCGGGCGACGGGCAAGGAGCAGCAGGTCCGGATCACCGGGTCGTCGATGCTCGACAAGAAGGACGTGGACCGGATGGTGCACGAGGCCGAGGAGCATGCGGCCGAGGACGCGAAGCACCGCGAGGAGGTCGAGGTCCGCAACCAGACCGAGGCGCTCACGTTCCAGGCCGAGCGGGTCCTCAAGGACCTCGGCGACAAGGTCAGCTCCGAGGACCGCTACGCGGTGGAGTCGAAGGTCTCCGACGTCCGCGCGGCCCTCAAGGGCGACGACATCGAGGCCGTCAAGTCGCGCGGCACCGAGCTCGCCGAGCTGATGCAGAAGGTCTCGACGGCGGCGTACGAGGCGGCGTCCGCGGCCAGCGCCGACGCCGGCCCGTCGTCCGACGAGACGCCCGGACAGGGCGGCGCGGAGGACGAGACCGTGGAGGGCGAGTTCAAGGAGGTCTGAGTCCGCGCGGGTCCGTACCCGCACGACGAGCACGTGGCTCGAGGGCCCGGCGGGCGGCGCCCACCGGGCCCTCGAGCGTCCGCGGCTGGCGGCTGAACCCCCGCCCTCGAGCGTCCGGGACAGGCTGGTCAGGAGGCGATCGAGGAGGTGCGCGGGGATGGAGCGTGCGGTCGGCGCAGCAGCGACGTGAGCGGGAGCTCGCGCCCGTGGAGGATCACCGCGGCGCCGGCGGCGCCACCCTTGGCGGGCGGAGGCGTGGCCGTCGGCCCGGGGCCGCCCGCCGGCTCCGGCGGCAGAGTCCCGGCCGGCCAGGGCGTCGCCGACGCGGTCGGCCAGGGTGGAGGTGACGCCGTCGGCCACGGCGCGGCGGTCTCGCCGAGCAGCTCCGGGACGGTGACGAACCGGAAGCCGCGCGCCCTGTAGCCGCGGATGACGGCCTCGAGCGCGCGCGGCGTCACCGCTGGGCCCGCGGGGAGGAGCACGACGGACCCGTTCTTCCCGGCAGACGCGCCGCGGAGCACGCCCGCCACGCTCGGCCCGGCGCCCGAGTCCCCGGCGGACGCGTCCCAGAGGAGCACCGTCCCGAACCCCTGTGCGGCCGCGCCGGCGAGCACCCGGGCGTCGTACCGGCCGTATGGCGGCCGGAAGACCCGGACCATCGGGACGCCCGTGATCGACTCGACCAGTCGCTTCGACGCGGCGATCTGCCATTCGATCTCGTGCCGCGACAGCCGGGTCATGTCGGGATGCGAGTAGCTGTGGTTCGCGATCGGGAACCCGGCGCGTGCCACCCGGCGCCAGAAGGACGGATCCCCCCGGACCGCCAGGGCGTACGGGAAGAACGTCGCGGGCACCTTCTCCGCGACGAGGATCCGCAGGATCCGCTCGTTGGCGGCCCGGCCCCAGCCGTCGTCGAACGTGAGGGCGACAACCTTGTCGGCGCGCGGGCCGTGGCGCAGGACCCGGGCCGTCCCGTCGGCCGCCACGACCGCGGACGACGCGGCGACGACGAGCACGGCGAGGACCGCGGCCATGGCCGCGCTTGCTGCGTGGCGACGGGTGCGAGCGATGATCGTTCCCTCCGAGGACGCGACCATCGTATCGCGGCAGACCATCGCCGCGGCCCGGACGGACGGCCCGCCTGACCGCTCGGGCGCGCTCCCGTAGACTTCACCCGCCCATGACCACGCAGCAGCGGGACCTCTACCGGATCCTCGGCGTCGAGCGCACGGCGACGGACGCCGAGATCAAGCGCGCCTTCCGCAAGCTCGCCCAGCAGTGGCACCCGGACGTCAGCTCCGACCCGGACGCGGACGCGCGCTTCAAGGAGATCAACGAGGCCTACCAGGTGCTCTCCGATCCCGAGCGGCGGCGGACGTACGACACCTTCGGCGAGGCCGGGCTGGGCGGCGCGGCGGGCGCGGGCGGGTTCCCCGGGTTCGCCGACTTCGGGGACATCTTCGACGCGTTCTTCGGCGGGCGCGCTGGCGCAGGACCCAGGCGCGGGCGCCCTGCGGCCGGGTCGGACCTCCGATACGACCTGCGCATCACCTTCGAGGAGGCGATCCGGGGCACGGAGAAGGAGATCGAGTTCCCGGTGCTCGACCGCTGTGCGACGTGCGGCGGCTCGGGTGCGAAGGCCGGCGCCACGCCCGTCACCTGTCCGCAGTGCAGCGGGCGCGGCGAGGTGCGGACCGTCCGGGACACGATGCTCGGCCAGATGATCAACGTCACGACCTGCCCACGCTGCCGCGGCGAAGGTCGGGTGGTGGAGGACCCGTGCGAGGCATGCCGCGGCGAGGGGCGCACCCAGCGCGACAAGCGCCTGCGGGTGACGATCCCGGCGGGCATCGACGACGGCCACCAGGTGCGCCTGTCGGGCGAAGGCGAAGTGGGCCCGCGCGGAGGGCCCGCAGGGAGCCTCTACGTCGCGGTGAACGTTGCGCCGCACCGGACCCTGCGACGCGAGGGGACCGAGCTCTACTACGAGCTCGGGCTCTCGATCGCCCAGGCGGCGCTGGGGACGCGGGTGCGCATCCCCACCGTGGACGGCGAGGAGGAGATCGACGTCAAGCCCGGCACCCAGCCGGGGTCCACCATCCGGCTTCGCGGGAAGGGCGCGCCCCACCTGCGGCGACCCGGGGCGCGCGGCGACCTTCACGTCCTGGTGGACGTCCGGATCCCGACGAAGATGACCCCGCGCCAGCGCGAGCTGCTCGAGGAGTTCGCGGCGGAGGCAGGCGAGCCCGTGGGCAAGGGTGGGGCGGCCGGCGGGATCATCGACCGGCTGAAGGACGCCCTGGGCTAGATGCCACGCCCCGGCGCCGCGGTGGCGGCGCGCGACCCGGACCCCGACCCCTTCGCGGCGCTCGCCGACGGGACCTCCGCCGACGGCGCATGGCTGGAGCTGTCGGTCGTGGCGGACCCGGAGGCCGTCGAGGCCGTCAGCGAGATCCTCTCCCGGGTGGCGCCGGCCGGCACGAGCGTGGAGCCTGCGTTCGAGCTCGTGGACGAGGGGCTCGGTGCCCGCGTGGACCCCACGCGGCCGGCTGTCGTCCGGGCGCACCTCCCCGCGCGCGATCGGACCGCCGCTCGGGCCGCCGTCCGCCGCGTCCGCGACGACCTGGGGCACCTGCAGGCGTTCGGCCTCCGGCCGATCGGCGACGTGGAGGTCCGGGTCGTCCTCGAGTCCGACTGGGCCGAGGCCTGGAAGCGCCACATCGGCGTCATGCGGATCGGGCACGGCATCGTGATCCGTCCGTCGTGGCGCCGTCACCGGGCCGGGCCGGGCGAGACGGTCGTCGCCCTGGACCCCGGGATGGCGTTCGGGACCGGCCTGCATCCCACCACCCGCCTGTGCGTCGCCGGCCTCGAGCGGTGGGCCGACGCGGGGCTCGTCCGTGGCGGCGGGGACGCGGGGGGCCCGGCGCGGGTCCTCGACGTGGGCTGCGGGTCCGGGATCCTGGGGATCGTGGCCGCCCGGCTGGGCGCGGCACGCGTCGTGGGCGTCGACACGGACCCGATCGCCGTCGAGGCGACCGTCGCGAACGCCCGTCGCAACCACGTCGCGCGGCGGGTCCGCGCCCGGCAGGGGAGCCTGCCGGCCGCCGGTGGGCCGTTCGATCTCGTGCTCGCCAACCTCATCGCCGGTGTCCTCGTGGCGCTCGGACCGGGCCTCGCCGCCGCCGTGCGGCCCGGCGGCCGCCTGCTGGCCTCCGGGATCTTCGTGGACCGGGAGGGCGAGGTGCGCACGGCCTTCGCCGACGTCGGGCTCGAGGTGGTGGACCGCGCGTCCGAGGGCGACTGGGTCGCGCTGGACATCACGCGGCCGGAGGCGCATCGGAGCGCCCGATGACCGGCCTCGCGCAGCTCTTCCCCGTGATCCTCGCGACGCACGTCCTGCTCGCCATCTCGCTCCTCATCCCCAGCCTCGTCCTGCCGTTCACGCTCCGCGGCCGCCGCCGGGCCGAGGCGAACGGCCGGACGGTCCGCGGCCTCCTCTGGCTGCAGAGCAACGGGACCGTGATCATCGGGGCGGGCCTCGCCGCGACCGGGATCGCGATGCTGGTCGTGCTCGGGGAGCGGATGCTCGAGCAGCCGTGGCTCCTCGCCGCTCTGTCGGTCTACGCGATCGTCCTCGTCGTGGCATACGTCATCCAGCGGCCGAACCTGCGCCGCCTGATCGACCGGTCCGGGCCCCAGACCGGGCCGGAGGCGGAGGCCGCGGACCGGCGCTGGCGCGATCGCGCGCGCCGGCAGCGGTACGTCTCGTACGCGATGGCGGCCGCCGTGGGCCTCATCGCGTTCCTCATGAGCTCCAAGCCGCAGCTGTGGTGACGCGGGCCCCGACAGGCTCGCGGCGGCCCGCGACCGGGCTCGCGGCGGCCAGCGACCGGGCTCGCCGCTGCCCGGGACCGGGCGACGGCAGCAGCGCACCCGGTCCGCTGCGCGCCGGCGGCGGATGCGGCACGATGACGCGGTCCCCGCGGCTCACCCAGCGTCGAGGATGACCATGACCGAGACGTGTCTCTTCTGCCGGATCGTGGCCGGCGGGATCCCCTCCACGAAGGTCCGGGAGGACGACCAGGTCCTCGCGATCCGCGACATCGCCCCCCAGGCGCCCACGCATGTGCTGGTCATGCCGCGCCGCCACGTCGCGTCGCTGGCGGACCTGACCGACGGCGACGCCGCCCTGCTTGGCCGGATCTTCGCCGTCGCCGCGGAGATCGCCCGCGACGAAGGGATCGAGGCCGAGGGCTACCGGATCGTCGCCAACCACGGCCGCGCCGCCGGCCAGTCGGTGGACCACCTTCACTTCCACCTCCTCGGCGGCCGCGACCTCGCCTGGCCCCCCGGGTGAGCCGCGGGAGGCGCGCCTCGCGCGGGACCGTCGGTGCGGCAGGGCTCGCGCTCGCGTCCGCCCTGCTCCTCGCGGGCTGCTGGGGCGCGGGGCTCGCGCCGCCACCGGCGCCCACCGGCGAGACGCCCGCACCGTCGGTGAGCGCGCCCATGCAGGCGACGCGGGTCCAGCTCGAAGGGACGCTGCGGGCCGCGGGGATCTCGCTCGTGGACGAGGAGGCCCCGTTCCGCCCGGCGGAGACGGCGGGGCTGGCCGCCGCGCCGCGGATCGTCCTCCGAGCTGTCCTGCCGGACGACCCGGGACAGGGAAGGATCGTCGTCTACGACCTCGGCGACGCGCAGGCGGCATACGCCGCGGCACGGGAGATGGCCGCCTATCTCGCCACGGGCCCCGGCCGCGTCCAGTTCCCGTCCGACGCGCGGTTCGCCCTGCGGCTCCTCGGCTCCACGGTCGTCTTCTCGTCGTGGTCCGAGGCGGCGGCGCCCGACCCCGAGGCCGGTCGGCGCCTGATGGTCCTCCTCGACGGGTTCGGGATCCCCGTCCCGATCCAGCCGAGCTGACCGAGGCCCGCCGCACGGCGGGCCCGGTGGCGGCACCCGGCGGCCGGCACCCGGCGGCAGACGGCCGGGCGCCCGGGCACGATCTCCTCCCTGCGGCGTCCCGCGTGCCGCCCCCGGCCGCGACAGTCCGGCTCAGGCGGTGCCCGTGCCCTCGTCGCGCTCGGGCAGGAGCGTGAGCAGGAGCACCAGCGGCGAGGTCGCGTGGACCGAGTGCGGCATCCGCGGCGGCATCCGCACCCACGTGCCGGGCCGGCCGGCGAACCGCTCGCCACCGACCACCAGGTCGGCCGTCCCCGCCACGATCTCGAGGATCGCGGCCCGGGCGGACGTGTGCTCGGAGAGCTCCTCTCCCGCGGCGAAGCCGAACAGCACGACTCGGACGCCATCCGCGTCCGAGATCGTCTGGCTGAGGATCCCCCGGTCGGGGACGTGCGCGGCGGCGACGAGGTCGTCCGTGCGCTCGGATGCGTGCTCGTCCATGGCCCGATTCTGTCGCGTCCGTCGAGGCCCGCCCGTCCGGCAGGACGTTCGGCCCTGTCGGACGGGCTTCACGCGGTGCGTACCATCGCCGGTGCCGGGCCGGGACCGCCATCGCAGCGGCCGCGGCGTCACACGGGAGTCGCCGATGACCGCGAGCGCGCCGACCACGATCGTCGACCTCATCGAGAAGGCCTGCGCGCGGTATGCCGCGCGCCCGTCGCTGGCGCTCCGCCGCGACGACGGGACACTCGTCGAGTGGACGTACGCCGACCTCCTGCACCGCTCGCGCCTGGCGGCGTGGCGGCTCCGGGCCCTCGGGCTCCAGCCCGGCGACCGCCTCCTCACCTGGTCGCCGTCCATGCCCGAGCTCCCCGCCGTCTACTTCGGCGCGATGATGGCCCGGCTGGTGCTCGTGCCGCTCGACCTGCGCATGGCGCCCGACGCCATCGCCCGGATCGTCGCCAGCTCGGGCGCGAAGCACCTCGCCCTCGGCACCGGCCGCGACGCCCCCGACCCGCGCGACGCCGGCCTCGAGCACTTCCCCACGACGACCGTCGAGGCCCTCGCCGGCGAGCCCGGCGCGGCGATCCCGCACGACGTGGACGCCCAGGTCGCCGCCTGGGAGAAGCCGCGCCCGGACGAGATCTGGGAGCTGGTCTACACCTCCGGCACGACGGGGACGCCCAAGGGCGTGATGCTCGCCCACGACAACGTGCTCGCGTCGGTGGCCCTCTGCCACCGGATCCTCCCCGAGATGGAGCACCGGACGGTCTCGCTGCTGCCGCTGTCGCACCTCCTGGAGCAGGCGATCGGCACCTTCTACGTGCTCGACGTCGGGGCGAGCGTGCTCTACGTGCGCAGCCGCAACCCCCGGGTGATCTTCGAGGCCATCCGCGAGCGGCGGGTAACCGCGATGATCTTCGTGCCCCAGGTCCTCGACCTGATCTGGCAGACCATCGAGCGCGAGGCCGAGAAGTCGGGCCGGGCGGAGACGTTCCACCGCATGCGCGGCGTGGCCCGGCGCCTGCCGTATCCGGTCCGCCGCCGGATGTTCCGTCGCGTGCACGAGGGTCTGGGCGGCGAGCTCCGCCTGGTCGTGTGCACGGCGGCTTTCCTGCCGCCCGCACTCCAGCAGGCGTGGGAGGACATCGGGGTCGTCGTGATCCAGGGCTACGGCTCCACCGAGTCCGGCTTCGGCACCTGCAACACGCGCCAGGACCACCGGCCGGGGACGGTGGGCCGCGCGCAGCCGCCCGGTGAGTGCCGACTGGCCGAGGACGGCGAGATCCTCCTCCGCGGCCCGCAGCTCTTCAAGGGCTACTGGGACGACCCGACCGGGACGGCCGCGGCGATGACCGAGGACGGGTGGTACCGCACCGGGGACATCGGCCGCTTCGACGACGAGGGCCGGCTCATCCTCATGGGCCGCACGAAGGACATCATCGTGCTGCCCAACGGCTTCAACGTGTACCCGGAGGACATCGAGAACGCGCTGCGGGTCGCGGGCGTCCGGGATTCGGTGGTCGTGGAGACGGTCCCGGGCCGCATCGAGGCGGTGGTGCTCGCCCCGGGCCTCGCGCGCATCCCGCAGGCGGGCGACGTCCCGGCGGCCCAGCCCTCGCGGATGCGGGACCCGGCCGCGCTCCGCGCCGAGGTCGATGCCGCCGTCAAGCGTGCGAACGCGACGCTGGGCATGAGCCAGCGCGTCGCCGCCTGGCGGCTCTGGCCGGACGACGACTTCCCCCGGACGCACACCCTCAAGGTGAAGCGCGACCAGGTGCGCGCCTGGGCAGTCGCCGACGCCCCGCTCCCGGTCACGGAGGGGGCGTGACCGCCGCGGCGGCACGCAGGGGGGTCACCCGCCCACGCGTGCTGGCACGCGGTCGTAGAGCCGGCGGGCCCAGAGGTACCCGACGACCGAGATCAGGACGCACCAGGCGACCGCCACCGGCCCGCTGTCGCCGCTCGGGACGCCGAGGAGCAGGCCGCGCAGCGTCTCCACGATCGGCGTGAACGGCTGGTGCTCCGCGAACCAGCGGAGCGGCTCCGGCATCGACGCTGACGGCACGAAGGCCGAGCTCAGGAACAGCAGCAGCATGAAGACCATGGGCAGGTTGCTCGCGGTCTCGACGCTGTCGGTCACGAGCCCGAGCGCGACCGACAGCCAGCCGATGGCCGCCGCGGTGAGCACGAGCAGTCCGCCGGCCAGCACCCAGGAGGCCGGGCCGGTGGTCGGACGGAACCCGATCACGACGGCCACGACGACGACCAGCGCCAGCGCGAGCAGGGTCTGGATGACACTGCCGATCACGTGGCCCGCGAGGACGGAGCCCCGCGAGATCGCCATCGTCCGGAACCGGGCGACGATCCCCTGGGTCATGTCCATGGAGACGGTGATCGCAGTCCCCTGGGCGGCGCCGGCGGCGGTCAGCAGGAGGATGCCCGGCACGACGTAGGCCACGTACTCTGCCCGGTCGTCGGAGCCGGCGGCCAGGCCACCGAGGCCGGCCCCCATCGTCCCCCCGAAGACGAACACGAAGAGCAGCAGCAGGACCACCGGGATGGCGGCGATGAAGACCGTGAGCGACGGGTAGCGGCGCATCCGGCGCAGGCTCCGACGCACCATCGTCGTCGCGTCCGTCAGCACGTGTCCGTTCATGGCGTGGGCACCTCCGCATCACCGTGCGATCCGGTGAGGTTCAGGAAGACGTCGTCGAGGTCCGTGGGCCGGACGGACAGCGAGTCGATTTCGATCGAACCCGCTTCGAGGCGGTCGAGCAGCGCCCGGACCGCGTGGACTCCGCCGTCGTTGGGCACCTCGAGCGCCAGTCCCTGCTCATCCCTGGATCCATGCGGCAGCAGTGCCGCCGCGCGATCGAGCGTCCCGGGGTCATCGAACTCGAGCCGGACGCTCCCGCCGGGAACGAGCCGCTTCAGCTCGGCCGGCGTGCCCTCGGCGATCACCCGGCCGCCGTCGAGGAGCGCGATGCGGGTCGCGAGCCGATCCGCCTCCTCGAGGTACTGCGTCGTCAGGAAGATCGTGACGCCGTCGGCCACGAGGTCGCGCACGATGCCCCACATCACCCGCCGGCTGCGCGGGTCGAGGCCGGTGGTCGGCTCGTCGAGGAAGATGATCCTCGGTTCGCCGACCAGGGTCATCGCAAGGTCGAGGCGGCGGCGCATGCCGCCCGAGTAGGTCGCGGCGGGCTTCGCGGCCTCCTCCGTGAGCTCGAACCGCTCCAGCAGCTCCGCCACCCGCCCACGACCCCGGGCGCCGAGATGGCCGAGATCGGCCATCAGCCGCAGGTTCTCCTCGCCGGTGAACTGGCCGTCCACCGCCGAGACCTGCCCGGTGAGACCGATGACGTGCCTGACGGCGTCGGCCTCGCGGGCGACGTCGAAGCCGGCGACCCGTACCTCGCCGGCATCGGCCGGGATGAGCGTCGAGAGGATGTGGATCGCCGTCGTCTTGCCGGCCCCGTTGGGACCGAGAAGGGCGAAGACGGTGCCCTCGGCGACCGCGAGGTCGATGTCATCGAGGACGAGCTGGCGACCGAACGACTTGCGTAGCCCGCGGACCTCGACGGCGGGAGCGGACGTCGCAGTCATCGCGCGTCTCCCGCGGGGTGCGCTGCGGGACGCGCCGCGGCACGCCGATGGTCAGATGTCGAGGTCCTCGACCGTCGGCCTCCTGGCGGACCGGGCCACCATGTCGAAGAGCTCGGCCGGCACCTTCTCGCGGAGCTCGTCGAGGGTGGCGACCACTTCGAGCGTGGACTCCTTCGGCGAGCCGCCGTACCGGACGTCCCCCACGCCGATCCAGCCGCGCCAGCCTGCCGGCTTGCCCTCGGCATCGACCATCCAGAACTGCTCGCTGCGCTCGACGTGGACGACGTACTTGCCCTGGCGGCCCTGCCAGACACGGTAGTGGTCGGGGAACTTCTGGCGACTGTCGATCCACTCACCCACGAGGACGCCCGTGAAGCGGACCTTGCGTCCGGAACCGATCCCCACCCGGACGACGACGTCGTCGAAGCCGTCGCGGAGGCCCTCCTGGAGGGCGACGTACCGCTTGAGGGCCGCGGCGATGGCCGCGGAGAGATTGCCCCCGGCGAGCTCCTGGGCGCGCTGGTAGAGCGGAAGGTCCCCGTCGGAGACGTAGATCGTCTTGTTCGGCACGGCCACATCGTAACCTCCGCGGTTCGGGGTGATATACGCACAAGTATACGTATATCAGTCAAGGTGCGTGCTCTGCGCTCCGGGGGGCCGTTTGACCCTCGTCGTCGGCCCGGCGTACACTCCGGCGGCCCGTCGAGCGCGGTCGTGACACCGTGCCCGGCATCGTCGCACCGCAGGCCACGGCAGCGACGCGGCACCGCACCCGCGGCCGAAGGAGGTGATCCCGGGATTGGCAGAGATCCGAGTCGGTGAGAACGAGACCTTCGAGAGCGCCCTGCGCCGCTTCAACAAGAAGATCCAGCAGAGCGGCATCCTCGCCGAGGCTCGCCGTCGCGAGCACTACGAGAAGCCGTCCGTGAAGCGGAAGCGCAAGGAAGCCAAGCGCAAGAAGGCCGCTCGCCAGAACGGCTGATCCGCCTCCCATCCCGGCCGGCGCCCCCAGTGGCGCGTCCCACGGCCGCTGGGACCCCACCCGACCCGTGCGAACGGGTCGGAAGGCCAGGTGACCGGTGACCCTCCGCGAACGCCTCCATGCGGAGATGACCGACGCGATGCGCGCGCATGACGCGCTGCGTCGTGACGTCCTCCGCATGGCCGAGGCGGCCGTCTACGCCGTCGAGAAGAAGGAGCATCGCGAGCTCTCGGACGACGAGGTCGTCGGCGTCCTGACGCGCGAGGTGAAGACGCGCCGCGAGTCGGTCGAGGCGTTCCGCGCGGGCGGCCGCGAGGACCTCGCTGCGAAGGAGGAGGCCGAGATCGCGATCCTGTCGGAGTTCCTCCCGGCCCCGCTCTCGGACGACGAGATCCGCGCGCTCGTGGACGAAGCCATCGCACAGACCCGGGCTTCCTCGGCCCGGGACCTCGGGCGCGTCATGGGCGCGCTTTCGCCCCGGACGCGCGGCCGCGCGGACGGGAAGCGTGTGAGCGAGCTCGTCGCCCAGGCGCTCGCGGCCCGGGACCTCGCGGCGCACGATGCCGCCGGCGGAGCCTGAGGCCCACCGGACGTGCTCGCTCGCACCCTCGACGCGGCCGGCCGCTTCACGCGACGCGACGCGGTCCGGCTCTTCCTGTTCGCCTGCGCGCTGATCGCGCTCCTCACGGCCATCCTCGGCGCCGATCTCGTCTCGCCGTCGCTCACCCCCGGCGTGGACCTCGCCCCCGGCCAGGTCGCCCCCGCGTCGGTGCGCGCCCCCCGCGCCGCGTCCTACGTGAGCGAGCTGCTCACCGAGGAGAAGCGCGCAGAGGCGGCACGGGCCGTCGAGCCGCAGTACGACTACACGGAGGCCGAGGCCGCGCAGATCTCCGAGGCGCAGGTCGCGGCGTTCCGCCGGCTCACGCAGCGGGTCAACGACGCCTTCGGCCTGGACGACCCGGCGGCGCGCCGGGGCGTGATCGAGGCTGCGATCCCGGACCTGTCGAGCGACTCCAAGTTCACGCTGCTCACCCTCGACGCGATCCGCTGGGGCGCGGTGCGCGACGAGGCTGCGAGCGTGCTGGCCGCCCGCGAGCGCACCGAGATCCGTGACACGGAGGTCGTCGAGGAGCGGACGGCGCTGCCGATGCGGTTCCCGGTGGACTGGACGGCGGCCGAGAAGAAGCTCGCGGCAGAGCTGGTCGCGCCGTTCATCGTCCCCACCTCGTCCTACTCAGAGAGCCTGACGGAGGCGGCCCGCACCGACGCACGCCAGGCGGTGGCGCCTGTCGAGGTCTCGTACGCGCAGGGCCAGCTGGTGGTCGAGGCCGGGGCGACCGTCACGCCGCAGACGATGGAGGCCGTGCGCGCCCTCGGTCTCGACGACCGCGGGATCGACATGTTCCGCGTGGCCGGCTGGTTCGTCCTCGCGGCGCTCCTGGTCCTGATCCTGCTGGCGTGGATCTGGCGCTTCCGGCGTGAGCTGTGGCACCGCGACAACGCGCTCCTGCTCATCAGCCTCCTGCTCATCGTCTCCGTGCTGGCGATCAAGCTCTCGGCGGGCAGGTCCATCCTCCCGTACTTCGTCCCGCTGGCCGCCGTGGGGATCGTCCTCGCGATCCTGCTGGGCGCCGGGCCGGCGATGGCCGTGCAGGCCGCGATCGCGGTCGTCGCGGGAGCGGCGAACGGCAGCTCGCTCGAGCTGACCACGTACTTCCTCATCGGCGGGATCGCGGGCATCATCGCGATCCGGCGCGGCGACCGGCTGCAGGTCTTCGTGCAGGCCGGGCTCGCGGTCGCCGTGGCCAACGCTGCGGTCATCGCCGTCTTCTCGCTGCTCGGCGAACGCGACGTCACGGGCACCGCCCAGCTGTTCGCCGCGGGCCTCGCGTCGGCCGCCGGCTCCGCGATCGCCGCCGCCGGGGCGTTCGCCGTCCTGGGCGACATCTTCGGGATCCCGACGGTCTTCCAGCTCCAGGAGCTCTCGAGCCCCACGCGCCCGCTGCTCCGCCGCCTCCTGACCGAAGCGCCCGGGACCTATCACCACTCGCTGATGGTGGGGAACCTCGCGGAGCGGGCCGCCGAGGCGATCGGCGCCGACCCGATCCTCGCGCGGGTCGCCGCGTATTACCACGACGTGGGCAAGCTGGCGAATCCGGCCGCCTTCATCGAGAACCAGGCCGGTGGCGGAAACCTCCACGACGACCTGGACCCCGAGACCTCGGCGAGGATCCTGCGCGCGCACGTCGCCGACGGGATCGACCTCGCCTACAAGGCCAAGCTCCCCAAGGCGCTCATCGCGTTCATCCCGCAGCACCACGGGACGGCCAAGATGAGCTACTTCCTCGAGAAGGCGCGCGACGAGGCGGCTGCCCCGTATGGCGGTCGCGCGACCCCCGCCGGGGCCGCCGCGGCGGCAGCGGTGCCGGAAGCCGCGTTCCGCCACCAGGGGCCCAAGCCTCAGACCCGCGAGGCCGCCGTGCTCATGCTCGCCGACTCCGTCGAGGCGTCGGTCCGCAGCCTCTCGACCCACGACGAGCCGGCGATCCGGGCGATGGTCGGACGGATCGTCACGGAGCGCCTCGAGGACGCCCAGTTCGACGAGTGCGACCTGACCCTCCGGGACGTTGAGCGCATCCGCGAGGCGTTCGTGGGCCAGCTCCTCGGCGCCTATCACCAGCGGATCGCGTACCCGCAGAACAAGGTCGTCGAGCTCGAGGCGCGGCGCGGCGCCGGGACGGGCGCGGGGGCCTGAGCGGGCGGCCGTGGCGCGTCATCGCCTGGTCGGGGGCCGCGTCCTCGACATCGAGGTGCTGCCGGCCGCCCTGCCGCTCCTCCGCGCACGCATCCTCGGGCGCCGCCTCACGCGGACGGACCTCGCTGCGGCCGTCGGGCGCGCGCTCGAGGCCGCCGGGGCCCCGGCGGGCGCCGCCGCCGGGCTGGTCCTCGCCGACGACGCGACGCTCGCCGAGCTGAACACCGCGCACATGGGCCACGAGGGCGCGACGGACGTCCTCTCGTTCCCCCTCCTGCCCCCCGGCTCCTTCCCGCCGCATCCGGGCGGCCCACCGCCCGACGGCGCGGGCCCGGCGTTCATCCTGCCGCCGCGCGCGCGCCCGCAACTAGGCGAGATCGTCGTCTCGGTGGAGCGCGCGGTCGCCCAGGCGCGGGAGGGCCGGGGCGGCTGGACGGGCGGGACGGCGTGGGCGCCCGCGGACGAGCTGCTCCTCCTCGCGACGCACGGCGTGCTCCACCTGTGCGGGTGGGACCACGCGGACCCGGTGGAGGGCGCAGCCATGCGCGCACTCGAGGCGGAGCTGCTCGGCGACGCCGGCCGCCCGGTACCTTCGACGCCCTGACCCGGGCAGGTCGAGGCCGTATAGTCTCGTCTCGGCACGCCCGCGCGTCACCGCGGAGGCCGGGACGAGGCCCGGGGGAGGCGGAGGCGCAAGAGGGACCGCAGCGGCCGCAAGGCGCGCCGAGGAGGGAAGGGATGTCTCGCCGATTCCGCACCGCCCTGCGGCCGGTCGCCGCACTCGCCGTCGCCGTGGTCATCGTGGCCGCGTGCGGCGGCACGTCCTCGACGCCGGCGCCGACCGCGAGCGCGACCCCGGTACCCACCCGGTCGCTCCGCCCGACCCCGACGGCGGTCCCCTCGCCGACCAGCGCGACCGTGGGGACGCTCGACGCGGTCAAGTCCGCGACGATCCAGATCGAGGCGGATGGCAGCTTCGTCGACCCGTCCCAGGGCCAGCTGCTCAACACGGCCGGCCGCGGCTCAGGGTTCATCCTCTCGCCCGACGGGACGGCGCTCACCAACAACCACGTGGTGACCGGCGCGGCGCTGCTGAAGGTCTGGGTGGGTGGCGATCGATCGAAGACGTACAACGCTCGGGTCGTGGCCGCGTCCGAGTGCTCCGACCTGGCGGTGATCAAGATCGACGGGTCCGGGTTCCCCGTGCTCGCCTGGGCCGATGTCACCCCCAACCCGGGCGTGGACGTCTACGCCGCGGGGTTCCCGCTCGGCGACCCCGAGTACACGCTGACACGCGGGATCATCTCGAAGGCGAAGGCGGACGGCGAGACCTCCTGGGCATCGGTCGATTCGGTCATCGAGCACGACGCGGCGATCAACCCCGGCAACTCTGGCGGCCCGCTCGTCACGAAGGACGGCGCGGTCGTCGGGCTCAACTACGCGGGCAACGACGTCCGCCAGTCGTTCGCCATCGGCCGGGCGGAGGTGGACAAGGTCCTCCCGCAGCTGCTGGCAGGCTCGGCCGTCAACTCGATCGGCGTGAACGGCGAGGCGATGCGTTTCGACGACGGGTCCTCCGGCATCTTCGTCTCCTCGGTCGCCTCGGGCTCGCCCGCGGACAAGGTGGGCATCAAGGGCGGCGACCTGATCACGAAGCTCGAGGGCCTCGTGGTCGCCACCGACGGCACGATGGCCGACTACTGCGACGTCCTGCGGTCGCACAAGGCGGGCGACGTCCTGGCGGTCGAGGTGTTCCGGCCGTCCACCGGCGACACGCTGGAGGGCCGGCTCAACGGCACGCCGCTGCAGGTGGTGAGCACGATCGAGACCGGCGGCGGCGACCAGGGCGGATCCACGGCCGCCGACTACGCGTATGCCACGGTCTCCACGGACGGCGGCGAGATCTCCACCGAGATGCCGGCCGACTGGAAGGACGTCCGGACCGGCGACTGGTCGCGGAATGACGAGACGGTCGGGATCCGCATCGGCGCGTCCACGGACTACCCCACCTGGATCGACGGATACACCGTGTCCGGCGCGTTCCTCGCGGTCTCCGCGACGCTCGCCGACAAGGACATCGAGACGATCCTCGACGGCGACAAGGGCACGTTCTCCAAGGACTGCACATACGACTCGCGGAAGGACTTCGACGCGGCCGGCTACGTCGGGATGTTCGACCTGTACACCGACTGCGCCGGGACCGGGAACGCCTTCGTCGAGCTGGCCGTCAAGTCGGCCGACGGGTCGTACCTGGTCTTCATGCAGCTGGTCGCGCTCGCGGATCGCGACTTCACCGCGGCGGACCACATCATCGAGACGCTGACGGTCAAGGGCCCCCTCCCGTAGGGCGACAAGGGCCGGCCAGGCGCCGGCAGACACGCCCCGGGCGCCGGCCGACCCGGCTCGACGCCCGGGCGCCGAACCTCCGCCGCTGCACCGGGTGGGCTACCATCGGGCCGCGGCCCGCGTCGGACGACGCGGGTCCTGTCGGCGTCGCCCGGATGCCGCGCGCCAGCGGCCGAGGACCGGGCACGACCGGCTGCCGGAGGACCCCGTGAAGATCGTCGTCGGGCTGGGCAACCCGGGGGAACAGTACGCGCGGACGCGGCACAACGTCGGCTGGATGGTCGTCGACCGCCTCGCCGACCGTGCCGGGTGGGCCGGGCGCGGTCGTACCCGTGACGCGTCCGCCGTGGTCGGGGGCCGGTACCGCGGGCTCGACGTCACGCTCGTGAAGCCGCTGACCTACATGAACGTCTCAGGGGTCGCCGTCCGCAAAGTCCTCGCCCGCGAGCGCGCTCCGCTGGCGGACCTCCTCGTGGTGACGGACGACTTCTCGCTGCCGTTCGGGAAGATGCGGTTCCGCGAGTCCGGGAGCGCCGGGGGGCACAACGGCCTCTCCTCGATCATCGAGGAGATGGGGACCGAGAAGTTCAACCGGCTCCGGATCGGGATCGGCGATCCCGCTCGCGGCGCGGTGGACCACGTCCTCGGCCGCTTCGAGCCGGACGAGCGCGAGCGCCTCGACGAGCTGCTCGACGCCGCCGCCGACGCGGTGGAGCTGTGGGCGCGCGACGGCGTCTCGAAGGCGGCCAACAGGTTCAATGCGTTCACGCTGCGCCCCGCGGACGAGACGCGCCTGGCACCGCCCGGCGAGGTCGACGGGCCGCCCGGCCCGGACGGGATCCGCCGGACGCGCACCGGGTGGCGGCGCGTCCTCCCGCCGAAGCGCGACGAGCGATGAGCGACCTCCGGCTCCGCGGCAAACGGACCCGCGAGCGTCGCGCGGGCGACCGCGCGGTCGCGGCCGCTCACGCGGCCCGCCCCGCGTCGCCGCCGGCGCCGGGCGAAGGCCCGTCGCGGCGGAGGCCGCCCGATCTCGCCGCCCTGGTCGGCCTCCTCGACGGGAGCGAGGCGTTCGGCCGCCTTCGCACGCGGCTGGGTCCATCCGACGCGCCCGTGCCCGCCGCCGGCCGGCACGCCGCGCTCGCCGGGATCCCGCACGGCGCCAAGACCTACCTCGCGGCGGCGCTGGCGCTGGGGCCCGCCGGCGAGCGGATCTGCTGGGTGGCCCGTGACGCCGAGATCGGCGACCGCGTCGCGGAGGAGCTCGTGGCCTGGCTGGGGGACCCGGGCGCGGTCGTCGTGCTCGAGCCGCGCACGGCGCTGGCCTATGAGCGAAGCGAGCTCGTCCGCGACGAGAGCTCGGCGCGCGTGGCGGCGCTCTCGCGCTGGCGCGAGGGCACCGCGCGCGTCCTCGTGGCATCCGTCCAGGCGCTGCTCCAGCGCACCATCGACCCCGACGCGCTCCCCGAGGCGCCGCGCCGGCTCGCCGTCGGCGCCCGGGTCCGTCCCGACGCACTTGTGCGGGAGCTCGTGGGGCTCGGGTACGAGGTCGTGACCGAGGTGGCCGGCCGGGGCGAGACGGCGCGGCGCGGCGGCATCGTGGACGTCTTCCCGGCCGGGAGCGCGCTCCCCGTCCGCATCGAGTGGTTCGGCGACGAGATCGAGTCCCTGCGCTCGTTCGACCCGACCGACCAGCGCTCCGTGGGCCCGGCCGGCGAGATCGTCCTGCTCCCGGCGTCCGAGTTCCTCCGGCCGACCGGCGGGGGTGACGCGATCGCGGGCCGCCTCGGCAGGCTCGCGGACCGGCTGCCCGAGCGCCTGGCCGGCGACCTCGCGCGCCTGGCCGACGGCGACGACGGCCGGGCGCTCGCCGTGGGAGACGCGGCCGAGGTCTGGGCGCCGATCCTCGCGCCGGCGACGGGCCTGGACCACGTGGGCACCGGGACGGTCCTCTTCCTCGACGAGCCCGCCGAGGTCGCCGACGCGGCCGAGTTCCTCTGGCGCCAGGCCGACGAGCGGCGCGCGGAGCTCGTGGCCTCCGGCGAGCTGCCCGACCGGTGGCCCGAGGCGTTCCCGGACCGTCGGGCGTGGAAGTCCGCACTCGTGCGGAGCCGGACCGTCGAGATCACGTGGGAGTCGGCGCTGCCGGCGACCCTCACGGCGCGTCCCGCCGAGGACGATCCGTTCGGCTGGCGCGTCCCGGAGCTGCCTCCGGGCCGCACCGAGGCGCTCGGCCGGGCAGTGGCCGGCTGGGCGGCCGACGGCCGCCGGGTGGTCGTGACCTCCGACCAGGCGCCCCGGCTCGCCGAGATCCTCGCCGAGGCCGGGCACACCGCCGCGGTGGTGAGCCGGGTGACCGAGCCTCCGCCGCCCGGCGCGATCGTCCTCGTGGAGCGGAGCCTCAACGCGGGGTTCGCCGGCGGCCCGGACGGCCTGGTGCTCCTGACCGATCGCGAGCTGTTCGGGACCGTCCGCGTCCGCCGCCCCAAGGCCCTTCGCCGGGTCGTCCCGCGCGACATCCTCGACCGGCTCAACCCGGGCGACCTCGTCGTGCACGTGGACCACGGGGTGGCGCGTTACGAGCGGATGCTCCGCCGGGGCGAGCCCGGCGAGGAGCGCGACTACCTGGAGCTCGCGTTCGCCGGCGACGGGCGGATCTTCGTCCCCGTCGAGCAGATCGCCCGGATCACCCGGTACGCCGGCGGTGAGCGTCCGGCCCTCTCCCGGCTGGGCGGCGGGGAGTGGGCGCGGACGAAGGCCCGCGTGCGCAAGGCCGTCGCGGACCTGGCGGACGAGCTCCTCGCGCTGTACGCCGCGCGCGAGACCGCCGAGGGGTTCGCGTTCGCGCCCGACACGCCATGGCAGTCCGAGCTCGAGGCGTCGTTCCCCTACGAGGAGACCGACGACCAGCTCCGCGCGACGGCCGAGGTGAAGCTGGACATGGAGGCGCGGCGCCCGATGGACCGCCTGGTCGTCGGCGACGTGGGCTACGGCAAGACCGAGGTCGCGCTGCGCGCGGTGTTCAAGGCGGTGCAGGACGAGCGCCAGGTCGCGATCCTCGTCCCCACGACGGTCCTCGCGGCTCAGCACTACGAGACCTTCCGGCGAAGGTTCGCGCCGTTCCCCATCATCGTCCGCCACCTCTCCCGCTCCGTCCCGCCGAGGGAGCAGGAGGCGGCCCTCGCCGGGCTGCGCGACGGGTCGGTGGACGTGGTGGTGGGGACCCATCGGCTGCTCTCGAAGGACGTCGCCTTCCACGACCTGGGCCTCGTGGTCGTGGACGAGGAGCAGCGGTTCGGCGTGGCGGCCAAGGAGCGGCTCAAGCGGCTCCGCACGTCCGTGGACGTCCTGACGCTCTCGGCGACGCCGATCCCGCGGACGCTGAACCTGGCGCTCGCGGGCATCCGGGACATGAGCGTCATCGAGACGCCGCCGGAGGACCGTCTCCCGATCCAGACGCGCGTGGCGGAGGCGACCGCCGGGCTGGTCCGCGACGCGATCCTCCGGGAGCTCGATCGCGGCGGCCAGGTCTTCTTCGTCCACAACCGCGTCGAGACGATCGAGGCACAAGCGGAGCAGCTCCGCGCGCTGCTGCCGGGGATCCGCATCGTCGTGGGCCACGGCCAGATGCCGGAGGGCCTCCTCGAGTCGGTGATGACGCGGTTCTCGACCGGCGAGGCGGACGTCCTCGTCTGCACGACGATCATCGAGTCGGGCCTCGACATCCCGAACGCGAACACGATCGTCATCGACCGGGCGGACGCGCTCGGTCTGGCCCAGCTCTACCAGCTGCGCGGTCGCGTGGGGCGCAGCAGCCGCCGGGCCTACGCCTACCTCCTCTACCGCCGCCGCGAGCGCCTCTCCGACGACGCGCGGAAGCGCCTCCAGGCGATCTTCAACGCGAGCGAGCTCGGGGCCGGTTTCCAGATCGCCCTTGCGGACCTCGAGATCCGCGGCGCCGGGAACATCCTCGGCGCGGAGCAGCACGGCCACATGGCGGCCGTCGGGTTCGACCTGTACACGCGGATGCTCGCGGAGGCGGTCGAGCATGCGCGTGCCCGTCGCGAGTCGCGCCCGCCGGTCGTGGAGCGCCCGGGGGCGACGGTGGACCTGCCGGTGGACGCCCATCTGCCGGACGCGTACGTCCCCGACGAGGCGCAGAAGCTGGAGGTCTACCGCCGCCTGGCCAGGGTGGCCTCCGCGGGCGGGCTGGCTGCGCTGCGGCAGGAGATCGTGGACCGGTTCGGGCCCATGCCCGCGCCCGTCGTCCGGCTGACCGAGGTGGTGGAGCTGCGCCTCGCCGCCGAGGCCGCGGGGATCTCGGGCATCTCGCGGGAGGAGGGCGAGCTCGTCGTCCGGTTCGGGACGCTCGACCGGGCCACGGCGACCCGGGCGCTGGCCGGCATCTCGCCGACACTGCGGATCTTCTCGAACCAGGCCCGCCTGCGGCTCCCGCGCGACGCGGAGCGCGCCTGGGTGCTCGCGGGTGCGGTCGTCACACGGGTCGCGGCGGCCTTGCCGCCGCCAGCGGGGCCCGGCGGAGGCGGCAGGGCTGGGCCGGCGTCCGCAGGTGCCGCGAACGACTGATGCGCGGGTGACCAGCCTGTCCGATGCGAGCCGCACGGTGGCGGCGGGGGGCTGGTGCCGACCCCCCGCTGCGGTAGACTTCGACGGCGGCGTGAGCGTGCGCCGCTTCCCCTGGAGGACCTGACGGACATGCCTGCCGAGGATCTCCGCGCGCGGATCCGGGAGGTCCCGGACTTCCCGAAGCCCGGCATCCTCTTCTACGACATCACGACGCTGCTCAAGGATGGCCCCGCGTTCCGCGAGGCGGTCTCGCTGATGCTCGACCCGTACCGCGGGGAGCGGATCGACCTGGTCGTGGGGATGGAGTCGCGCGGCTTCATCTTCAGCGCCCCGATGGCGTACGAGCTGGGCGTCGGCCTGGTGCCCGTGCGCAAGCTCGGCAAGCTGCCGCACGAGACGCTCAGCGTCGAGTACGCGCTCGAGTACGGGTCCAACACGCTCGAGATCCACAAGGACGCCATCGCCCCGGGCCAGCGCGTGCTGATCGTCGACGACCTCCTCGCGACGGGCGGGACGGTCCGCGGGACCGTCGACCTGGTGCAGCGCCTCGGCGCGGAGATCGTCGGGCTCTCGTTCCTGGTCGAGCTCGCCTTCCTCAAGGGTCGCGAGCGGCTCGACGGCCTCGCGGTCTCGAGCGTCATCGAGTACTGACGCACGAGGGGCGCGCGTGACCGACGCAGGCCGGCCGTCGCCGCCCGCTCCCGATCCCGCGACGCCCGGCCCCGCGGCTGAGACGTCGTCTCCGTCCACGGCGCCGGCCCCCGCGCCTGCGCCCGCGGGCGCCGAGCCGGGCGAGTCGACGCCCGGCGTCCCCGACGTCGGCCGGCGCCGGTTCTTCCGCCTCCTCGCCGCGGACGCCATCCAGACGGCCGCGCAGGTCGTCGGCGTGGCGGCCGCGCTCCAGCGGACCTCCGCCGAGGCGGCCGCAGCGCTCCTCGAGGACGGGACGACCACGGGCGCCACGGCGCCGGTTGCTGCGACGCCCGTCGCCGCCCATCGGAGCCCCTTCCGGATGGAGGCCACGGCCCTCTACGTGCTCGACCAGGGCCGGTTCCCGTTCGAGAGCGTCGAGATCGAATGCCAGTCGGGTGCCGAGGCGTCGCGCGCGATCCGCGAGATGAACGTCCGCGGCGCCCCGGCGATCGCCCAGGTGGCGGCGTACGCGCTGGCGCTGACGGCGGACCGGACCCGCGACGCGAAGCCGTACGTCCGCCTCGCGACCATCCGTGGGACGGCGAACTCCCTCTCCGGCGCCCGGATCGCGCCGCGAGCGCTGCGCGGGGCGGTGGACCGGATGCTCGCCCGGATGACCGCGGTCGGCGAGCTGATCGAGGACGGAGGCCCCGTCGCGGACGCGCTGCGCGCCGAGGCCGACGCGATCGCGATGGAGGCCCTGACGGACCACGCCCGGCTGGTCGATGCCGGGCGGTCGGAGCTCGAGGCGCTCGTGGCCCGGGCGGAACAGGCCGTCGCCGGCGAGCCCCTCGCGGGCGAGCCGCCCACGGCCGCGGAGCGGCCGCTGGGGGTGCTCACGCTGGGTTCGACCGGTGCGCTCTCGGGCGGGCAGATCGGGACCGCCCTGGGCGTGGCGGCCGCCTACCACGCGACCGGCCGGCCGATCCACGTCCACGTGCTCGAATCCCGTCCCGGTCTCGAGGGCGCCCGGCTGGCGGCCTGGGAGCTCGCGCAGTCCGGCGTGCCTCACACCGTCGTCGCGGATGCAGCGGTGGGCTGGCTCCTCTCCCGCGGCGGCATCGACGTCATCCTCCTCGGCGCGGACCGCGTCGCCCTCGACGGCTCCGTCCTCGCGCCGCTCGGCACGCTGCAGGTGGCGCTGGCGGGGGCGTCGGCGCACGTCCCGGTCCTCGTCTGCGCCCCCGGGACCGCGATCGACCCGGAGGCCCGGGACCTCGCCGATCTCCCCGACGAGACGCGCCCTCCCATCGAGCTGATGCGCGTACGCGGAGTGGACGTCTCCGCGCCCGGCACGCCGTGGCTCGACCCGCTCGTGGACGCCACGCCGCCGGAGGTGGTGGACGCCTTCGTCACGGAGGCCGGGATCATCCGCCGGCCGTTCGCTCCCGCGCTCGGGGGGCTCGCCGAGGCGGTCTCCGCGCGCGGCCCGCGGCCCGGCCCCTCCGGCAGGGACGCGCTCTCGGGCCCGGCCGGACGCGATGGGCCCGAGCCGTGACGGCCGTCCTCCACCCCTTCCGCCGGACCCTGTCGGTCGCGGAGTGCACGGATCGTGCGCTCATCCGCGCGTTCCTGGAGCAGGACCGGCTCTTCTCCGCCTACGCCCTTTGCGACCTCGACGACCGTGAGTTCGCCCGCACTCGCTGGGGGCTCGCGACGCACGAGGGCACGCCGGTCGCGGTGGTCCTCGAGTACGCCGGGCTCTCGCCGCAGCCCGTCTTCGTCCTCGGCGACCGCGACGGGATCGCCGAGGTGCTCCGGCGCGTCATCCGGCCGCGCGTGGCCTACGTGGCGGCGCGCACGGAGGCGTTGAGCGCCGTCGCCGAGGTCTACCGCGTGGACCCGGGACCGCCGATGGTGCGCATGTGGGTCGACCGCGCCGCGTTCCGCCCGTACCCGTCCGACGCGCGGCGGCTCTACCCGGGCGACGTCGGCGACCTCAACCGCCTCTACCAGCTGGGCTTCACCTCGTGGCTCCCGTCCTCCTCGGTGGCAGAGGGCGTCTACTACGGGATCCACGTCGGCGGTCGGCTGGTGGCGGCCGCCGGGACGCACGTCATCAGCCGGACCGCCGGGATCGGCGTCGTCGGCAACGTGATGACGGCGTCGGAGTATCGCGGCCGGGGCTACGCGAAGGCGACGACCGCGGCCGTCACCGCCGAGCTCCTCCGCTCGTGCGACCTGGTCGTCCTCAATGTGCGGGCGGACAACCCGCCCGCCCTCGCCGCCTACCGCGCCCTCGGGTACGTTGAGCACGTGCATTTCGAGGAGCGCCTCATCCATCGGACCGCCCCGGCGTGGCCGGGCGTGCTCGCCCGGATCCGCGGCCTCTTCGGCCCGCCCGGGAAGGAGGACCTCTCGTGATCGTCCCGCACGACGTGACGGATCTCGCGCTCGCTGCCGAGGGCGGCCGGCGCATCGACTGGGCGGAGCGAGAGATGCCCGTCCTCCGGCTCATCCGCGAGCGGTTCGCGGCGGAGCGTCCGCTCGACGGTGTGCGGATCGCCGCCTGCCTCCACGTGACCACCGAGACCGCCAACCTGGTCCGGACCCTGCAGGCGGGCGGCGCGCAGGTGGCGCTCGCCGCGAGCAACCCGCTCTCGACCAAGGACGACGTCGCCGCGGCGCTCGTCGCCCGGCACGGGATCCCCGTCTTCGCCCGCAGGGGCGAGGACCGCCAGACCTACTACGCGCACCTCAACGCCGTCGCGGACACGATCCCGCACATGACGATGGACGACGGCTGCGACCTGGTCTCGCTCCTGCACGACACGCGGCCGGGCCAGGTGCCCGAGGTCTGGGCGGGGACCGAGGAGACGACGACGGGCGTCATCCGCCTCCGCGCCATGGCCGCCGACGGCGCACTCCGCTACCCAGTGGTCGCGGTCAATGAGGCGGACACGAAGCACCTCTTCGACAACCGCTATGGGACCGGCCAGTCCACGGTGGACGGCATCCTGCGCGCGACCAACCTCCTGCTCGCCGGCCGCAACGTCGTCGTCGCCGGCTACGGCTGGGTGGGCAAGGGGATCGCGATGCGCCTGAAGGGGATGGGCGCGCAGGTCGCCGTGGTCGAGGTGGATCCCATCCGCGCCCTCGAGGCCCGGATGGACGGCTTCCTGGTCATGACGCACACGGAGTCGGCGCCGTGGGGCGAGGTCTTCATCACGGCGACCGGCAACGTGAACGTGTTCCGCCGCGAGCACTTCCTCGCGATGCGCGACGGGGCGATCCTCGCGAACTCCGGCCACTTCGACGCCGAGATCGACCTGAAGGCGCTTCACGCACTCGCGGAGGGGCACGTCGCCGAGGTGCGTGAGAACGTCGCCGAGTTCGACCTCGGCCCGAAGAAGATCCGCCTGCTGGCCGATGGACGGCTCGTGAACCTCGGAGCCGCCGAGGGGCACCCGGCGGCCGTGATGGACATGAGCTTCGCGAACCAGGCCCTCGCCGCCGAGTACGTCGCCCGCCACCATGCCGAGCTGGAGCCGCGCGTCTACGCGGTGCCGGAGGCGATCGACCGCGAGGTGGCGCGCCTGAAGCTCGCGGCGCTCGGGATCGAGCTCGAGCCGCTGACCGACGAGCAGGTCGCCTACATGCACTCCTGGCGCGCGGGGACCTGAGCCGGCGGCCGGGCGGGTCCCGTCGAGCGGTGCCTCACCTCCCGGCGCGACGCCACTGGCCCTGCGGGTCGCCACGCGGCGCGAGCACCGGTCACCACCCGCTGACCCGGGCCGTCCGGCCTGTCGCCCGTGCTACCCTCCTTCGGCGCCCCTCACGCGCGACCCTGAGGTCCATATGACGACCGTGCGCCCGTTCCAGCGCTCCCTCTTCACCTCCGAGTCGGTCACCGAAGGCCACCCGGACAAGATGTGCGACCAGATCAGCGACGCCATCCTCGACGCGATCGTGCGCGAGGACCCGGACGCGCGCGTCGCGTGCGAGACCGCGACGACGACCGGCCTGGTGCTCGTCCTCGGCGAGATCACCACGTCCACCTACGTGGACTTCCAGGAGGTCGTGCGGAGCACGGTCCGAGAGATCGGCTACACCAACAGCGACTACGGGTTCGACTATGAGACGTGTGGGACGCTCGTCTCCGTCAAGGAGCAATCCCCCGACATCGCCCAGGGCGTGGACCACGAGGGCGCCGGCGACCAGGGGATGATGTTCGGGTTCGCCTGCCGCGAGACCCCCGAGCTGATGCCGCTGCCCATCGCGCTCGCGCACCGGATGGCGCGACGGCTGGCGGAGGTGCGCAAGTCGGGCCAGCTGCCGTACCTGCGGCCCGACGGCAAGACGCAGGTGACCGTCGCGTACGAGGACGGCGTCCCGGTCGGCGTCCCCACCGTCGTCGTGGCCGCCCAGCACGACCCGGACGCGGCCACCGAGCGGATCCGGTCCGACATCGCGGAGGCCGTGATCCTGCCGTCGATCCCCCCGGAGCTCCGCGCGACCGACCCGGTCATGCACGTGAACCCCACGGGGCGGTTCGTCATCGGCGGCCCGATGGGCGACGCGGGGCTGACCGGTCGGAAGATCATCGTGGACACGTACGGCGGGATGGCGCGCCACGGCGGCGGCTGCTTCTCGGGCAAGGACCCGACCAAGGTGGACCGGTCCGCGGCGTACGCCGCGCGGCATGTGGCCAAGAACCTCGTGGCCGCAGGCATCGCGGACCGGGTCGAGATCGAGGTCGCCTACGCGATCGGGGTCGCGCGCCCGGTCTCGGTCGCGGTCGAGACGTTCGGGACCGGCCGGATCACCGACGATGAGATCCTGGCCCTGGTGGACCGCCACTTCGACCTGCGGCCGTCCGCGATCATCGCGTCGCTCGGCCTGCGGGCGCCCCTCTACCGCCCGACCGCGGCGTACGGGCACTTCGGCCGCACTGATCTCGACCTTCCCTGGGAGCGGACGGACAAGGCCCAGGTGCTGGCCGACGACGCCGGCATCCTGGCTCCCGCGACCGAGCCGACCGGCCCCGCCGGCCGGGGCTGACGCGTGGCGATCTACGCCGTCGTCCTCGCCGGCGGCAGCGGGACGCGCCTCTGGCCCCTCTCCCGGCCGGACCGGCCCAAGCCGTTCCTCGCCCCGCTCGGCGGCGCGACGTTGCTTCGACGCACGGTGGACCGGCTCGCGCCGCTCGTTCTTCCCATGGACGTCTTCGTGCTCACCGACACGCGCCACGCGGACCTGGTCCGCGAGCAGCTTCCCGAGATGCCGGCGGGCAACCTCGTGGCGGAGCCGGAAGGCCGCAACACGGCCGCGGCGATCGCCCTCGCCGCCGTCGCGATCGACCGCCCGGACGACGACGTCATGCTCGTGCTGCCCGCCGACCATCTCGTCCTCGACGAGCAGGGCTTCCGGTCCGTCCTGGCCGCGGCCGCGGCCGCGGCCGCGGGCGGTGCGGGGGTCGCCGACCCGCTCGTCACCCTGGGGATCCGCCCGACAGGGCCGGAGACCGGCTACGGCTACATCGTCCCGGGCCTCGCTCCCGGTACCCCCGACCCGGGAACGTGGCCGGCGGCGGCCGCGGCCCGGCCGGTCCTCCGCTTCGTGGAGAAGCCGGACCCGGAGGCCGCGGCGGCCCTGCTGGCCGGCGACCCGCCCGCGGCGTGGAACGCCGGGATCTTCGTCTGGCGCCGGCGAGCGATCCGCGAGGCGCTCGGCCGCCATGCCGCCGACATCGTGGACGAGATCGCGCGCGCGAGGGGCAGGGAGGCGGCGGGTCACGCCGGCGCCCTCGCGGCCGCCTACGCCACCGTCCGCCGGACCTCGATCGACTACGCCGTGATGGAGCCCGCCGCCGCGCTCGGCGAAGTGCTCGTGGTCCCGGCCGACGTCGGCTGGAGCGATCTTGGCAGCTGGTCCGCGATCCGCGACGCGCTCGTCGCTCGGGCCCGTGCGGAGGATGCTGCAGGCGGGCCTCCCGGGACGGTGGGTGCAGGCCCGCGGCGCGACGTCGGGTCCGAGGGCACGCTGGTCCTGGCCGACGGGAGGCTCGTCGTGACGATCGGGCTGCGCGATACCATCGTCATCGACACGCCTGACGCACTCCTCGTCTGCGCCGCCGATCGGTCGCAGGAGGTGCGTTCGATCGCCGAGGAGCTCGCGCGTCGCGCCGTCGAGGAGGGAACGTGACGATCATCGCCGAGGTCCCCACCCCCACCCGCATCGTCTTCGGGACCGACGGCTGGCGCGCCAGGGTCGCCGACGACTACACGTACGAGAACGTCCGTCGCTGTGCCCACGGCGTCGCCCGCTACGTCGTCGACCGTGGCGAGACCGCGAAGGGCGTCGTCGTCGCGTACGACCGACGGTTCGCCAGCGAGCACTTCGCGATCGCGGCGGCCGAGGTGCTGCTGGCGCACGACATCCCGGTGGCATACGCCGCGTCGGCCGTGCCGACGCAGATGTCGTCGTACGAGGTCGTCGAGCGCGGCGCGGCGGCCGGGGTCGTGATCACGGCCAGTCACAACCCGTGGACGGACAACGGGTTCAAGGTGAAGTCGCCGTCCGGCTCGGCCGCGGGGCCGGAGATCCTGGCCGCGCTGGAGGCCACGATCGCCGAGAACGGCGGGACGGGCATCCCCCGGAGGCCGTTCGCCGAGGCCGAGGAGGCGGGACTCGTCGAGCGCTATGACCCCTTCGTGGGGTACGAGCGCTTCGTCCGGCGTTCCCTCGACCTCGATGCCCTGAAGGCTGCCGACGTCTCCGTCCTCGTCGATCCGATGTGGGGATCCGGCGCAGGCTGGATCAGCCGGCTGCTCGCCGGCGGCCGGATCCGCGTCACGGAGATCCACCAGGAGCGCAACCCGTACTTCGGCGGGGTGAACCCGGAGCCCATCCGGCCGAACATCGACGAGGCGCTGGGGATCATCGCGGGCGGCGGCTACGACCTGGGCCTGCTGCTCGACGGCGACGCGGACCGGGCCGGCGCGGCCGACGAGCGGGGCGTCTTCATCCACCAGCTTCAGGTGTACGGCCTGCTCATGTACTACCTCCTGGAGCACCGGGGGATGCGCCAGGACGTGGTGAAGAGCGTGAACACGACCTCGATGGCCGAGCGCCTCGGCGAGCGCTATGGCGTCGGGGTCCACGAGACCCCGGTCGGCTTCAAGTACGTCGGCCCGAAGATGATCGAGACCGACGCGATGATGGGCGGGGAGGAATCGGGCGGGTACGGCTTCGGGATGCACCTGCCGGAGCGTGACGGCATCTACGCCGACCTCATGCTGCTCGACCTGTTCCTCCGCGAGAAGGCGGCAGGGCGATGGCCGGCCAGCCGGTCGATCGCGCACCTCCACGAGATCGCCGGCGGCAGCTTCTACCAGCGCGTGGACCTCCACATCGAGAGGTCGGGCTATGCGGCCTTCAAGGACCGACTGAAGGTGGCGCTCGATGAGCACGCGCCGGACGGGTTCGGCGGGATGCCGATCGTCCGGACGCAGCCGCTCTCCACCGCCGACGGGGTGAAGTGGAGCATCGCGGACGGGTCGTGGCTGCTCATCCGATGGAGCGGCACCGAGCCGCTCGTCCGCGTGTACACGGAATCCACGTCCCAGGACCTCGCGGACGCCGCGATCGCGGTCGGGGAGGCGCTGGTCCGCGCCGTCTGACGGACGAGGTCGCGGGCGATCCGTTCGGGGACGCACGCGTCGGACGGGGGTCGAAAGTGCCATCCCCCGGTGGGGTGTCCGGCTATGGACGCGCGTGCCGGGAGGCCGCACACTCGGCCTTCCTCGGCCATCACGTCCCATCCCGGCCGAGGCGATCTTCGGAGGACCCCATCGATGAGATCCCCCATCGGCCCGCGCCACCGGCGCAGCGCGGCGGCGCTCGCCCTCGTCGCCACGCTCCTCGTCCCCGCCGCCGTGTCGCCCGTCGCGGCCGCCGGTCCGGCCTCACCCGCGTGCGACGACACCGCCGCGCCGAACATCTGGGTGCTGCCACTGACCTCGACGCAGCTGTACTTCTCGTACGGCGAGTCGATCGCGTTCCGCGTCTACATCCGGAACAACTGGACATGCTCCTCGCTGCCGTGGAGGGCGACCAACGTCGTGACATCGCGGTCCGGGCGCGTCTGGGGCTACGTCCCGGGCGGGCCGACCTCCGGATCGGTGGCGCCGGGGGCGATGGGGACGACGTCGTTCATCGTCACCGCACCCCCCTTCTACTCGCCCAGCGCGGACATCTACATCGCCGTCCGCACGCCCGTGAGCGGGCCCGGCTCGCCCGGCTTCCACTGGTCGGCGAGGATGTCCGACTGACCACCCGGGCGGCGGCAGGTGCGACCGCCCCCCGCCGGACGCTCGCTGCGACACCGGACTGGTCTCGGCCCGTCCGGTGTCGTATCGTTGACGGGCCGCCCGACGGCCCCACGCGCGGGGCGGATGATGGGCGGAGTCCCTTCTCAGCCCCCGGATCTCGGAGGGTCCATCGACGATGCACAGCTCTCTCATCGGCAAGGTGGAGAAGGCCAACCGGTACTCGCGCGAGCCGGATCGCGTGACCTTCGAGAGCCTGGCGTTGACCTTCCGCGGTGACAACGACACGCACCGCGTGACCCTCAAGGACGGCGCCTGGGACTGCACGTGCCACTTCTTCGCGAGCTGGCACAGCTGCGTCCACCTCCTCGCCCTTCAGAAGATGCTGGGCCCCATGCTGCCCGAGGACGCGCAGATCGACCTCCTCCCGGCAGAGCGCTCTTCCGTCGCCGTCTGACCCGTCCCGCCCGCCGCGACCCGTCGCGGCGCCGGCGGCACGTCGCCACCGTCGGGCCCGTCGCAGCCGCGGCGGGCCCGCGTGCGTCCGGCGGTCGGCCGTCGGCCGTCGGCAGGGCCTTCTCCTCTGCCCCGTCCCGTCCCTCGGCCGCGACCATCCGGCGGGCCATCCGGCACCGGCCGTCCGGCCCTTCCGCGCCGGGGTCGCTGTGCTACGCTCGCCCGGTCAGAGAACGACGCCGCACGGCCGCGAAGCCGGTGGGAATCCGGCACAGTCGCGCTACGGTGAAGGCCCTCGGGCCGCAGTCCGGTCGCCGGTCGCGTGGTGACGTCCGAACCTTCGCGTGAAAGGTGTTGGCGACCGTGCACACGACTTCCTGACCTCCTGCCGCGCCCGTCCTGCGGGCACCCGCTCGTTCCCCCTGTCCGGCACGAGGTCCTCCGTGACATCCCGCTCTCCGCGCACCCGCGCCCTGCTCCTCATCCGACCGCTCGTCGCGCTCGCGCTGGCGGCCTCGCTGGCCGCGTGCTCCGCGTCCGCCTCCTCGGCCCCGGCATCCCCGTCGATGCCCGCGCCCACGCCGGCCCCGCCCGTGACCGCACCGCCCGCGACCGCTCCTCCGGCCACGGCCGCTCCATCGCCCGCCGCGACGCCGTCGCCGGCAGCAGCGTTCCCCCTCACCCTCGCCGACGACGAGGGCACGGCCGTCACGATCCCGGCGCGGCCGGAGCGGATCGTGTCGCTCACGCCGGCGGTGACCGAGACGCTCTTCGCGCTCGGCGTCGGGGACCGGCTGGTGGCGAACACGGACTTCGACGACTTCCCGCCACAGGTGAAGGACCTCCCGCACGTCGCCTCGTTCACCGGCGTGGACGTCGAGAAGGTCGTGGGCATGGAGCCCGACCTGGTCATCGCGGGCGGCAACGGCTTCAATCCGCCCGAGGAGATCGCGAAGCTCCGGTCGGTCGGGATCCCGGTCCTCGTCGTCTACGCGGACACCGTCGAGGGGATCCTGCACGACATCGAGCTCGTCGGGTCCGCCGTGGGCGCCCCCGACGCGGCGGGTGGGCTCACGGCGTGGATGCGCGAGCGGATCGCGGCCATCTCGGCCGCCGTCGCCGCCGCGGGGACGGCAGCACCCCGGGTCTTCTACGAGCTCGACGCAACGAACGAGATCTACGGACCCGCCCCCGGCTCCTTCATCGCGGCGATGATCGCGCTCGCAGGCGGCGAGCCGATCACCACCGGCGACCCGGCCGTGTTCGCGATCCCGCTCGAGAAGCTCGTCGCCGCCGATCCCCAGGTCATCGTCCTCGGCGATGCCGCGTACGGCACCACCCCCGAGGCCGTGACCCAGCGTCCCGGTTGGTCCGCGATGACGGCCGTGAAGGCCGGGGCCATCCGGCCGGTGGACGACACGGTCGTGACGCGTCCCGGGCCGCGCATCGTGGACGGGCTCCGCGCCCTGGCGCTCGCGATCGACCCCACGCTCGCGCTCCCGGACGTCGGGAGCCCGCCGCCCGCGCCGGCGCCGTAGGGGAGCGAGATGACCACCGAGACCCGCGCCGTCGCGACCGCGCTGCCGGAGATCCGGCTGTCGCGGCGCACGTGGCGGCCGGCCGTCGTCGTGATGGCGTCGGTCGTGGGCCTCGCCGCGGTCCTCGTCCTCGGCGTCGGCCTCGGGTCCGTGTCGATCGCCCCGGACCAGACGGTCGCGATCCTCGCGCACCGGCTCCTGGGCCTGCCGGTCGAGGCGACCTGGCCCGCGACGGCCGAGACGATCGTGATGGACCTGCGACTCCCGCGGGTGCTCTCGGCGATGCTCGTGGGTGCCGGACTCGCGATCGCCGGTGCCACGTTCCAGGGCGTCCTGCGCAATCCCCTCGCGGACCCCTACGTCCTCGGGACGGCGTCCGGCGCCGCGCTCGGCGCGGCGATCGCCGTGCTCATCCCCGTCCGGCTGCTGTTCCTCGAGATCGGGCTGCTCAACCTCCTCGCGTTCGCGGGTGCGCTCCTGACCGTCGCGGTCGTCTACCGCGTCGGCCGGTCCGGCGGCCTGACCGGCCTCCTGCTGACCGGCTACGCGGTGGGATCGCTGCTCGCCGCGGGTCTGGCGATGGCGATGTACCTCTCCGGCTCCAACCTGCGGCAGATCTTCTCGTTCCTCCTCGGCGGTTTCGACGGAGCGTCCTGGCTCCGGCTGGCGACCGCCCTGCCCATCGTGCTGGCGGGCTCGATCGCCATCGTCGCCCGGTCACGCGCGCTCAACGGGCTGTTGCTCGGCGACGAGGCGGCCGCCCACCTGGGCGTGGACGTCCGCCGCGAGCGGGCCATCCTGCTCGCCCTCGCCTCGCTCGTGACCGCCGCCGGGGTGGCGATCAGCGGGCTCATCGGGTTCGTCGGGCTGCTGGTGCCGCATCTCGTCCGGATGGTCACCGGGCCCGATGCCCGCCGCGTCCTGCCGGTCTCGGCGGCCGCCGGCGCCGTCCTGCTCGGTGGGGCGGACCTGGTCGCGCGGCTCGTCGGCGACATCCCGGTCGGCGTCGTCACCGCGCTGATCGGGGCACCTGTCTTCGTCCTGCTCCTGCGCCGCACGCGCACGGGGTACGAGCTGTGACGGCCGCGGTCGCGCTCCAGGGCGTCTCGGCCGGCTACCGGCGGCGCGAGGTGATGCGGGACCTCGACGTCCGCGTGGAGGCGGGCGAGCGGGTCGCCATCATCGGGCCCAACGGCGCAGGCAAGTCCACGCTGCTGCGACTGATCGCGGGAACGCTCCGGGCACGGACCGGCCGGGTCCTGCTCGGCGGGGACCTGGTGGACCGGCTGGACCGCGTCGCGGTCGCGCGCCGCGTCGCGGCGGTCCCGTCCCAGGCGTCGCTGCCGTTCGCGATGACGGTCGAGGAGGTGGTCGCGCTCGGCCGGCTTCCCCACGAGAACGCGCTCCGGGGGCCGGGGCCCGCGGACGTGACGGCCGTCGCCGCGGCGATCGACCGGGTCGGCCTGGCGCACCTCGTGGGCCGGGACGCGCGCGAGCTCTCCCTCGGGGAGCGCCAGCTGGTCCTGCTCGCGCTGGCCGTCGCCCAGGGCGCGCCGATCCTCCTGCTCGACGAGCCGACGGTGCACCTCGACCTTCGCCACCGTGTGGAGGCGATGGAGATGCTCGTGGACCTCAACGAGCGCGACGGGACGACCGTCGTCGCGGTGCTCCACGATCTGGGCCTCGCGGCCCACTTCTTCCCGCGTCTCCTCGTCGTCGACGGCGGGAGGCTGGTCGCCGACGGCCCGCCGGCGGATGTGCTCACCGACGCGATGGTGCGGTCGGTCTTCGGCGTCGACCCGGTGCACGCCCTGCGCGGCTGACGCGGCATCGTCCATCCCGCGGCATGGACCGTCGCGGGGCGGGGTGTAGGCTCTTTCCCGATGAGCCGTCGGAACCCGGCGGGGACCCACGTCCCACCCGCCGCTCGCTCCCGCGCGGTCGCGGCCGCCACCATGCTGCGCCTCGCGGCGTCGGTCGCGGCGTGCGGCTCATCCCCCGCGGACGTGCCCGCCGCGAGCGCCAGCACGGCGCGGCCCACGCCCGACGCCGCTGCGAGCCTGCCGCCCGACGTCGACCGGACGCCGGGGCCCGCGTCGCCCCGCCCCACGGACCCCGTCGTCACGCCCGGGCGGTCCGCGGAGCCCGAGCCGTCCGGGACGGCGGCGGCGACCGCCGTCCCGACAGCGTCGGGCTCGACCGCCGGCCTCCCGCCCGGCGCGGATGCGTGCACCGGCTCGGCCGAGAACCGCGACTTCTTCGCGGCGGCCGCGGAGGCGATGTCGTGGGACGTCTACTGCCCGGTCCTTGCGGACGGCTGGTTCGTCGAGACCGGCGCGTACCGGCTCGCGGACGGAGGCCGGCTGGACATCACGTACCGTGGGCCGGCCGGCGAGCGGCTCGAGCTGCGGCAGGGCGCGTACTGCGCCGATGATGCCGCGGCGTGCGCCCCGCGGGCGCGCGAGATCGGGCCGGCCGCCTTCGGCGACCGCTCAGGGCTGCTCGTGGCGCTCGGTGGCAGCGATGCCGATGGCTTCGCCGTCTACGTGAATGCCGGCGACGCCCCGGCCTGGGCGCTCACCGGCACGGGCATGGACGCGACGGGTCTCGCGGCCATCGCCGCGGCGCTCCACCGGGTCAGCGAGTAGACCGAGTCCGTCAGCGCGTGCGCCGGGGCCCACGACACCCGGTCGAGAGCCACCCGCGCCGCCGCGGGCGATCCGACGGTCTCACGCCCGCTTGCGCGGCGGGTCGAAGAAGGGCAGGTCCACCACGGTCGCCGCGACGGTCCCGCGCACGGCCTCCACCGTCCACTCCATCCGCAGCACCGTGCCGGGACGCTCGTAGCGGGCGGGCACCGATGCCAATGCCACGAGCTGCTTGAGGATCGGGCTCCAGGTCGTGCTGGTCGCCTTGCCCACCCAGCGGCCGCCGTCGTAGAGCGGGACCGGCGTCCGCGACGCCGTCCCCGGCACCGACGGCGGAAGCCCCTGCGCCTCGCAGAGGGCCGCGAGCTCGCCCCAGTCGAGCTGGAGGCCCACCAGCCGGCGCGCGGGCCCGCCGCGGGCCTGCTCCGCCAGGAGCGCGCGCCTGCCGACGAAGTCGGCCTTCTCGAAGTCCACCAGGCGGCCCAGGCCGATCTCGAACGGCGAGTACGCCTGCTCGGGGATCAGGGCGTGGCGGCTGCTCGTGTAGTCCACCTCGAGGAGGATCAGGCCGGCCTCCACCCGCGCGACGTCCAGCGCGAGCATGCCCGCCGGACGCGCCGAGACGAGGCGCCCGGCCTCCATCAGGGCGTCCCAGGCATCCGCGGCCCGGTCGGCCGGGATCCACACCTCGTAGCCGAGGTCCCCGGTGTAGCCGGTCCGCGAGACGTCCACGGGGATCCCGGCCAGCGTGGAGGCCCGGCGACGGAAGTAGCGCAGGTCCGCGAACGACTCGCCCGTGGCGGCTTCGAGGACGTCCCGCGAGCGCGGCCCCTGGAGCGCCAGGGCGGCGACCGCCTCGCTCTCCTCGGTGATCTCCACGTCCAGCCCGGCGGTGTTCATCGCGAGCCAGCGGTACTGCGGATCCGCCGCGGTCCAGCGGAAGGAGCCGTCGTCGAGGCGGTGGACGGTGCCGTCGTCGATGACCTTGCCCGCCTCGTCGCACCAGGCGGTGTAGTAGACGCGGCCGGGGACGAGCTTCGTGGCGTCGCGGGTGATCAGCCGGTCGACGAGGGCGAGCGCGCCGGGCCCCGCGATCCGGTACTTGAAGAGCGGGGAGACGTCGATCAGGGCGGCGCTCTCACGGATCGCGTTGTACTCGATCTGGTGGCCGTCGTGATAGACGCTCGCCGCGAAGTACCCGGACCATTCGCGCCACTGCTGCTTGACGTTGAGGTCGGCCGTGCGGGGATGGAACGCGGTGCCGACGCTCACGGGTGGACCTCCGGGTGCGGGTGGGATCGAGGGGGCGCATCGCCGGGACCCCGTCGGGCCGGCCAGCCGCTAGAGTATGCAGGAATCGTATGCAGGCCGGATGCCGGCCTGCAGCGTGTCCGCGTCCCCGCGACGAGGATGCCCGACCCGACCCCCCATCGCGCACCGGAGGCACCCGTGGCCAAGCGCTACGACGCCGTCATCATCGGCGGGGGCCACAACGGCCTCACGACCGCCGCGTACCTCGCCCGGGCCGGGTGGTCGGTCCTCGTCCTGGAGCGGCGCCACAAGACCGGCGGCGCCACCACCACGGAGGAGATCGTCCCCGGGTTCCGCTTCAGCGTCCTGTCGTACGTGGTCAGCCTGCTTCGCCCGGAGATCATCCGCGAGCTCGAGCTCCCGAGGCACGGCCTGGAGATCCTCCCGCTGGACGGGACCTTCACGCCCCTCCCCGACGACTACCTCTGGCGGCGCGACGACCACGCTTGGACCATGCGCGAGATCCGCCGCTGGTCGAAGAACGACGCCGACGCGTACGAGGAGTACGGCCGGCTGATGGCCGAGATGGCCCGGTTCATCAAGCCGATCCTGGGGATCGTCCCGCCGGACCCGACCTCCCTCGACCCGCGCGGCTGGCCGCCCGTGGCGTCCCTCCTGCGCGACTTCGGCCGGCTGCCGCGCGCGCAGCAGCAGGCGTTCGTCGGCCTCATGACGATGAGCGCGTCGGACTTCCTGGACCAGTGGTTCGAGACGCAGCCGCTCAAGGCGACGATGTCCGCCTCGGGCATCATCGGGACCTTCCTGGGCGTGAAGTCGCCCGGCACGGCCTACGTCCTCCTCCACCACTACATGGGCGAGATCGACGGGGCGTTCCGCGCATGGGGCATCCCCAAGGGCGGGACCGGCGGCGTCGCCGACGCGATCGCGAGCGCCGCACTGTCCTACGGGGTGGAGATCCGGACCGATGCGCCGGTCGCGCAGGTGCTGACCACCGGCGACCGGGCGACGGGCGTGGTCCTGGAGTCCGGCGAGGAGATCGCGGCCGGGACGGTGGTCTCGGCGGTGGACGTCCGGCGCACGTTCCTGCAGCTGCTCGATGAACGCCAGCTCCCGTCCGACCTGGTCGCCGAGGTGAAGTCGTTCAAGTTCCGCGGCAGCTCGGGCAAGGTGAACCTCGCGCTCGACGCGCTGCCCGACTTCTCCGCGCTGCCGGGGTACGGCGAGCACCTCCGCGGCGCGATCAGCATGTCGCCGTCGATCGACTACATGGAGCAGGCGTACGACGACGCGAAGTACGGACGCTTCAGCGGGAAGCCCTACATCGACATGATCATCCCGACCCTGGTGGACCCCCAGATGGCGCCGCCCGGCAAGCACGTCATGAGCTGCTTCGTCCAGTACGCGCCGTACCACCTGGCGGAGGGCACCTGGGACGACCAGCGCGAGGCCTTCGGCGACGCGGTGATCGACGCGATCGCCACCGTCGCGCCGAACATCCGCGACATCATCGTGGGCCGCCAGGTCGTGACGCCGCTCGACATGGAGCGGACCTACGGCCTCACCGAGGGCAACATCTTCCACGGCGAGCTGAGTCTCGAGCAGCTCTTCTTCAGCCGCCCCGTCCCCGGCTGGGCGCGCTACCGGACCCCGATCCGCGACTACTGGATGGCCGGCTCGTCCACCCATCCCGGCGGCGGGATCATGGCGGCCAACGGGCGACTCGCCGCCCTGGAGATCCTCCGCTCCCGCAAGCAGAAGGCGGCGTGACGATGGCTGTGCGTGAAGGCTGGGACGCGATCGTCATCGGCGCCGGGCACAACGGACTCGTCACCGCGGCGTACCTCGCGAAGGCGGGCGTCCGGACCCTGGTCCTCGAGCGGCGGGACCGCGCCGGGGGCCTCGTCGGGACGGTGGAGATCGCCGACGGGACCTACGCCCCCTCCTTCTTCCACACTGTCGGCAGGCTCCGGCCCACCGTGGCCAGGGACCTCGGCCTCTACGACGCCGGCCTCGGCCTCGTCGCGCCCGAGGTGCGGGTCTTCGCCCCGCGCCCCGACGGCCGGGCGATCACCCTCTGGTCCGATCCCGCGCGGACCGCGAACGAGCTCCGGGCGTGGTCCCCCGCGGACGCCGACGCCTACGTTGACTTCGACCGGCGCGTGCGGGCACTGGCCCGCTTCCTCGGCGAGATCGGCGACACGACGCCGCCCGATCCGTCGAGCCCCACGGTCTCGGATGCCCTCCGCGGGCTCCTGCTGGGTCGCGCGTTCCGCGGCCTCGACCGCAAGGATGCCCAGGCGCTGCTCCGGTACCTGCCGATGGCGGTCGCCGACTTCGTCGCCGAGGCGTTCGAGACCGACGCCCTGCGGGCGGTCGTCGCCTGGCGCGGTGTCCGCTTCACGACGATGGGCCCATGGTCCGGCGGCACGACCCAGGTGCTGCTCGCCGACTCGGCGGGCAACGACGGCGGCGCGGCGGGCGAGACCGTCATCGCGCGCGGTGGCCCGGGTGCGCTCGCAGAGGCGCTCGTCGCGGCCGCGCGCGCTGCCGGTGCGGAGGTGCGCACGAACGCGGAGGTCGTGGCGATCCGGACGGTCGGCGACCGTGCCACGGGGGTCGCGCTCGCCTCGGGCGAGGAGATCGACGCACCCGTTGTCGCCAGCGCGATCGACCCGAAGACCACCGTCCTCTCGCTTCTCGATCCCATGACCGCCGGCCCGACCCTCCGCTGGCGCGCCGGCAACATCCGGACACCCGGATCCGTCACCAAGGTCAACCTGGCCCTCACCGCCCTCCCCGTCTTTCCTGCCGCCGGCTCCGGAGAGGACGGCGCCAAGCGCCTCCGCGGCAGGATCGTGCTCGCCGAGGGCATCGACGCAGTCGAGCGCGCCTTCGACGCGAGCAAGTACGGCCGCGTCTCCGACGAGCTCGTGCTCGAGGCGACGATCCCATCCCTCGTGGACCGGTCCCTCGCGCCGCAGGGACGACACGTGATGAGCGTGATCGCCCAGTGGACGCCGTACACGCTCCGCGCAGGGCGCTGGGACGACGCGGCGCGGAAGGCCGTGGGCGATGCCGTCGTGGCGAGGCTGGAGTCGGTGGCGCCGGGGATCTCCGGCCTCGTCACCGCGCGGCAGGTGCTCACCCCGGGTGACATCGAGCGGGAGCTCGGCGTCGCCGGCGGGCACCCGTACCACGGCGAGCCGGGGCTGGACCAGTGGTTCGCGTGGCGTCCCATGCTCGGGCTTGCGCGGTATCGGTACCCGGTCGCGGGACTCTACCTGTGCGGCGCCGGCGCCCATCCGGGCGGCGGCGTGACGGGCGTCCCGGGCCGCAACGCCGCACGCGAGATCGTCGCGGACCGGAAGAAGCGTCGCTGAGGCCGCCCGGGGCCGGGCGCCTGGCCGTCGGCGCCACCGCCCAGGGGCCGGGCGCCTCGGGCGGGCGCTGCCCTGGGGCCGGCCGCCGCCTCAGCCGTCGGCGCGGCCGCCCGCGAGGTCCAGGTCCCACTCCCGCAGGCGCCGCAGCAGGCCGCGAGCCGTCAGGTCGAGGTGGATCGGCGTCACGCTGATCCGGCCGGCCTCCACGGCGCTGAAGTCGGTCCCGCGCGCCGCGACGCCGGTCGGCGGCTGGCCGCCGATCCAGTAGTAGGGGAGCCCGCGGGGGTCGATCCGCTCGACGAGCTCGTCCTGGTAGACACGCTGGCCCAGCCGGGTGATCTCGATCCCGCCGCACGCCTCGACGGGGACCGACGGGACGTTCACGTTGAGCAGCTCGCCGTCGTCCAGGCCGCGCTCGAGGATCCCCCGCGCGACGACCACGGCGGCGCGCTCGGCGAGGTCGAAGTCGACGTCCCCATTGAGCGCCTGGCTGATGGCGAACGCCGGGCACCCGTTGATGACGGCCTCCATCGCGGCGCTCACCGTCCCGGAGTAGGTCATGTCGTCGCCGAGGTTGTTGCCGTAGTTCACGCCGGACGCCACGAGGTCGAAGCCGTGGCCGAAGTAGCCGAGGAAGGCCGCGCTCACGGCGTCCGTCGGCGACCCGTCGATCGCCCAGCCGCGGCGCCCGTCTGCGAGGCGGCGCTCGCGGATGCGCAGCGGCCGCAGCATCGTCTTGAGGTGGCCCACCGTGCTCTGGTTCGTCTCCGGTGCGATGACGTAGACGTCGCCGAGGGCGTCGAGCGCACGCGCGAGCGCCGCGAGGCCCCGCGAGTCGATGCCGTCGTCGTTGGTCACGAGGATGCGCGGCGGCGTCGCCCACTCGGCGAGCGGCCGCGCCACGCCGCGCCGGGCGCGCGAGGCGTCCACCGGCCGCGGGCGCTCGGACCGGGCGCGCGCAGCCGAGCGCAGCGTCGGCGCCTCCGGCCGGCCGCCCTCGGCGGATGCGCCCTCGGCGCGGACCGCGAGGACGGTCGGATCCTCGGGACCGGGGGCAGGGCGGCTCGTCACGCGCGCTCCGGCAGGCCGTCGGCAGCGGCATCCGCGCCATCCGGACCCTCGGCGTCCTCGGCACTCGGGGAGGGCTCGTGCGCGTCGGGCGGCCTGGGTGCGCGCACGCGGCGCCCCTCGCGCGCCGAGACCCGCGCCGCTGCACGCTCGCTCACGCTGCGGCCGCGCTCGGTCCGCTGCAGGTAGAAGAAGAAGAAGGCGCTCGCAACCGCGGCGATCGGGATCGCGAAGACCGCCCCGGCGATGCCGGCGACCTTGCTCCCGACGATCACGGAGCCGAGGACCACGATCGGGTGGATCGAGAGCGCTCCCGCCATCAGGCGCGGCTGGATCACGTTCATCGTCAGGAACCAGCCGACGCCCATGATCACCAGCGCGGGCAGGATCGCTTCGGGCTTGGTGAAGACGGCGACGATGACCGGCGGTGCCCACGAGATGAACGGACCGAAGAACGGGATCGCCTGAAGGAGGCCGGAGAGGCTCGCCGTCAGCGCGGTGAACGGGAGGCCGAGCAGGAGGCTGGTCGCCGCCGCCAGGACGGCGAAGATCACGCCCTGCGTCACCTGGCTCCGGATGAACCCGCCGAACGACTTGCCGACGCTCGTCTGGAAGAGGCGCGCCTCCTCGCCGAAGCGCGGAGGGACCAGGCGGTAGAGGAAGGAGACGATCCGGTCGCGGTCCACCGCGATGTAGATCGAGAGGAAGAACACGATGATCGCGTTGCCCGCGATGCCGATGCTCGCGACGGCCACCGACTGGATCACGTTGAGGATCTCGGTCGCGTTCTGGCGGAACCAGTCCACGACGCCGTTCGCCAGCGCGACGAGGTCCACGTTCAGGCCGACCGACGCGAGCCGCTCCTGCAGCGGGGCGAGGATGGCCGGCAGGTCTTGCTGGTACTGGGGCAGGTTGTCCAGGAACGACGAGACGGACGACGCGAGGACGGCCGCGAGGTAGACCACGGTGAACGCGACGACCCCCACGAGCACGACGTAGACGACGACGACCGCGATCGCCCGGTTCACCAGCGGGACGTACCGGGCGAGGATGTTCGCGATCGGCGTCACCATGAACGCGATCAGCCACGCGAGGAAGAAGATGAGGATGACGTCGCCGAAGCCGAAGAAGAACGCGGCGGCGTAGGTCGAGACGTAGAGGGCGAGCGCGACGACCGCGAGGACGAGGATCGTGTAGACCAGGCGCGGGTGGCGCGCCATCACCCCGCCGTCGGCGGGCGCAGGGCCGTCCTCGTTCACGCGGGAGCCTCCTCCCTCGGCCGGCGCGGCGCCGGCCTCCGCCGACATCCTACCCGCCGGCGCACACCGTCCGGCGCGTCAGCGGAGGCCCATGCGCGCATGGACCTCGTCGATGGTCGCCCGGGCGATCGGGCGGATCCGCTCCGCCCCCTCCTCCAGGATCCTCTCGACCCGTCCCGGGTCGGCCATGAGCTCGAGGTAGCGCTCGCGGGGCTCGGCGTACCGGGCGATGATCCGCTCGGCCAGCAGCTTCTTGGTGTCCACGCAACCGGTGCGTGCCGTGCGTTCGCCGTCCCAGATCTCCTCGTAGTCGTCGCCGAAGAACCGGTGGAGGCGGCAGACGTTGCAGACCTCCGGACGGCCCGGATCGCTCCGCAGGATCCGCTGGGTGTCCGTGACCATGCTCATGACCTGGCGCCGGACGACGTCCGGCTCGGCGAAGATCTCGATGGTGTTCCCCAGGGACTTGCTCATCTTCCGGGCGCCGTCGGTGCCCAGGACGACCGGCGCCTCCGTGTGCACGGCCTGCGGCTCGGGGAACGTCTCGCCGTAGCGGGCGTTGAACGCGCGCACGATCTCCCGGCTGAGCTCCAGGTGGGCGGCCTGGTCCTTGCCCACCGGGACGAGCGAGGCCTTGTAGAGGACGATGTCGGCCGCCTGGAGGACCGGGTACGTGAGCAGGCCGTGGTTCACGTCCTCCGGCTGGTTCTGCCGCTTCTCCTTGTACGTCGGGGTCCGCTGGAGCCAGGCGACGGGCGTCACGGTCGTGAACAGCCAGGCGAGCTCGGTGACCTCGGGCCGGTGCGACTGGACGAACAGCGTGCACCGGTCGGGGTCCAGGCCGAGCGCCAGGAGGGCCGCCGACATCTCCCGCGTCCGCTGGCGGAGGACGTCCGGGTCGTGGGTGCTCGTGAGGGCGTGGTAGTCGACGATGCAGTAGATCGCCTCGTACCGGTCCTGGAGCGCCACGTAGTTGCGGATCGCGCCCAGGTCGTTGCCGATGTGCGGAGCGCCCGACGGCTGGATCCCGCTGAAGATCCGAGGGGCGGACGGGATCGTCGTGCCGGCGGTCGCGGAGGCGGGGGCGGGGCTGGTCATGGCCCACGGAGTCTACCGGAGGCCCCATGCCGGAGGCGGTCCCGTGTGCGGGGCGCCCACATGGCGACGCGTGAGCCTCCGGCGCTCGGCTACCATGCGGGACCATGACGCCCCCCTTCGACCCCGCCTCGGCGCTCGGCGGCGCCGCTGCCCGCTCCGTCCTTCGCGTGGCCGTGCTCGGTGCCGGTACCGTCGGCTCCGCCGTGGTCCGCGGGTTCCTCGAGCGCGCGGAGCGGCTCGCCGTCTCCCATGGTCCGCACCTGGCGCTCGCCGGCGTGGCGACCGTGGATCCCGAGCGCGCGGTCGCGCTCGGGGTGCCGGGCGACCTCCTGACGGACGCCGCGGAGCACCTCGCGACCGCGCCCGACGTGGACGTCGTGGTCGAGCTGATCGGGGGCCAGGAGCCGGCGCGGAGCCTCGTCCGGGCTGCACTCGAGAACGGCAAGCCGGTCGTGACCGCCAACAAGGCGCTCCTCGCTGCGCACGGCCCGGAGCTCGAGGCGCTCGCGCGGCGTCAGGGCGTCCCGCTGCGGTTCGAGGCGGCGGTCGGCGGCGGCATCCCCGTGCTCGGGCCGCTGGCGGCGGACCTCGCCGCCAACCGGGTGACGGAGGTCCGCGGGATCGTCAACGGCACCACGAACTTCATCCTCACCGCGATGGCCGAGGACGGGAGCGACTACGCCGACGTGCTGCGGACCGCCCAGGCGGCCGGGTACGCGGAGGCCGACCCCACGGCAGACGTCGAGGGCGGCGATGCCGCGTCCAAGGTCGTGATCCTGGCCCGACTGGCCTTCGGCGGGTGGCTCGCGCCGCAGGCCGTGGTCCGCACGGCGCCGCGCCTCCGCGGGCCCGGCCGGCCGGGGATCACCGGCGTCACCGGCTCCGACGTCGCCGGCGCCGCCGAGCACGGCCTGGTCCTCCGCCTCGTCGCGTCGGCGCGGCCGGGAGCCGATGGCCGGGTCGCGGCGGCCGTGGTGCCCACCGCGGTGCCGGTCGACTCGCCCCTCGGGCGGACCCGTGGCGTCCTGAACCGGATCGAGGTGGACGGCGCGCCGGTCGGCACCGTCGCGTTCGCCGGGCCGGGAGCCGGCGGCGACGCCACCAGCTCCGCCGTCCTCGGGGACCTCGTCGCGATCGCCCGCGGCGCCGGCAGCACCTGGGCGGGCCTCCCCGAGGCCGAGGCGGTCCGCTCCGACCCCGCCGCGGCCGAGGCCGCCTGGCTCGCCGCCGACCGTCGCTGGCTCGCGGTCGTCCCCGGCGGACCGGCGATCGTCTCCCGCGAGCCCCTCTCCGCGCACGCGTTCCGCTCCGAGCTCACCGCGATCCTGCCCGACGACGCGGACCCGGCCCTCTACCCGGTCGAGGGCCTCGCGTGAGCTGGGCCGGGCCCGGCCGGCCGCGGCTGCTCGACCGGTACGCCTCGTTCCTGCCGCTGACCGAGCGGACCCCCCGGATCTCGCTCGGCGAGGGCGCGACGCCGCTCGTTCGCACGTGCCGCCTCGCCGAGTCGGTCGGGCTCGACGAGCTCTACCTCAAGTTCGAGGGGATGAACCCGACGGGCTCGTTCAAGGATCGCGGGATGGTGGTCGCCGTGGCGAAGGCGCTCGAGGAGGGCGCCCGGTCGATCGTCTGCGCCTCGACCGGCAACACGTCGGCATCGGCGGCGGCGTACGGGGCGGCGGCCGGCCTCGAGGTCGTCGTCCTCCTGCCCGCGGGCAAGATCGCACTGGGCAAGCTGCTGCAGGCGCTCGTCGCCGGCGCCCGGGTGGTCGCGGTCGAGGGGAACTTCGACGAGGCGCTCCGCGTGGTCCGCGAGCTCGCCGAGCAGGACCTCCACCCCGTCACGCTCGTCAACTCGGTCAACCCGTACCGCATCGAGGGCCAGAAGACCGCCGCCTTCGAGGTCGTCGACGACCTGGGGCATGCCCCGGACGTCCTCGCGATCCCGGTCGGCAACGCCGGCAACATCACCGCCTACTGGGCGGGCTTCCGCGCGTACCGCGAGGCGGGGCTGGCCGGCTCGCTGCCGCGGATGATGGGCTTCCAGGCCGCCGGGGCGGCCCCGATCGTCCTCGGCCACCCCGTGGAGCATCCGGAGACGGTCGCGACGGCGATCCGGATCGGGAACCCCGCGTCGTGGGACCGTGCGGTGGCGGCCCGCGACGAGTCCGGCGGTCTCATCGAGGCGGTGACCGACGAGGAGATCCTCGCCGCGTACCGGGACGTGGTCCGGCTGGAGGGGATCTTCTGCGAGCCGTCGTCCGCGGCGAGCATCGCGGGGGTGCGGAAGCTCGTGGCCGAGGGCCGGCTGGAGCGTGACGCGGCGGTCGTGTGCGTGCTCACCGGGCACGGCCTCAAGGACCCCGACACCGCGGGCACGATCGTCCCCGAGATCATCCATGCGGCCCCGCGGACCGAGGCCGTCATGTCCGCACTCGGCTGGTGAGCGTTCCGATCCGCCCCGCGGACCTCGACGGCCGCCGGGTCGTCGTGGAGGTCCCGGCCACGGCGGCGAACCTGGGTGCGGGGTACGACTGCCTCGGCCTCGCCCTCGACCTGGCGAACCGGGTGGAGATCGAGGCGGTCGCGCGGCCCGGAGCGGCCATCGAGCTGCTCGTGGAGGGCGAGGGGGCGGGCGAGCTGCCGGCCGACCGGTCCAACCGGGTCGTGCGCGCCCTGGATGCCGCGTTCGCACGCGCGGGCTCCGCCGATGCCGCGTCGATCGGCTGGCGGATCCGGATGACGAACGACATCCCCCTCTCGCGCGGCCTGGGGTCATCCGCCGCGGCGACCGTCGCCGGGGTCGTGGCGGCCGACACGCTCGCCGGGAGCGCGATGCCGGCGCGGGAGATGCTCGAGGTGGCGACCTCGATCGAGGGTCACCCGGACAACGCGGCGCCGGCCCTGCTCGGCGGGTTCACGATCGCCGGGTGGGTGGTCGGGGCGGATGGCGCGCCCCGCCTCGAGGCCGTCCGGCTCGACGTGCCGCCGCGGCTGCGCGCGGTCCTGTACATCCCGGAGCTTCCGCTCGCCACGTCCGCGATGCGCGCGGCGCTGCCGCCTGCGGTCCCGCACGGCGACGCGGTGCACAACATCGCCGCGGTCGGCCTGGGCGTGGCGGGGATCGCGGCCGGTCGGTGCGACCTCCTCGCGGCGCTCACGGTCGACCGCATCCACGAGCCGTACCGCGCTGCCGTGTTCCCGCAGCTCCCCCGCCTGGTGGCGGCTGCCCGCGAGGCGGGCGCGCTCGGCGCGTGCATGTCGGGCGCCGGCAGCACGATCCTCGCGTTCGTGGACGATCCTGCGATGGCGGACCGGGTCGCCGCGGCGCTGGCGGCGCAGGGAGCGGCGGAGGGGCTCACGGGTCGGACGCACGTCGCAGTCCCGCGCGCCAGCGGCGCGCAGGTCGTCGCCCTGACCTGACGCGGCGACCGGCCACCGCGCGTCCGGCGCCGCCCGGTCGCCCCCTTCGGCTGGGCGTGCGTGTCGGAAGCGGCGCGGTCGGTCGCTCGGCTCGGCAGGCGGGTGGCCCGCCGACCCTCAGGCCTGCGCGACGAAGTCGAGCACCCGCCGCCAGGCGTCCGCCGACGCGTCGGCGAAGGCGGCCTGCTTCCGGTCGAAGAAGGAGTGGGGCGCGCCATCGTATGTGACGATCTCGTGGGGCACGTTCGCCCCGGTGAGCGCGGCTTCCCACTCCGCGACCGCCTCGGGGCCGATCCCCTCGTCCGCCCCGCCGAAGATGCCGAGGACACGGCCCTCCATCCGGTCGACGACCTCGACCGGGACGGGGACGTCGTTGCGCGGCCTCCCCGTCGGCCAGCCGTAGAACCCGATGACGCCCGCGAGGCCGAGCCCCATCGTCGCCGCGTCGTACGCGAGTCGTCCGCCGAAGCAGAAGCCGACCGCGAAGAGGCGCTGCACGCGACCCGCGTCGCCGGCTCGCAGCGCGGCGGCCGCGGCCGCGATGTCCGCGGAGAGGGTGGCGTACTGCGTCCGCCCGACGTGGTCCATGTACGCGAAGGCGTCGCTCCGGTCGTCATCCGGGGCCGTGCGCCCGAAGTAGTCGAGGCCGATCGCGTCGATCCCCGCCTCGGCGAAGCGGAGGACGAGCTCCTCGTAGTAGCGGTGGAGTCCGCGGACGTCGGGGAGCACGATCATCCCCGCGCCGGACGGCTGGGCGGCGCGCGCGACGTACGCCCGGAACGCTGAGCCGTCGGAGGCGACGAGGCGCATCTCCTCGGCGTCGATCGCGCCGCCGGCGATCGGCGCGATCGGGGGACGGCTGTCGGTGTCGAAGCACATCGGCGGGGACCTCCGGGCGGGCGAGAGGCGCGATGGTACGCCCGGGGTCCCAGAGGCGTCCGCGGGGGGACCGCGGAGGCGCGGCGCGAAGCGATCGGGGGCCGGTGGGCGTGCCTCGCCAGGGCGTGACTGCCAGTCACGTTTCCCGTGGCTCGGGGGTCGCCGCGATGTCCATCGCGCATCACCGCGACCGTTCCGGGGCCGGCTACCGCGTCCCAGCCGCCCGGGACCGTCGCGACGGTGCCTGGTGGTCACACCTGCGCTGCCCCAGGCCCGATCTTGATGACCGGCAGTCACGGCCCCCCGACTTCGGCCCGGCCGTGCCCCTCGGCCGCCCCCTCCTCGGCCGTGGAGCCGCCTCGGCAGTGCCCCACCGCGGGCCGTGGCTCCGCACCTCGGCCCTGCTCCACCCCCGGCTCTGCCGCCCTGCCGCACCCTCGGCTCTGCCGCCCTGCCGCGCCGCCGGCCCCGCGCCCCGCGGCCCCTGCCCCGCCTCTGTCCACGCCCACCGCGGCCCCGCCCGTCCCACCGGTACAATCCGCGCCATGCCCGACCAGTCATCGACCCCCCTCGTCGTCATGAAGTTCGGCGGCTCGTCGGTCGCCGACGCGGACCGGATCCGGCGGGTCGCCCAGCGGATCGCCCGCGAGCGGGCGGCCGGGTCCGACATCGTCGTCGTGGTCTCCGCCATGGGGGACACCACCGACGAGCTCCTGGCCCTCGCAGCGGCGATCACGGACGACCCCGACCCGCGGGAGCTGGACATGCTCCTCGGGACCGGGGAGCACCAGAGCGCCACGCTCGTCTCGATGGCCCTCCACGCGCTCGGCGTGGACGCCATCAGCCTCACCGGCGCGCAGGCGGGCATCAGCACCGACGGCCGCTACGGCAAGGCGCGCATCGCCGACATCGACCCCCGCCGCGTCCGCGCCGAGATCGCGGCCGGCCGCGTCGTCATCGTCGCCGGCTTCCAGGGCATCGCCCGGTCGACCACGCCCGGCATGTCCGCCGGCGCAGAGGGTGCAGGCTCCTCCGGCGCGGTGCCGTCGGAGACCTCCGCCGACGTCGCCGAGCTCACGACCCTCGGCCGCGGCGGCTCGGACACCACCGCCGTCGCCCTGGCCGCCCGCCTGGGCGCGGATCGCTGCCGCATCTACACGGACGTGAGGGGCATCTACACCGCGGACCCGCGCCTCGTCCCGGACGCGCGGCAGCTCCCGGTCATCGGCTACGAGGAGATGCTCGAACTCGCCTTCCAGGGCGCGCAGGTCATGAACGTCCGCGCCGTCGAGCTCGGCTGGGTGAACGGCGTGGTCATCGAGGTCCTGAGCAGCTTCGACGACGCCCCCGGGACGCTCATCAAGGAGGATCCCTTCGTGGAGCAGCGCAACAAGGTGCGCGGCCTCGCCCACGACCGAAACGTCGCGAAGGTCACGCTCGTCGAGGTCCCGGACAAGCCGGGCGTCGCGCACGCCGTCTTCCAGCCGCTCGCGGACGCGAGCATCAACGTGGACATGATCGTCCAGAACGTGGGCCACGGCGGTGCCACCGACCTCTCGTTCACCCTGCCCAAGGTGGACCTCGCCAAGGCCAAGCGGATCCTGGAGCCCGTGATCCGCGAGCTCGGCTTCCGGGAGATCACGCTCGACTCGTCCGTCGCCAAGGTCTCGATCGTCGGCGCCGGCATCCACAACGCCCCCGGATACGCCGCCCGGATGTTCGGCGCGCTCGCCGACGCCGGCGTGAACATCGAGATGATCTCGACCTCCGAGGTCCGGATCACGGCGATCGTCGCCGAGGACGACGTCGAGACGGCCGTCCGGGCCCTGCACGACGCCTTCGAGCTCGCGAAGCCCGACGCCGTCGACGCGGACGCCGTCCCCGCCTGACCGGCCGGTCAACCCGCCGGCGCTCCCTCGCGCCGGCCCCATCGGAGGCCGCCATCGCGTGACGACCTCGCCGTTCATCTCGCGCCTCGAGCGATTCGCAAGCGTCCCCTCCACGAACGACATCGTCGCGGGGTGGCTCGACGCGGGCGTCCCGGAGGTGTGCGTCGCGTCGGCGGACGTGCAGACCGCCGGACGCGGCCGGATGGGCCGCACGTGGGTCGCGCCGCCCGGCGCGGCGCTCCTCGTCTCGGCCGGCTTCAGGCCGGCGTGGATCGAGCCGGACCGTGCGTGGCGGATCGCCGCGAGCGCCAGCCTCGCCATGGCCGACGCGGCGGAGGAGGTCGCGGGGCTGCCCGACAGGACCGTCCTGCTCAAGTGGCCCAATGACCTCGTCGTCGTGGATCCGTCGACGCCCGACGGCGCTCTCCTCAAGCTCGGGGGCGTGCTCGGCGAGGCGAGCGGCCTCGCCACGGGTGACCCGCGCCTGGTCGTGGGGATCGGGGTGGACGCCGGGTGGCCGGCCGGGGACTTCCCGTCCGACCTGGCTGCCACGATGACGAGCCTCCAGGTCGCGGCCGGCGGTCGACCTGTCGAGGCGGCCGTGCTCCTCGACGCCTTCCTCGACCGGCTGGAGCCGCGCATCGAGGCCTTGCGGGCCGGCCGCTTCGACGTCGCCGGCTGGACCGCGCGCCAGGCCATCCGGCGCACCCGGGTCCGCCTCCAGCACGGCACGGATCCCGCCGAGGTCGACGAGGTGCTCGCGCTGGGCGTCGATCCGCTCACGGGCGCGCTCGTCGTGGAGGACCCTGCCGTCGAGAGCGGCGAGCGCCAGGTGCACGCGGGCGAGATCGCCCGCGTGCTCGCAGGGGTGTAACGCGATGGCCCGTCCGGCGTTCGGAATCCGCGGAAGGGCGAGCGAGCGGCGATCGCCCGACGGCATCGTGCGGCTCGACTCGGACCGGCGCCTCGTCGAGGAGGCGCGATCGGACCCCGCCCGGTTCGAGGCGCTCTACCGGAAGTACGTCGCACAGGTCTATGCGTTCGCGCTGTACGAGCTGCGCGACCATCACGAGGCGGAGGACGTGACCGAGCGGACCTTCATGCTGGCGCTCGCCGGCCTTCCGCGCTTCGAGGAGCGCGGTCGGTCCGGCCATGCCGCAGCCCGCGCCGCGGGCGACGCGGAGAGTGCCGCCGCGGGTGGCGCCGCGATCGGCTCGGCGCGCGTCCCGGCGCGTGGCGTCGTGGTCCGCTTGCGCGGCCGTGCCTCCGCGGCTGCGGACCCCGTCCCGGACCCGGCGGAGGTCTCGTCGTTCCGCGCGTGGCTCTTCCGTATCGCCCGCAACGTCGTCGCGGGCGAGCGACGGACCGCCGGGCGGAGGCCCACCGCCCCGATCGAGCTCGCGGCCGGCATCGCGGACCCGCTGGACGTCGCGCACGAGGCCGAGCTGCGCGACGAGGCCCGCGCGGCCTGGGCCGCGGTGGACCGCCTGCCCGACGACCGGCGGCGCGCGGTGACGCTCCGCTTCGTCGAGGAGATGAGCGCGGCGGAGATCGGGGACGTCCTGGACCGCTCCGAGGGGGCGGTGCGCGTCCTCCTGCATCGCGCGCTCCGCTCCGTCGCCGCCGACCTGCGTCGGAACGGGCGCGACGGCGGCGAGACCGCCCCGTGAGGCTCCCCACGGGCGAGGCGCTCCGCGTGGACGCGCTCCGGACGGACGCGTACATCAAGTCGCTGATCGCCGGCGGGGCCGCGGGCGGGGGCCGGCCGGCGTCCGCGGCGGCGCGCCCGGAGATCGCCGGCCGGGCCGGTGCGCGTGCCCTCGCGGGGGCCGGCGCGGCCGCCGCCGCGGAACCGAGAGTGGAGCCGACCGGCGCTGCCGCGACGGTCGCGGACGTCCCGCCCCCGGATCCGGAGGTCGCATCAGTCGTCCGCCTGCTGCACGCGACCGCGTGGCGCCCCCACCCCTCCTTCCGTTTCGAGGAGCGCGTCGCGCGTCGCCTCGCCGCGGCCGCCCGCGGCCGGCTGGCACCCGACGACGTGGCCGCGGGCGCTCTCGTCGCGTTCCCGGTCGCCGCGAGCGCGGTGGTCCCGGCAGCCCGCCCGGGCGTCCCGCTGGCTGGGATCGCCTCCGCCGCGATCGCCTCCGCCGCTCTCTCCATCGGCGCCGCCGCCGTCGTCGCGTGGCGGCGTGGTCGCCCGCGCCGGGGGATCGCCTGATGCCGCTGAAGCTGCCGTCGTTCCGTCCGCGGCGGGAGCCGTACCCCGTGGACCTCTGGACGCAGTGCCCGGACTGCCAGGAGATGCTCTTCAACAAGCATCTCGAGAAGAACCTCCGCGTCTGCGCCTCCTGTGGGCACCACTTCCGGATCTCCGCTCGGGCGCGACTCACCCAGCTGATGGACACGGGCACGTTCGTGGAGCGTGACGCCGGCCTGGTCTCCGTGGACCCGCTCGGCTTCGTCGATCGCAAGGCCTATCCGCAGCGCGTGACCGACGCGCAGAGCGCCACAGGCCTGCGCGATGCAGCCGTGTGGGGGATCGGCGCGGTCGGAGGCACGCGTGTCTCGATCTGCGCCCTCGACTTCGGCTTCATGGGCGGGTCGATGGGATCGGTCGTCGGCGAGAAGGTCGCGCGGGCCGCCGAGGCCGCGCTCGCGGAGCGGATCCCGCTCGTCGTCGTCTCCGCCTCCGGCGGCGCGCGGATGCAGGAGGGGACCCTCGCGCTCATGCAGCTCGCGAAGACGCTGGCTGCCGTCGAGCGCCTCCGGACGGCGGGCGTGCCCTACGTCTCCATCCTCACCGACCCCACCACCGGCGGGGTCTTCGCCTCGTACGCGGCGGTCGGCGACGTCAACATCGCCGAGCCCGACGCACTCATCGGGTTCGCGGGCGCCCGCGTCTCGGCGGGCACGATCGCGGAGGAGCTGCCGCCCGGCTTCCAGCGGTCGGAGTTCCTCCTGCGGCACGGCTTCATCGACCGGATCGTCCCCCGGGCGGACCTGCGCGACGAGCTCGCTGCGATCCTCTCCCTGCTGCGCCCGCGCGGCGCCCGGCCTGTCGCCCATGCCGGCGGGGGGGTCGCGACGGACGAGGCGACCCACGCCGCCAGGGCGGCTGGCCTTGCGCCCGGTGCGCTCGACGGAGAGCCGGCCGAGGCGACCGCCGAGGGCGGGCCCACCGCCCCCGCTGCAACGGCTGCCGACGCCCCCGACGCCACGTCCGCGGTGGCGGGCGGCGGCTCCACGCCGCCCCTGCCCGCGTCCCGTCCGGCCCTACCGCCGCTGCCCGCGGACGAGGCCGAGCGCAGGAGCGCGGCGGAGGCGGTCTGGGGACGGGTCCAGCGGGCGCGCGACCCGAGGCGGCCGCACACCATCGAGCTCCTCGACCTGCTGGCCGACCGCTTCATCGAGCTGAAGGGCGACCGGTTCTTCGGCGACGACGAGGCGATCGTCGCCGGCCTCGCCCGGATCGACGACCACCGCTTCGTCGCGATCGGCCACCAGAAGGGGGCCGAGACGGAGGAGAACATCCGCCGCAACTTCGGGATGCCGCACCCCGAGGGCTACCGGAAGGCGATGCGCCTGATGGAGCTGGCCGAGCGGTTCGGGATGCCGGTGGTGACGTTCGTGGACACGCCCGGCGCCTACCCCGGGACCGGGTCGGAGGAGCGCGGGGTCGCCGAGGCCATCGCGCGGTCCGTCGCCCTCATGACGCGCCTGCGGACGCCGATCGTCGTCGTCATCACCGGCGAGGGCGGGTCGGGCGGCGCTCTCGCGGTCGCCGTGGGCGACGTCGTCGTCGCGCTCGAGAACGCCGTCTACTCGGTGATCAGCCCGGAGGGCTGCGCCTCGATCCTCTGGCGCACGCCCGAGATGTCGCAGGTGGCCGCCCTCGCGATGCGGATGTCCGCGACCGACCAGAAGGCCCTCGGCGTCGTCGACCTCATCGTGGACGAGCCGGACGGCGGCGCGCAGGCCGACCCGGCCGCGGCGGCGGCGGCCGTGCGCGAGGTGGTCGCCCGCGAGCTCGATCGGCTGACCGTCGTCCCCGTCGGCGAGCTGGTGAACGAGCGCTACGCCCGGTACCGTGCCCTCGGCGCGATGGCGACCGTGGACGTGCCGGCCCCGCCCCAGCCGCGCCAGGGCATCCCTGCACGGATCCGCGAGCTTCGGGGCATCATCCTCGCCCGACGCGCGGAATCCGCGCGTGAACGTTCGACGACGGAGGCCCAGTGACCGACCGCACCACGACCGGACCGCACGGAGACGACGCCCGCCTCGCCGACCACGGGGCGATCGACCGGCTCGCGGACGACCTCGTGCCCGCGCTCGTGGCCCGGCTCGCCGCTTCCGGCCTCGGTGAGATCGAGGTCCGCGAGGGCGACTGGCACGTCCGGCTGCGGATGCCGACGGGCGACCCGGGACAGGGCCCTGCCCGACGCGCCGGCGCCCCCGTGCGCGGGGCGTCGACCGGGCCGGCCGGCGGCGAGAGAGCGCCCGGCACGAGCGGCGGAGCGGCGGCGCACGGCGCCCCCACCCCCGGGCGGGCGGCCGCGTACGACGCCGGCCAGGTCGCCGGGGAGGGGTGGGATCCGCTCCCCACCGCGGGCGGCGGCCGGGCCTCCGGTGCCGACGGGGAGCGCGGATCCGAGGAGCATCCGCCGCGACCGCGCGCCGTCGCCACGTCGCCGGCGGTCGGGGTCTTCCGGCCGCGCGATGGCGTCGCCGTCGGCAGCCGCGTGCGCGCCGGCGACCGACTCGGGGTGGTGGACGTGCTCGGCGTCCCGCACGACGTCCTCGCCCCCGCCGACGGGGTGATCGGCGGCAGCTACGCAGGCCCCGGCGAGGGTGTCGAGTACGGCCAGGAGCTCGTCCGGATCGAGCTCGCCGGCGAGCCTGCCCGCGGCGCCGGTCCGTCCGGCGGGACGCCGCCCGGCGAGGCGACCGGACCGGAGGCGTCGGCGCCGGAGGACGCGATGGCTTCGGCTCCCGCGGAGCCTGCGCCGTGAGCGTCGGTCGCGTCCTCATCGCCAACCGCGGCGAGATCGCCGTGCGGATCCTCCGCGCCTGCCGCGCGATGGGGCTGGGCGCCGTCGTCGCGTACAGCGAGGCGGACCGCGAGAGCCTCGCGGCGCAGCTCGCCGACGAGGCGATCTGCATCGGCCCGGCCGACGCCCGACGCAGCTACCTGTCGGCCGCGTCGGTGATCAGCGCCGCCCTCGTGACCGGGTGCGACGCGATCCACCCCGGGTACGGCTTCCTCTCGGAGGACTCGGACTTCGCGGAGGCGGTGCGCGCCCACGGCCTCACGTTCGTGGGGCCGCCGCCCGAGGTGCTCGAGCGCTTCGGCAGCAAGGAGGGAACACGCCGTCTGCTCGCGTCGCACGGCCTGCCCACGATCCCGGGCTCCGAAGGCACCATCCGCGACGAGAGCCATGCGCTCGCCGAGGCGGCGCGCATCGGATACCCCGTCGTCGTCAAGCCGTCGGCGGGCGGGGGAGGCAAGGGGATGCGCACCGTCCGCACCCCCCGGGAGCTCGAAGGCGCCCTGCCGGTCTGCCGGTCCGAGGCGCGCGCGGCGTTCGGCGACGACGCCGTCTACCTGGAGCGGTTCCTCCCCGAGAACCGGCACGTGGAGGTCCAGGTCGCGGTCGACGCCGACGGCCACGGGATCCACCTCGGCGACCGCGACTGCTCGCTCCAGCGGCGCCACCAGAAGATCCTCGAGGAGGGGCCCACCCCCGCGCTCTCCCCGGAGCGCCGGGAGGAGCTGCGGAGCCGGGCGCTCGCCGCGATCGTGGCCGCAGGCTACGAGAACGTCGGGACCCTCGAGTTCCTCGTGGACCCGGACGGCGAGTTCTACTTCATCGAGATCAACTGCCGGGTCCAGGTGGAGCACCCCGTCACCGAGATGCTCACCGGGGTGGACATCGTCGAGATGCAGCTGCGCATCGCGGCGGGCGAGCCGCTCCGGATCGGCCAGGACGACGTCCGCATCCGCGGCCACGCGATCGAGATGCGGATCAACGCCGAGGACCCGGCCCACGAGTTCCGTCCGCAGACCGGCACCGTGGAGCGGTACCTCGCCCCCGGCGGGCCGTGGGTGCGCATGGACTCGCACCTCTACGCCGGGTACGAGATCCCGCCCTACTACGACTCACTGCTCGGCAAGCTCGTCGCCTGGGGGGAGGACCGCGACGCGGCGATCGCCCGGGCGCGGACCGCCCTCGACGACCTGGTCCTCGAGGGCGTCGTGACCAACCGCGACTTCCACCGCGCGGTCCTCGACCACGAGGCGTTCCGGTCGGGCGCCGTGACGACGGCCATGCTCGACCGGCTGGGGGCAGCCTCGTTCCTCCGTCCACCCCGCGGCTCGTGAGCCGCCGCGACCGCATGCGGACCACGCCGCGAGACACCCGACCACGCAGAGGCAGACCGTGACCGAGCCCATCCACACCACCCGCGAGATCGAGGGGATGCTGCCGCACCGCTGGCCGTTCCTCCTCGTGGACCGCATCGACGAGTACGACCCCGAGGCGCAGCGGATCGTGGGCGTGAAGGCCGTCACCGCCACCGAGTGGTTCTTCCAGGGCCACTTCCCCGGGATGCCCGTGGTCCCCGGGGTCATCCAGGTGGAGGCGCTCGCCCAGACGATGGGGGTGTACGTCGCGAAGCAGCCCGGGTTCGGCGACCGCATCGGCCTCTTCGCCGGGATCGACGAGTGCCGCTTCAAGCGGGTCGTGAAGCCGGGCGACGTCATGCGTCTCGAGGTCACGATGGAGAAGCTGGGCCGGCGCTTCGGCCGCGCGAAGGGCGTCGCGACGGTGGAGGGCGAAGTCTGCTGCGAGGCGACGCTCTCGTTCGTCATCCCGGATGCCTCGGTGCTCCGCTGATGGCGCGGATCGCCGTCCTCTCGGACGTCCACGGCAACCGGCTCGCGCTCGAGGCCGTGCGCGAGAGCGTGCGGCTGTCCACCGCCGACATCGTGGCGGTCGCGGGCGACCTGGCGTTCAACGGGCCCGACCCGGCCGGGTCGGTGGACCTCCTGCGCGAGATGGAGGCTGGCGGGGCGCTCGTGATCGCCGGCAACACGGACGTCGCGGTGGCCGACTTCGACTGGGCCGCCGCGTTCCCGTGGTTCCCCGATGGGCCCCCGGAGCACTTCCGCATCGCCGCCGAGTGGGCGCATGATCAGCTGGGTCCGGAGCGCCTCGACTGGCTCCGCCGCCTCCCCGCCGAGCGGCGCATCCGCGTGGACGACACGCTCATCCTCGTCTGCCACGCCTCGCCCGGGTCGCAGACGGCCGGCCTGGACGCCGACCTCGACGCGACCGCGACGCTCGAGCGGATCAGCCGCACCGACGCCCGGGTCATCTGCTGCGGGCACACGCACGTCCCCGAGGTGCGCGACATGGGCTGGCGGATGATCGTCAACGACGGCTCTGCCGGCTACGCGTTCGACGGGGACCCGCGCGCCTCGTGGGCGATGATCGACGTGGTCGGGACCGACGTCTTCCCGGAGATCAAGCGCGTCGAGTACGACGTCATCGCGGCGGCCGACGCGGTCGCCGATCGCGGCCTCGCGGGCGACGTCTACCGCGCCGCCACCATCCGCACCGGGAAGATGGTCCGATGAGCGGCGGCCGACGCGTCGTCGTCACCGGCATGGAGGTCGTCTCGGCCCTCGGCGCCGGCCTCGACGCGACCTGGGACGGGCTCGTCTCCGGGCGGTCCGGCATCCGCCCGATCTCGCGGTTCGATCCGTCGCGCATCGACTCGCGCATCGCGGGCGAGGTCCCCGACTTCGACCCCGGTGACGTCGTGGATCGCAAGGAGCAACGGCGCAACGACCGGTTCGCGCTCTTCGCGCTCTGGTGCGCGCGGCGCGCCATGGATGCAGCCGGGCTTCCGGGCCGGCTCGAGCGGCCCCTGGCCGAGCGGACGGGCGTCATCGTGGGCAGCGGGATCGGCGGCGGGACGACGTTCGTGGAGCAGGTGGGTGTGTCGGTCGAGCGGGGGCCGGACCGGATCAGCCCGTTCTTCATCCCGATGGTCATCGCGAACCTGGGCGCGGGCCAGGTCGGGATCATGTCCGGCGCGCTGGGCCCCAACTTCGCGACGGTGAGCGCGTGCGCCTCGGGGGGCCACGCGATCGGCGAGGCGTGGGAGACGATCCGCCGCGACGACGCGGACGTGATGATCGTCGGCGGCACGGAGGCGCCGCTCGCGGAGGCCCTCGTCGGCTCGTTCGCCGCGATGCGGGCGCTCTCCACGCGCAACGACGACCCTGCCGCCGCCAGCCGGCCGTTCGACGCCGGCCGCGACGGGTTCGTCATCGCAGAGGGTGCTGCGTGCCTCATCCTCGAGGAGCTCGAGCACGCGCAGTGGCGCGGCGCGCCGATCCTCGCGGAGGTCGCCGGGTACGCGGCGACCGGAGATGCCAGCCACATCACGCTCCCGGCGCCGGGCGGCGAGGGCGCGCTGCGCGCGGCCCGTCGCGCGCTCCAGAAGGCGGGGATGACCCCGGACGCGATCGACCACGTGAACGCCCACGCGACCTCCACCCCCGAGGGCGACCGAGCGGAGCTCCAGGCGATCCGGACGCTCCTCGGCGACCGTGCGGGAGAGGTCAGCGTCACCGCCAACAAGTCGATGCTCGGCCACACGCTCGGCGCTGCCGGCGCGATCGAGGCCGTGGTGACGATCCAGTCCCTCCGCCACGGCATCGTCCCCCCGACGATCAACCTCGTCGACGTCGATCCGGCCGGTGACGGGCTGGACCTGACGCCAGGGACCGCGCGGCGGCGTCCGCTCCGCGCCGCCCTGAGCAACTCGTTCGGCTTCGGCGGCCAGAACAGCGCGCTCGTGATCCGGCGGTGGGACCCGTGAGCGCGATGGACCGGATCCTCGGCGCGGCGCGCGGGGGATCCCGCGACGGCGACGCCGCCGAGCCGGCCGGCGCCGTCCCGACGCGCCGCGCGAGCGATGTGAGGGGGACACCGCGCGCCGCCGGGCCGATCCCTGGCGCCGGGACGGTCCCTGGCGCCGGGACCGACCCTGCCGACGGACCGCTCACGGCCGCGGACGCCTCGCTGCTCGCGCTCGTCGACCGGCTGGCCGGCCTCCTGGACCGCAGCGCGCTGTCCGAGCTCGAGGTCGGGGCGGGGGAGACCACCCTCATCCTGCGCAAGGCCGACGGCCACGCCGGCCCGGCCGCGCACCGAGCGCCGGCCCGGCAGGCACACCCTGAGGCGCCGCACCGCGACCCGGCGACCCCCGCGACACCCCGCGCCGCCGCCCCCGCGGAGGAGCCCGCAGGCCCGCCGGCCCACGCGGTCGCTGCCCCACTGACGGGCATCTTCTACGCCTCTCCGTCCCCCACGACGCCGCCCTTCGTGACCGTCGGCCAGGAGGTCGTGGCCGGCCAGGTCATCGGGCTGATCGAGGCGATGAAGCTGTTCAACGAGATCAAGTCGGATGCCTCCGGCAGGATCTCCCGGATCGCCGTCGAGAACGGCAAGCTCGTGAAGGCGAAGCAGACCCTCATCGAGGTCGTCCCCCTGTGAGCCCCCGCTCCCCTCGGCTGCCGCACATCGACCTGCCCGCCCCCCGGGTCCCGCACGTCACCCCGCCGCACCTCCCGGAGGCGCGGATCCCGCACGTGGAGGTCCCGGCGCCGCATGTGCCGCACGTCGGCGGTCGCCGCGAGCCCGCCGCCCGGTACGCCCACGTCACGGGGTGGGGTGCGTACGCGCCCCCGCTCGTGCTCACCAACCACGACCTCGAGACGATCGTGGACACCTCGGACGAGTGGATCACCACCCGCACCGGGATCCGCGAGCGTCGCATCGCGGGCTGGAACCAGACGACGGCGTCCCTCGGCGCGGTCGCCGGGCGCCGCGCGGTGGCGGTCGCCGGGCTGGAGCCGGACGACATCGACCTGATCATCGTGGCCACCCTCACGCCCGACTACTGGATGCCCTCCACCGCTGCGCTCGTGAAGCAGGCGATCGGGGCCGAGAGGGCCGCCGCGATGGATGTGGCGGCCGCCTGCTCCGGGTTCGTCTACGCCTACTCGGTGGCACATGCACAGGTGGTGGCGGGCCTCGCCCGGAACGTGCTGGTCATCGGCGCCGAGACCCTCAGCCGCTTCCTCGACTACGCGGACCGCAACACCTGCGTCCTGTTCGGGGACGGGGCGGGCGCGGTCGTCATCTCGGCCGCGGACGAGCCCGGCGGAGCCCGTGGCTTCGAGCTGACGACCGACCCCGCCGGCGCATACAAGATCTGGCTCCCGGCCGGCGGCGCCGCGGCACCCGCGTCCGGCGAGACGGTCTCAGGACGCGGTCACTACCTCCGGATGGAGGGCAGGGAGACCTACAAGTACGCGACGCGGACGATCGCGACGACCGCCCTGACGGCGATCGACCGGGCCGGCTGGGCGCCCGAGTTCATCGATCTGCTCATCCCCCACCAGGCCAACCTGCGGATCATCGAGTCCGTCTCCCGGGGGCTTGGTTTCCCGATGGAGCGCATCTTCGTGAACCTGGACCGCTACGGGAACACGTCCGCGGCGTCCGTGCCGATCGCCCTCGCCGAAGCGGTGGACGCGGGCCGCGTCGCTCCCGGCGACCGGATCGTCTTCGTGGCGTTCGGGGCCGGCTTCACGTCCGGCGCCGTCGCGATGGAGTGGACGGCCGATCCGGCGGCCGCGGAGCGCGCGGCGTCCATCGGCCCCGACGCGGTGCCGGTCGTCATCCCCGACGGCTGGGAGAGCGTGGGGCCGGTCCCCGAGGTCCTCGTGCGGGCGTTCGCTGCCAAGGGCGTGGATGCGACCGAGCGCGGTGCGGCGTCGGTGACGCGGCCCGCGGGCGATGACGAGACGGAGGCAGCCGGATCGCCCGCCGGGGAGGGTCCGGCCGCGCCGTCCGCCCCGCCGGACGCGACCCCGCCGGACGCGGCCGCGCCGTCCGCCACGCCGGAAGCGGCCCCGACCCCACATCCTGCCCCGGCCCGGCCGACCCCGCCCGCCGCGGGGCCGACCGCGGGCGACCCCGACCCCCGCCCGGGGCGCCCGGCCCGCACCCGCAAGGGGGTCGCGGTCCGCACCGCGGACGCCGGCGAGGCGACCCCGGCACCCACCACGGAGGCCCTCGCATGATCGACCTGTCCGGCAAGAGCGCGATCGTCACCGGTGGCTCCCGGGGGATCGGGCGTGCCATCGTGCTCGCCCTCGCCCGCCAGGGCGCCGACGTCGCCTTCTCGTACAAGGGCAACGCCGACGCCGCGGCCGAGGTCGTCGCCGCGGTCGAGGCCCTGGGCCGCCAGGCGCTCGCGCACCGCGGCGATGTCTCCGAGCCCGACGCGGCCGAGGGCCTCGTGGCCGCGGCGCTCGGCGCGTACGGCCGCATCGACATCCTTGTGAACAACGCCGGCATCACCCGCGACGACCTGGTCATGCGCATGAGCACGGACGCCTGGCGCGAGGTCCTCGACACGAACCTCTCGGGGGCGTTCTACACGACCAAGGCCGCGATGCGGCCGATGCTCAAGGCGCGTGCCGGCCGCATCGTGAACGTCTCGTCGGCCGCCGGCCGGGCGGGCAACGCCGGGCAGGCCAACTACTCGGCGGCGAAGGCCGGCCTCATCGGGCTGACCAAGGCGGTGGCGCGAGAGGTCGCGAGCCGCGGCATCACGTGCAACGCCGTCGCGCCCGGGTTCGTGCTCACGGAGCTCACCTCCGGCCTGCCCGAGCCCATCCAGGAGGGGATCCGTGCGGCCACCCCGCTCGCCCGCTTCGGGACGGTGGAGGAGATCGCCGACGCGGTCGTCTTCCTCGCGTCCGACGAGGCCGGGTACATCACGGGCCAGGTGCTCGGGGTGGACGGCGGCCTCGTCATGGGCTGGTGACCGTCGGAGCCCGTCCGACGCCATCTTGTGACCCCTGCGGGTTGCGCGCGCCCCATCGACTGTGCTAGACACTCGGTGAGGCGCCGCGCGTCGCGGTGCCCGCTGTGTGGGACTGCCGCCCACGAACCAGTGCCGGGTCGACGGCAGCCTCGGATCGGAGAGAGGGAGGGACACGACACGATGACGCATCAGCGTCCGCGGGGCCTCGCGAGCCGGAGGGATCTCCGGTTCCTCGCCGCAGGCTTCGCCTCGGCCGCACTCCTCGTCGGGATGGTGGCGCCCGCGATGGCGGCCACGCCGGTCCGCGCCGCGGCGGCCCCCATGGCGGGCGTCAAGACCGCCCAGGTGCAGATCACCAAGATCAGCTCGGGCGCCAAGTTCGCCCCGGTCGGCGTCGTCAAGGTCGGCCCCAAGGCCACCGACGAGCTCCGCAAGGCGAAGCCGAAGAAGACGATCCAGCCGAAGAAGGGCTACTACGGCCCGGCCAACGCGCAGCTCTCGACGCCCTCCGCGCCGAGCCTGCCGGTGGTCACCCCCAGCATCGTGTCGGGGCGCAGCGGCGCGGTCGGTCGCGACGGCATCTCGGGGACCGAGATGCGCTATGCGTCGCCGGACGGCTACCGCTGGAACTACAGCCTCGAGCCCCCGGACATGGCGCTGTGCGTGGGCGGCGGGTACGTCGTCCAGGCCGTCAACGGCGCGGTCCAGATCTTCAGCACCTCCGGCGCCGCCCTCACCGGCGTCACCCCGGCCAACTACTTCCTCGGCCTGCCGGCCGAGTACCCCAACGGCCCCGGCACCGGCGATCCGCGCTGCCAGTACGACCCGCAGACCAAGCGGTTCTTCATGACCTGGTACGCGTACCCCAACCTCGCCGGCCAGCTCGGGTCGGTCCTCGCCGTCAGCAACTCGAGCAACCCGGTCGGGTCCTGGTCCGTCTTCCAGCTGCCCGACGGCGGCGATTACACGCTGCCCGACTGCGTCTACGCCTGCTTCCCGGACTACCCGCAGCTCGGCCTGGACGCGAACGCTGTCTGGCTGACGAACAACGAGTTCGACTTCGGGAACCCCGGCGGCGCGCCGTTCGCGGGCGTCACGATCTGGGGCATCTCCAAGCGCGCGATCATCGACTCCCGTGGCACCGCGCTCCTGGCGTACGTCTGGGGCCTCGGGTTCGCCGGCCCCGAGCCGCTCGCCTTCACGGTCCAGCCGTCGGTCACCCCGAACGGCGGCTATGACATGTCGTCGGGCGGCACCCAGTACTTCATGTCCACCCGCGACATGTACGGGACCGTGGACAACGTCCTCGACGTCTGGGCGATCACGGGCACGAACGCCCTGAACCTCACGACCATGAACTGGCCCCAGCTCTCGCGGGTGCAGCTCACCGGCCAGACCTACGCGTGCGACTGCATCTACGGCGCGCCCGCCGGTGGCGCCAAGCAGAAGTACGGCCCGCACCCGCTCGGCCAGGGCCAGATCGACCCGACCATCGTCAACCAGCCGATGGCGCGGCTCGACACCAACGACGACCGGATGCACCAGGTCGTGTACTCCGGCGGCATGCTGTGGGGCGCCGCGAGCAGCGTGATGAACATCGCGGGCAACACCGCCGGGCCGACGGTCGGCGTCGCGTGGTGGACGGTCCGGGTCAGCACGTTCGCCGGCGGCCTCATGGCCAGCATCGCCGGCCAGGGCTACATCGGCGCCAAGGACAGCTACCTCTGGTTCCCCGCCGTCGCGGTGAGCAGCACCGTCCGCGGCGTGGTCGCGATGACCTTCTCGTCGCCCAGTCGGTGGCCGAGCGTGGCGTATGCCCAGTTCGATCCCTTCATGGGCGCCAGCGAGGTCCGCGTGGCGGCCAACGGGACGGCGGCGGCCGATGGCTTCACGGCCTACCCGCCGTACTCCCGCAACGGTACCGAGCGGTGGGGCGACTACAGCGCCGCCGCGACGGATGAGGCAGGGAACGTGTGGTTCGCGGCCGAGTACATCGGCAAGGACAGCACGCTCCCGTACCGCGCCGCGTTCCTCAACTGGGGCTCGTACATCGGCGTGACCTACCCGCAGTGATGCGCTGACCGTCGCTCGCGGGGCTTCGTCCGGGCGCCCGACCCTGTGCCCTCGATGGCGCGTGGCCGGGAGCGATCCGGGCCTCGCGCCTTTCCTTGACCGCGGCGCCGCGCCACTCCGTACCCGTCTCCGCGCGCCACCGGCGCCCTCATCGGCGAGCCGCCGGCGCCCGGACCGGTCGACCCGCACCGGCCCCCTGTGGCAGACTCCCCAGCAGCGCGGGGTACGCCTCGTGCCGCGCGGCGGTCCGTCCGTGTCCGCGCGTGCCCGTTCGCGAGGGCGCCCGGGCGCGCGAGGCCCCGCCGGCCGCGTCGCCGAACCTGGAGGATGCGTGGAGCAGAGGGGCTGGGACGAGCGCGAGCTCGTCCGCCGCTGCAAGGAGGGATCGGAGGCGGCGTACGCCGAGCTGGTCCGCCAGCACCGGCAGCGGCTCCTCAACCTCGCTGCGCGGCTGACGAACAGCCCGCACCTCGCCGAGGACGTGGTGCAGGAGACGTTCCTGGCGGCGTTCCGGTCGATGGAACGCTTCGAGCCGCGGCCGTCCGTCGCAGCGTGGCTGAACGCGATCTGCGTCCGGCTCGCCTCGCGCGCGGTCTCGCGGTCGCCGGCGCGGCGCGACGATTCACTCGACCGGATGCTGGAGGCGGACGCGGCGGGCGTGCCGGGCCGCCCGTCGGCCGGGATCCTCGCGGACGAGGGCGCCGCCGCGGACCCGCACGCCGCCGCCGAGGCCGCCGAGGTGCGTCGGGCGGTCGCCGTGGCGATCGGCGACCTGCCGTTCAAGCAGCGCACGGCCGTGGTCCTGCGGTACGTGGTGGGCCTCGACTACGCCGACGCGGCGCGCACCATGGACGTCCCGCTGAACACCTACAAGAGCCACCTGCTCCGCGGCACCCGGGCGCTGCGGGAGGCGCTCGACGCGCTCGCGCCGCAGGGCGTCGTCGACGGCGCCACCGCCGCGGACGTCCGGCGGATCGAGATCGACGCGGCGGAGGCCGCCTCTCATGCGGCCGATGCCGCCACGACGGCCGCCGCCGCGGCCGCGGAGCGTCACGCGGCCTCCTGAACCCGCGTGCGCGGGTGCTACCATCCCGATCGAACCGGCACGGAGCGGATGGGACGCCCGGCGCGCCGGGTACCGTCGCGCGGCCGACCGCTCGCGGCAGGGAGGGAGACAGTGAGGATCCATCGGTCCAGGGTGGTCCGGGCCGTCGCGGCCGCGGGCCTCGTCGCGGTCCTGACGACCACGGCGTTCGCCGGCAGCGCGAGCGCCGCCTCGAGCATCCCGGTCGTCCCGGGCAGCGTGTCGATCGGCACGATCAACAACACCGTCGACGCGACCGCCCAGGCGATCCCGAGCGTCATCATCGGCGCGAACGACCAGGCCACCGGCACGGTCGTCATCCGCGAGGCGGGTGCCGGGTTCCTCGGCGCCGGCTTCCTCACCAACGTCCTGCGCGTCTGCTACGT